>MEMN01000151.1:4454-8641 GCA_001767945.1 Alphaproteobacteria bacterium RIFCSPHIGHO2_12_FULL_66_14 | reverse complement strand
ACGAGCCGTGCAGGAGCTGGCGGTTGGTGACGATCGTGTCGCCGGCGCCGGCCAGCATCGGCACCGCGCCCTCGATCCGGTCATTGCCCTTGGAGCCACTTCGCGCAACGAGTTTGCGAATGTCGGCCTTGCCGAGCTTGTGGCTGCCCGGTAGCACCCAGACGCCGTTGCCCGCCGTCGAGGGATAGAGCTGCGTCATGAAATTGAAGCCGTGGGCGCCCATGTCCCAATCGGCGGCATTCCAGTGTGTCGTGCCGTCCTGGTGCCAGGCGACCGACGGGCCGAGGCCCGCCTCCTTCACGAAAGTCACCTCGTTGTAGGGCACGAAATCGTCACCCAGGATTCCCGCCGCGACGCCCAGCAGCCCGGGATGGCCGTAGAGCCGGAGTGCTGAATCCATGAGGTGCAAATTGCCGTCGAGCAGTTCCACGGTCCACGCCGGCCCGCCCTCGCCCAGAGTCGGCTGCAGCATTTCCACCGGATGCCGTCCGTTGTTGGCGTCGGTGCCGCCGACCGGATCGCTCAAGGGTTTGGCCCAGCGATAGGGCGGCTTGAGGATCCCGTCCTTGCGGTCGCGATCGGCGTCGGGCGAGGCCGGCGCGCGGGCCAGCACGTTCTCGACGTCGGCGCGCAGTTCGCCCAGTTCCTCGGGCCCGACCACGCCCTCGAAGACGTAGAAGCCGTGCGTCCAGTAGGAGTCGAGGATCGCCGGATCGAGCTTGCCGGCCGAGTCGAACCGGATCGGCCCGCGGTTGCCCAGGACGCGCGCGCGGGCCTCGCCGGCGCGACTGTAGTCGGCCATCGCGCGCGCATGATCGGCGGCAGTGAGAGACGGGGTGGCTTCGGCGATCGACATCGCGAGGTCTCCGGCATCGGGAAGCTGTCGAGGATAGCCCGATCGTCCCGGGGCGACCAACCCCATCGCCGCGATCGCCCGCTCTGCGGATGCCTCTTCCGTCAGACCTTGCGCCAGCGGTAGCCGAAGGCCTGGTAGTTGTCGATCTCGGCGAAGTCCGGATCGACGGCCTGGAACTTGCGGCGAATCCGCTTGATGCTGGAGCGGACGTTCGTTCGATAGCCGTTTTCGCCGGCGCCGCCGATGAAGCCGGCATAATGCATGCAGTCGTAGACGGCGCGATACGTCACGTGGCCGCCCGCGTTCGAGGCCAGGAGATGCACGATCTTGAATTCCGAGACCGTGAGGTCGACGTCGCGATCGTTCCAGAGGGCGCGGCTCATGGCCGGCCTGAGCGTGAGCCGGCCGCACTGGAAAACGTCGTCGAGCCGGGGCGCGTCGGGCTTCTTGGCCGAGTCCGCGATCAGCCGCAGCCGTTGCGCCAGGATCGGCACGCCGCGCGCCTTGTCCACGAAGTCAACGGCGCCACCCTCGAGGGCGAGCTTCTCGTAGACCGGCTGCGATCGTCCGGTGAGGAAAACCACGGGCAGCGCGATGCCGTTGCGGCGAAGTCTCGGCAGGAGGTCGATGCCCGGCACGCTGGGCAGGGTCCAGTCGAGCAGGATGATCTCGGCTTCGGCGCCGGTGGCGAAGAAGTCGAGCAGCGCGGGGCCGTCGCCGAAGCCCTCGACCACGAAGCCGTGGTCGGCGAGCTCGCCGCTCACCGCCTCCCGGTAGTCGTCGTCGTCCTCGACGAAGGCGATGCGGATGGGCCGGTCCTCGGCCTTGCCGGCGTCGGGCAAGGCGCCGGGATCTGAGCCGCGTCGTGACATGGTCGTGCTCTCACCCCCTGGGACGCCAATGGACCATTGAGCGGGCCATTGCCGCCGCGCTGGCGCAAGCCATTGTCCGCTTCCGCGCGGACCGTGACAGAAGAGTTTGTTCTCGGCATCGCCACGGGAGTCAAGTTTTCGATCGGGGAGGGCCCGCGCCTGAGGCGGCATGAGCCTTCACCGGGCCTTCCCGTGCGTCAGCCACGGATCTCTCCCGGCGTGAAGCAGTAGATGAACTGCTCCTTCTCGCAGAGGTGCGAGCGGCCATCGCCCGCGTAATCGGAGGGCAGGACGCGGTCCGGCGGCACCTGCAGCCACAGCGTGCCGTTCCACGCCCGCCAGTGCCCTTCCTCGTCGACGAAGGCGCGGGTCGGCCGGCAATCGGAATCGTTGCAGCACGACGTTCCGGGATTCCGGGGCGGGCTCCAGTGCTTGTAGATGTCGTGCATCTGCGTATGGCCATCGCCAGGCCGCCCGCTGTCGTCAGCGAGCCCGCTGTTTTGCGCGAAAGCCGTCTCTGCAAACAGGACCAGAAACGCCAAGGTGACAACGCCTGCAATGCTTGCAATCCGGCAATCGATCAACGGGGCCTCCCACGGGTTCGCTCCGACGCGTGAAGGAAGCAATGCAGTTGAAGGCTTTCAGTTCCCCCGGTTTCTTGCGGCGTTCCTGCGGCGGGGCGTAACCGTTCGGTGACCGTGATAAGCGCGTGACAAGTTGGAAAAGCGCCAGGCCTCCCGGATCGGCCCGGGTCGCCCCGGGTCGCATTGAACTGCCTCCAAGGGCGGGCCAATCTCGGGCGCTTCGGCCCGATTGGAGCCAGACTGGAGAGGGCGAGTGGTGGGCGAACGGGAGGGGATGAGTCGGCGCGGGCTGCTGCGGGCCTCGTTGTTGGGCGGCGTGCTGGCGGGCTGTTCGACGGCGCCCGGCGGCGCGTCCTTCGAGGCCGGCCCGCCGCTCGTGCCGATCCGCGCGCGGCCCGACCGCATCGTCGACATTGCCGTCTGCCTGCGCCCGTTCCGGCCCGCCGGCCCGCGCGTCGAGACCGAGCGCCTGGGCGACACGCTGGTCGTGCACAACTACGGCCACGGTGGCGCCGGCTGGTCGCTCTCCTGGGGCTCCAGCGCCCGGGCGGTGCGCCTGGCCATGCAGGTCAGTCCTGCCGAGGTGGCGGTGATCGGCTGCGGCGCGCTGGGGCTCACCTCGGCGATTCTTGCGCAGCGCGCCGGCGCGCGCGTGACGATCTACTCCCGCGAGCAGTTGCCGCAGACGACGTCGGCCAGGGCCACCGGCGAATGGACGCCCGACTCGCGCGTGGCCCTTGCCCAGGCCGCGGGACCGGGCTTCGCTTCCGTGTGGGAGGAAATGGCGCGCACCGCCTTCAAGACGCACCGCGACTATCTCGGCCTGCCGGGCGCTCCGGTGGAATGGATCGACCAGTACGCGGTGTCCAACCCGACCCCGCGAAACAGGCCCAGTAGTGACCTGAACGCGCCGCCCGCCGTGGACTTCGCCGTCTACCGCGACCGCATCGACGACCTCGCGCCGAAATGGCGGCGGCTGCCGGCCGACGCAACGCCTTTCAAGGCGGCGGCCGTCGCGCAGGGCGAGATCATGATCTTCAACATCGCCGGCTACGCCCATACCCTGATGAACGACTTCTTCATCGCCGGCGGCCGGTTCCGGCGTGCCGAGTTCCACGCGCCCTGGCAGATCGCGGCGCTCGGCAAGAAGGTGGTCATCAACTGCACGGGCTACGGCGCGCGGGCGCTGTGGAAGGACGAGACGCTCACGCCGGTGCGCGGGCAGATCGCGCGGCTGATCCCGCAGCCCGACGTGCGCTACGGGCTGGTCTATCGCCACGTCCTGGCCGTGCCGCGCCGCGACGGGATCGTCGTCCAGTCCTTCGCGGGCGGCGAGATGAAGGGGTATGGTGACGCCAGCGAGACGGCCGACCGCGCCGAGGCGGAGCAGGCGGTGACGACTCTGGCCGAGGTCTTCCCGGACTGAGATCTTCCCGATGGCGCGCTGAAAAGCGCCCGCAGGCTCAGCCGGGAATCTCCGGCGTCGTGAGCTGCGCCAGGAGCGTGAGCGATTCCTGCCAGCCGAGATAGCAGGCCTCGGTCGGGATCACCGCCGGAATGCCTTCCTGCACGATGTTGATCTCGGTGCCGACCGACACTTTCTTCAGCGTGACCGTGGTCGTCATCTCGCCGGGCAGGTTGGGATCGTCGAAGCTCGCCGTGTAGCGCAGGCGCTCGTTGGGCACGAGCTCGAGATAGCTGCCGCCGAAGGCGTGGCTCTTGTTGGCGGAAAAATTGTTGAACGACATGCGATAGCTGCCGCCCACCTTGGCGTCCATGTTGTAGACGTGGCCGGTGAAGCCGTGCGGCGGCAGCCACTTCGACATCGCGTCGGCATCGAGGAAGGCGCGGTAGAGGCGCTCGGGCGGCGCGGTG
>MEMN01000151.1:0-4438 GCA_001767945.1 Alphaproteobacteria bacterium RIFCSPHIGHO2_12_FULL_66_14 | reverse complement strand
CTTTTGATGGGGGGGGCGGGGTTGTCGTCGTACTTGTCGTGGTGTCGCCACCAGTCGTAGGGCGGCGTCTGCGGCCATCCTTGGGGCGAGTCCTCCCAGCTCTCCTGTCGCCCGAACGGCACGAGGTCGAGGAAGCTCCAGACGGTGCCCAGCATCTCGTCGCCCCGTCCGCTGGTGACGTAGCTGCGATAGACGCCCTCGTCGTCGCGCAGGAAGACGCTCACGGCGGATTTCTCCTCCTCGCCGACGGTGACGCCAAAGTCGGCGTTGAAGTCGCTGCCGAACGACGAGAACCACGGAACGGTCCAGCCCATGCGCCGCTTGTAGGCCGCGAGCTTCTCCTGCGGGGCCCGCGACACCAGCGCCAGCGACACGTCGCGCGCGTGCAGATGGGAGAGATGGCCGATGTCGTCGACGCTCATCGAGCAGCCGACGCAGCCCTGCTGCCACGTCGGGCCGAACATGACGTGGTAGACGATGAGCTGGCGCCGCCCCTCGAACAGGTCGATCAGCCGCGCCGGCCCGCGCTCGCCCTCGAACAGGTAGTCCTTCTCGATCTTCACCATCGGCAGGCGGCGCCGTTCGGCCGCCAGCGCGTCGCGGGCCCTGGTCGCCGCCTTCTCCTTGGCGCGAAGCTCGGCGTGCGCGGTCTGCCACGCCGCGTGCGAGACGATTTGAGGCAGGCGGGACGGGGTCGTGGTCATAGGCCGGGCTCCTGTCGATCGCTGTTTGGGGTGCGAACATCGCCGGGCGCGCCCAGCAGGCTTTCGAGATAACGGCGCAGGTGCGCCAGGTTCCCGCGCGCGACCTCGGCGTCCTGCTTGGCCTTGGCGAAGATGAACGAGCCCTGCAGCACGGCCTGGATGAAGTAGCCGACGCTCTCGGCGCTCCAGTTGGCATCCGGCGCGTACTGCAGTCGCGCCGCCTCGATGTCGCGCGTGAGGACGGCCACGTGGGAGGACATGCCGCGGTCGCAGGCCGCGCGCACGTCGGGATGCGTGGCGTAGGTCTCCTGCACCAGCGTGCCCATCAGGCAGGTGAACTGCGGCACCGTGTGATCGAGCAGGTCGCGGCGGAAATCGAGATAGCCGAACACGCGATCGCGCGGATCGGCGGCGGTGGCATAGGGCGCTGCGGCAAAGACCCCGTCGGTCCAGGTGTTCCAGTGCGCCACTGCCTGTAACACCATCTCTTCCTTGCTCTTGAAATGGTGGAAGAAGCTGCCCTTGGTGACACGAGCCGCGGCGCAGAGATCGTCGACCGTCGTGGCGGCATAGCCCTTGGCGCGGACGACGTCGGTCGCCGCTTCGAGGATTTTTTGGCGTGACGGGGGAAGGGCCTGTGGGTTCATAAGACGACCATACCAACCAGTCGGTATGGTCGTCAAATGGCAATTAAACCAATGAAATCAACGAGCCAACGTCGCCAGGAGCTGCAGCCAGCGCCGGACCTCTTCGAAAATCAGGAACGCGCGGCTCACGCGGTCGCGGGCATTGCGGCCCCAGACCTCGCGCTCCTTGTGGTCCACGAACATGGCATCGAGCGTGTCCGCCACCGCCTTCGGGTTCGCGGGATCGTCGACGAGGCGGCCCGTGATCCCGTCCGCGACCTGGGCCCGGATGCCGGCCGCGGCCCCGCCCATGACCGGCAGGGCCTTCCACATGGCTTCGGCGACGGTGAGGCCGAACCCTTCGCGAAGGGAATTTTGCACGACGATCGTCGAGCAGCGCTGCAGCGCGTTCACCATCAGCGCGTTTTCCTTCACCGACGTCATGGGCAGCTTCAGGATGGCGATCTCGTGCTGCAGGCCGGCGGGCAGGCCGGACCATCGGCGGCAGAGGTCGGCCAGCGTTTCCACGGCTTCGGGATCGTCCTGCACGCCCGAGGGGTCGGGGCCGGCGAACACCAGGCGCGCGTGATCGATGCAGAGCTGATGTCGGGAGTCCCGGGTCCGGGCCTGCCGGCGCTCCTTCAGCAGCACGAAGGCGTCCAGCAGCGGGCCGAAGCCCTTCAGGCGGTCCCACCGCGAGACCTGGGTCACGATCGGACGGAACAGCAGGCCCAGATCCTCCGGGAAAACGGCGGGCCTGAAGCCGCCGTCGGCCTGCAGGCGGAGCGCCTGCGCCGCGAACGGCGGCGCCAGCGTCGGATGCACCGTGGCGGCCAGTGCGGCGTCGACCAGGACGCCCGACGTCTTGTGCACGGAGAGTTCCCGGTTCTTGTGCGTCAGCGGGTCGATTCCCGGCGTCATGATGGTGGCCGCCGCCGACAGGAAAGGCGGCACGTAGTCCGCCAGCGTGAAGACGCTGCGGTCGTAGGCCGAAGCGTCGGCCGCCAGGAACTGCCACGCCTCTTCGCTGGCGGGTGTGGTGCCGTCGACGCCGATATGGCAGCGCCAGATCGCCGGGATGCCGCGCTTCTTCTTGATCCGCGCGCCCGTTCCGAGCGGCTGCGGGTCATGCACGATCAGGATGTCCCGGGAGCCGATCTCGTTCGCCAGCGCATCGGCCAGCCGGTCGCTCACGGCGTCGTAGAGTTCGCGATCGCCTCGGCCGAGGCCAAGCCGGCCCATCCCGTGCAACTGGTTGTGGAGGCGCTTGGTCAGCGGGAAGAAGGCCGGGTCAGGACTGTGGATGACGACCCACTCCACCGGGAGCCCGAGCTGCCGCATCAGCGACACGACACGCGGCATGCCCTCGGCGACGCCGCCGCCCTGGCGTGTCGAACTGACGATCCATATCTTGCGGCCGGCCAGTCGCGGCACCGCCTCGCGCGCGGCGGCCTCGAGATCCGCGACCTGCGGCGCCAGGTAGTTGTACTCGGCGTAGTCTTCCAGGCGGTAGCCCGGCGCGACGTCGACGCGTTCGATCAGGGTTCCCCCCGAGCCTTCCTGCATGAGCCGAGTCTCCTTGCCTGAACCGCGACCATACCGTCCACGCGCCGCCGTCACCGCCTCAGCGTAGGACGCTGACACCTCCCCCGATGACGGGGGAGGGAAACTTGGTCACCCCTTAGACCGGCCCCGGCAGATCGAGCCCGACACCCGTCAGGTGTCCGAACGAGGCGTGCAGCCGCTCGACGACCGCGGGCGGCAGGGCGGGACGCAGGATCGACTCGACGTTTGCCCGCACGTGATCCCGATCGCCGGTGCCGAACAGGATGACGTCGGCGCCCTCTTCGTGGCGCGCGTAGCGATAGGCCGCATCCGTGATGCTCTCCGCACCGCCTTCGGAAACGAGGAACGCAAGCGGATCGCCTTCCGAGAGGATCGACGCGTCGAGCTGGCCCTGTTCGACCAGCTTCGCGAAGACGTCGCGGCGATAGGCTTCGTTGCTGAAGATGTTGCGCACCACGAACATCAGGAGCGTGCCGATGCCGCGGCGCCGGGTCACCGGAAAGATCTTCCGGCGCGCGCCCTGGTTCATCAGGCTGTAGGCCAGCATGACGACTTCCCACAACGTTTCCTGGGGCGCCTCCCCCGGCTCTTCCGCGGTCGCCCGGGCGAGCATCTTCTGTTCCGGATCGCGCGGCCCCGTCTCGGTGATGCCGAGGTGGCGCACCTTGCCCTGCTCCTTGAGCCGAATGAGAGCCGGCGCCAGCACATCGCGATGATGCGCGTAGGCCTCGGGACCGACGGCATGGAAATGGAAGACGTCGACGTAATCGAGGCCCAGCCGCTTCAGCGACGCCTCCACCTTAGCGGTTACCGTCTCTGCCGTGTCGTCGCCGCCCCGGAAGATCGCCTTGGTCGAGATCACCAGCTTGGCTCGGTCATAGGAACGGACGGCGGCGCCCACGATCTCCTCGGTGCCGTAGGCCTCGGCGGTGTCGAGGAAATTGACGCCGAGATCGACCGCCGTCCGCACGACCGCCACGCAGTCGTCGACGCTGGCGCCGCGGCCGAGGCCGAGCCGGCTGTTGCCGCCGCACCCCAGCCCCGCGACGCTGGCCGCGAGGCCGGTTTTTCCGAGAGGCCGATACTCCATCACGCACTCCTGTGCGTGCTTGGTAGCGCATATCGGCCGTTACGTCGCCCAGCCCGTCTCGCAGTTCGATCGGCGAGACAGGCTCACCCCGCGCAGCAGGAGCGGGCGGCCGGCGCGGTCTCGTAGCGGTCGTGGTGACGCACCCATTCCATGGTGAAGCCGAGCCCGTCCTCGTCGCGGCCCTTGGCCGTGAGGTCGAGCAGCCGGTAGCTGTGCATCATCACCTCCACGCCGCGCCCGTAGGTCGAGTAGGTGTGGAAGACCTCGCCCGCGTCGTTCCGCCAGAAGGCGCTGACGCCGGGCATCTCCTCGCCCGGGGGCGTCCCGCCGTAATTGTAGCTGGCGGCGCCCCCTGCCAGCTTGTCGCCCTTCTCGTCGGCCGTGAAGGTGACGCCGAAGTCGCGGTTGAAGTCGGTGCCCTCGGACGACACCCAGGGGAACCGCCAGCCCAT
>MEMN01000150.1:2954-5958 GCA_001767945.1 Alphaproteobacteria bacterium RIFCSPHIGHO2_12_FULL_66_14 | reverse complement strand
CGAGGAGCTGGCGAAAAAGCGCGCCGACCTGATCGCGCTCAACATCGTGGGCGCCCGCGATGGTTCGGCGCATGTCGACTACACGGTGAATGCCATCACCGGCTTTCCCATGGTGACCGGTCCGGCCGGCCATGACGGCCCGGTCAATGCCGTGGCGCCGCCGTGGGACCTCGCGACTGCCTATGCCGGCGCCATGGCGATCCTGGCCGCCGAGCGGCATCGCCGCATGACGGGGCAGGGGCAACGGATCGTGCTGCCGCTGCAGGACATGGCGCTCGCCGCCACCTCGGCGCTGGGCTACATCGGCGAGGCGGTCGTGAACGAGGTCGACCGGCCGCGCTTCGGCAACGAGATCTTCGGCACCTTCGGTCGCGATTTCCGCACGAAGGATGGCCGCTTCGTGATGATCTGCATCTTCTCCGATCGCCACGTCGACGCGCTGGCCTCGGCCGGCGGCTTCGCGTCGGCCTTCAGGAAGATCGAGGCCGAAAGCGGCGTCGACCTCAAGACCGATGCCGGCCGCTGGAACGCCCGCGAGCGGCTCTGCACCGTGATCGAACCCTGGGTGGCCGCCCGCACCGCGGCCGACGTGGGCGCGGCGCTCAAGCAGGCGGGGGCCTTGTGGGCGCCCTACCAGACCTTCCGCGAACTGGCGGCCGACAAGGACGCGGTGCGCGACAACCCGCTGTTCACAGTCCTCGACCAGCCCGGCATCGGCCGCTATCCGGTGGCGGCCTCGCCGCTGCAGTTCGGCGCCGTCCCGCGTCGGCCGCCCCGGATCGCGCCCACCCTGGGCCAGCATACGGACGAGATACTTTCGGCTATCCTCGGCCTGCCGGATCACGAGATTGCCCGGCTGCATGACGAGAAGGTCGTGGGTGGACCCAGATAGAGTTCTCATCGCCGGCGGCGGCATCGGTGGCCTGGCGGCCGCCCTGGCGCTGGCCCAGAAGGGCATCGCCTCGCTGGTGCTGGAGAAGGCTTCCAAGCTCGGCGAGATCGGCGCCGGCATCCAGCTCGGGCCCAACGCCTTCCACTGCTTCGATCGCCTGGGCGTCGGCGAAGCGGCGCGCGGCATGGCGGTCTACATCGACTCGCTGCGCCTCATGGATTCACTGGCCGACGGCGAGATCTGCCACATCGACCTGGGCGAGAAGTTCCGTGCCCGCTTCGGCAATCCCTACGGCGTCGTCCATCGCGGCGACCTGCACGGCGTGCTGCTCAAGGGCTGCCGGGACCATCCGCTGATCGACCTGCGCACCAGCGCCGAAGTGACGGGCTACGACCAGGACGAGGCGGGCGTCGGGGCAAAACTCGCAAACGGCGAGACGGTGCGGGGCCGCGCGCTGGTCGGCGCCGATGGGCTGTGGTCGCACGTCCGCACCCAGGTGGCGAACGACGGGCCGCCGCGCGTGTCGGGTCACACGACCTACCGCTCGGTCATCCCCACCGAGCTGATGCCCGAGGATCTGCGCTGGAATGCCGCCACGCTGTGGGCCGGTCCCAAGTGCCACATCGTCCACTACCCGCTGTCGGGCTGGAAGGTTTTCAACCTCGTCGTCACCTACCACAACCATGCGCCCGAGCCGGTCGCCGGCAAGCCGGTGCCGGTCGAGGAGGTGCGCAAGGGTTTCACCCATATCTGCGAGCGCGCGCAGAATATCATCCGCCACGGCAAGGACTGGCACATGTGGGTGCTGTGCGATCGCGATCCCATCGACCAATGGGTCGACGGCCGGGTGGCGCTGCTGGGTGATGCTGCCCATCCCATGATGCAGTACATGGCGCAGGGTGCCTGCATGGCCATGGAGGACGCGGTCTGCCTGGCAGACTCGCTTGCCCGCTACGAGTCGCTCGAAGCAGGGCTCGCCACCTACAAGACCCGCCGCGTCTTGCGCACCGCGCGGGTCCAGCTGATGTCCCGTGCCATGGGCGACCACGTCTACCATCCCGATGGCCCGCACGCCGCGCTGCGCAACGTCCTCATGAACGCCAAGAGCCAGGACCAGTGGCTCGACACGCTGGAATGGCTCTACGGCGGCAACGGGCTCGATTGACGCAGATCATGGCGGCTGTCCCCAGGCGGGCCGATGAAGGCACCATGCGGGTGTTCTCTCCGACATGACGACGGTGGCCGCTGCGAGGCCGTGGCGGGCATGGCATTTCGTGCTGATTGCGGCCGTCACGCTGTTCGTCACAGCCGACGCCTTTCTGCTGTGGGCCGTGCTGATCGCCGGCGCCGCCGATCCGCCGGACGATCGCGCCGGCTGGACCTTGCGCGAGGGCGGGGGCCGGACCCTCTACGCGGTGTCGGCGCCGACCTCGACCACGGTCAACGTGACGGCGATCGTGCTGGCCTGCGAGGTGACAGCGGGTGAGCGCACGCTCCAGCTTCAGCTCTATGTCGACGGCGAGCGGCCGTTGCTGCCGGTCGGCGCGCGTCGCGAGCAGCTCAAGGACGATCCGCGGCTGCGCCTCGAGATCGACGGCGTCGCCTATCCGGCGAAACTGTACTTTGCCGGCGATTTCGCGGTGATCGCCGACCGGACCGACGGCGCGCTGCCGGCCCTGTCGCCCGGCCTGGCGGAGCGCCTGGAACGCGGCGCGCGCCTGATGCTGCGTTTCGACCTGCTGACCGAGAAGGCAGGCGGCAGCGACTTCGATGGCGCCGCCACTGTCGAGCTCAAGGCCGGCGACGCCGGCAAGGCCATCGCCGCCGTCCGGCGGCGTTGCGGGCAATAAGGCCGGGGCTATTCCCACGGAGGATTTGCCGGCAAGAACGGGCATACTGGCGTCCGACATGCCGCCTGCCGCCAACCGACCCCGTGCCGTCGCCATCGAACTGAACGCGGTGCTGGTCGCCTTGATCGGCGACGAACCGCAGGTGCTGACCCTGGAGGACGGCGCGCTCCTGCCCTCGGGGCCGTTCGAGGGCGACCACCCGACCCTGCAGACCGGGCTCCGCGCCTGGGTCGAGCGCCAGACCCATCATCCGCTGGGCTAT
>MEMN01000150.1:0-2940 GCA_001767945.1 Alphaproteobacteria bacterium RIFCSPHIGHO2_12_FULL_66_14 | reverse complement strand
CACCTTCGCCGACCGATCGCGGGCCGCAGCCACCCTGGGCCGGCGCATCGTCTCGATCTCCTATCTCGGCCTCACCCGTGAACGTGCGACCGCAGGGGGGCACGAGCCCGGCTGGCAGAGCTGGTACCGCTATTTCCCGTGGGAGGACTGGCGCGGCGGCACGCCGGTGTCGCTCGCGCGTCAGCTGCTGCCGCGGCTGCGCCGCTGGATCGACGCGGCCACGAACGCGGTGGCCAAGCGCGATCGCCAGCAACGGATCGAGATCAATTTTGCCGAGGCGAGCTGGAACGAGGACCTGGTGCTGCAGCGTTACGAGCTGCTCTACGAGGCCGGCCTCGTCCCTGAAGCCGGCGGGCGCCGACCGATCGCCGATCCCTTGCCCCCTGACATCATCGGCGCGCCGATGCACTACGATCATCGCCGCATCCTGGCCACCGGCATCGCGAGGCTAAGAGCCAAGATCAAGTATCGACCGGTCGTGTTCGAGCTGATGCCGCCCGATTTCACCCTGGGCCGGCTTCAGCTTGCCGTCGAGGCGCTGGCCGGCCGGCCGCTGCACAAGCAGAACTTCCGCCGGCTGATCGATCAGCAGGGCCTGGTCGAGGAAACCGGCGCCGTGTCGGCCGAGACCGGCGGTCGCCCGGCCAAGCTCTACCGCTTCCGCCGCGAGATCCTGCTCGAACGCGCCGTCGCCGGCAGCAAGCTGCCGCTTTCGCGCGCCACCTGAGCGCTCGACGAGCCCTTACTTGGGGTTGACGCGCTTCCAGTCGGCGGCGACGAAGCCCTGGGCGTCGAGCGGGGTTTCCTTGGCGATCGTGGGCTCAGGCCCGCGGCAGACCCAATCGTAGGCCAGCATGCGCGCGGTGCCGGTGACGACCCGCGGAATCACCGGTGAGTTGCTGTCGCGGCGGCAGAACTCGCTCATGGCGGGCGTCGGCGTGCGGTCGATGTCGGGCTTCATGCAGGAAGGGGTCTGGGCGTTCTGGCACGCGAGCACCTCGCCGCCAACGCAGCGCCACGCGACACCGTAGTCGGGTTGCCGGCCGGCCTTGATGGCGGCGATCTGGTCCGGCGTGAAGAAGGCGGCGCGGATCCAGTCCGGAACGCCAGTGCCGGTGAACCGCTGATCGGGTCCGTCGATCGTACCGACCGCGCGACAATAGGCCTGCGGATCGGTGAAAGACGGAGTCTGGGCCAACGCTACCGTTCCGCCGGCGAAAACCATCAGACAGCTCGCAACGAGGAAGGTACCGCGCATGCCGTCCTTCTAGGCGACCGCCGGCCGCTTGTCGAAATCGGGAATTCAGGGGCTTGACGCGCTTTATGCTCGTTCATAGCATAAGAGCATAAATGCTCATAGTGAGCATAAATAGGTGCCCGATGATTACCTCCCCGCAAGCAGCCCAGCTCTACGACAAGGTTAAGTCGGTGATCCTGCCGGCCGAATGGTCCGAGTTCGCGCCCGACATCGACGCCATCCTGGCACTGAAGCGTGACAGGAACGCCGTCATCCTGGCGCACAACTACCAGACGCCGGAGATCTTCCACGGCGTCGCCGACATCGTGGGCGACAGCCTGGCGCTCGCGCGCGAGGCGATGAAGACCGATGCCGAGGTGATCGTGCTGGCCGGCGTCCATTTCATGGCCGAGACCGCCAAGCTCCTGAACCCCTCGCGGACCGTCCTGATTCCCGACCTCCGGGCCGGCTGCTCGCTGGCCGAATCGATCACCGCCCAGGACGTCCGCCTGCTGCGCCAGCGCTGGCCCGGCGTGCCCATCGTCACCTATGTCAACACCTCGGCGGCGGTGAAGGCCGAGAGCGACATCTGTTGCACCTCGGGCAACGCCAAGAAAATCGTCGAGAGCCTGGGGGTGCCCAAGGTGATCATGCTGCCCGACGAATACCTGGCGCAGAACATCGCGCGCGAAACCGACGTCGAGGTCATCACCTGGGCGGGGCACTGCGAGGTCCACGAGCGCTTCTCCGCCGCCGACGTGGCGCAATTGCGCGCGGGCCACCCCGGCGTCGTGGTGCTGGCCCATCCCGAATGCCCACCCGAGGTCGTGGCCGAGGCCGACTTCGCGGGATCGACGGCGGCGATGGCCGACTATGTCGAGCGCGAGCGACCCAGTCGCGTCGTGCTGATGACCGAATGCTCGATGAGCGACAATATCGCCGCGTTGCATCCCGGGATCGAGTTCGTGCGGCCCTGCAATCTCTGCCCGCACATGAAGCGCATCACCCTGCCCAGGATCCGCCGCGCGCTCGAAACCATGAGTCATGAGGTGACGATTGACCCGGCCGTCGCCACGCCGGCCCGCCGCGCGGTCGAACGCATGCTGGCCGTCCACTGAGGAGAGCATCATGACCGCAATCGCAAACCTCGCCCCGCTGCCCCTCCTGATGCTCGAAGCGCCGGTGCGCGCCGCGCTGCTGGAAGATCTCGGCCGCGCCGGCGATCTCACCACCGACGCCATCGTGCCGGCCGCGGCCTGGGCCGAGACGGCGCTGGTGGCGCGCCAGCCCGGCGTCGTGGCCGGCCTCGATGCCGCCGCACTCGCCTTCCGCCTCGTCGATCCCGCGATCGAGATCGCCATCGAGCGGCCCGATGGTTCCAGGCTGGCGCCGGGCGACCGCATCGCCACCATCGCGGGCCCGGCGCGTGGCATGCTGACGGCCGAGCGCGTCGCGCTCAATTTTCTGGGGCACCTCAGCGGCGTCGCCACCGCGACGGCGACTCTCGTCGAGGCTGTGCAGGGCCACAAGGCGCGCATCTGCTGCACGCGCAAGACCCTGCCCGGCCTGCGCGCGCTGCAGAAATACGCGGTGCGCGCCGGCGGCGGCGTCAATCACCGCTTTGGCTTGGACGACGCCGTGCTGATCAAGGACAACCACGTCGCCGCGGCCGGCGGCGTGGCGGCGGCGATCCGCGCCGCCCG
>MEMN01000149.1:6160-8720 GCA_001767945.1 Alphaproteobacteria bacterium RIFCSPHIGHO2_12_FULL_66_14 | reverse complement strand
GGGTTCGGACATGGCCGCGGCGCCCAGGAACTCGCCGCGCGCAGCGCGTGGCAGGAACACCTTGCGCTGGGCGTCGGTCATGCCGCGCCCGGCCGAGAGGCCGTTGCCACGGGCGATGATGGAAGCGACGCTCATCCAGGCCCGCGCCAGCTCCTCGGTGATCAGGCAGTACTCGAAGACGCCGAGGCCCATCCCGCCGTGTTCCTCGGGGATGACGATGCCGAAATAGCCCATGTCGGCCAGCTTCTGGATCAGCTCGCGCGGAATGTCGCCCTTCTCGGGGTCGAGCTTGTTGGCGATCGGCAGCACCTCCTTCATCGCGAAGGTGCGCGCCGTCTCCTGGATCATGCGGCGCTCGTCGGTCATGTAGCCCATGGCGTTCTCTCCCGTGATGCCCCAGCATAGTCGCTGGCAGAAGCGGGCAAACCATGCAGTGCGACCTTGAGAACGCAACGATCCACTACGAGGAATTCGGCCCAGGACGAGGGCAGGGGCGGCCGATCGTCTTCCTTCATGGCTGGAGCATGGACCGCCGGGTGGAGATTCCTTACTACGAGCCGATTTTTGCGGCGCGCGGCGGCTGGCGGCGGATCTACCCCGACCTGCCGGGCATGGGAGAGTCGCGCGCCAAGCGCATCCGCAATCAGGACGACGTGCTGGCCGCACTTCTCGCCTTCATCGACCACGTGCTGCCGGGCGAGCGCTTCGTGCTGGCAGGCACCTCGGGCGGCGGCTACCTGGCGCGCGCGATCACTGCCAAGCGCCGCGAGCAGGTCCAGGGACTGCTGCTGCGCGTGCCGGCGGTGATCGCCGACACGGCCCGGCGCACGATCCCGCCCTTCGAGCCGCTGGTGAAGAACCAGGCGCTGGTCGACGCGCTGCCCGAGGAGGAGCGGCTGGCGCTGGCCGAGGCGCTGGTGCAGGCGCCGGCCTGGCTCGAGGCGAAGCGCCGCCAGTTCCGTGACCTGGTGGCGCCGGCGATCGCCGCGAATGCGCCGCTGGTCGCGGAAATCCGCGCCGATGCCCGACGCTACGCCGTGTCGTTCGACCTCGCCCAGGCCGAGAAGGGGTTCGATCGGCCGACGCTGATCATTGCCGCCCGGCAGGACATCACCGTGGGCTACCGCGACGCCTGGGACATCCTGGAGAGCTATCCGCGCGCCACCTTCGCCGTCGTCGACCGGGCCGACCACGGCTGGCCGCTCGAATCGCCCAGACTGCTGGCCGCCCTGGTCGAGGACTGGCTCGACCGCATCGAGCTTTCCGAAAAGGGCGCCTGACAGGGCCTATGGACGATGGCGTTCGGGCCGCCGATGCGCCAGCATGGCGGCTCAACCGTCACTCTCTGGAGATGCGTATGTTCCGTCTTTTGCGTACTACCGCCCTGGCCGCTGCCGCCCTCCTGCTTCCCGCCGCCGCGTCGCAGGCCCAGAGTTGGCCGAGCAAGCCGATCGCGATCTACATGGGCTTCCCGGCCGGGTCCGGCGTCGACGTCGTGGCGCGCCTGCTGCAGCCCTCGCTGGAGAAGACGCTCGGGCAGCGGCTGGTCATCGACTACAAGAGCGGCGCCGGCGGCAATGTCGCCTCGGAGACGGTCTTCCGTGCGCCGGCCGACGGCTACACCTTCCTGCTCGGCACCGCGGCCACGCACGGCGTCAATGCCGCGCTCTACAAGAAGCTGCCGTTCGACGTCGAGGCCGACTTCACGCCGATCTCCACCCTCGCCGACATCCCGAACGTGCTCGCCATCAACCCGGCGGTGATCGACGCCAAAAACGTCCAGGACTTCATCGCCAAGGTGAAGGCGGCCCCCGGCAAGTACAGCTACGCCTCGACCGGCAACGGCACCGGCACGCATCTCGCCTTCGCCGCCTTCAACAAGCAGGCCGGGCTCGACATGCTGCACGTGCCCTACAAGGGCGGGCCGGACGCCACCAACTCGGTGCTGAAGGGCGAGACCTGCTGCGTCTTCGCGCTGCTGCAGGCGATGATGCAGCACGCCAAGGCCGGCAAGGTGCGGCTGCTCGGCGTCACCACCGCCAAGCGCGTCGGCGCCATGCCCGACCTGCCGACCATCGCCGAGCAGGGGCTGCCGGGCTACGAGAGCTTCATCTGGTTCGGCATCTTCGCGCCCAAGGGCCTCGACCCGGCGATCGCCGCCAAGATGAATGCCGCGCTCAAGGTCGCCATCGAGGATCCCGAGGTCGCGAAGAGGCTGGTCGAACTCGGTAACACGCCGCGCTACGAGACGCTCCAGCAGTTCAAGGCGACGGTGAAGCGCGACCGCGCCAAATGGGCCGAGGTGGTGAAGGCGGCCGGCGCCACGATCGACTAACGCCACGGAGGAGGGGCCTATGCGTCGAAGCGAGGAGCGGATCCTCACCACGCACGTCGGCAGCCTGCCGCGCAGTGCGGAGCTCAGCGATCTCCTGATCCGCGATGAGGCGGGCGAGGCGATCGACAAAACGCGGCTGGCCCGCCTTGGCGAGGAAGCCGTGCATCATGTCGTGGCCCGGCAATGCGCGGCCGGGATCGACATCGTGAACGACGGCGAGCAGCC
>MEMN01000149.1:4350-5839 GCA_001767945.1 Alphaproteobacteria bacterium RIFCSPHIGHO2_12_FULL_66_14 | reverse complement strand
CCACGAGGCCTATGTTTTCGCCCTGGCCCGTCAGATCGCCAAGGAATACGCGTTGATTGCCCGCGACTTCATCCTGCAGATCGATGCACCCGACCTTGCCATGGAACGCACCACCCTGTTCCAGGACAAGAGCACGCCCGAGTTCCTGAAGATCGTCGACATGCATGTCGCGGCGCTGAACGAGGCGCTCGCCGGTATCCCGCGCGAGCGCGTCAGGCTTCATTGCTGCTGGGGCAACTGGGAGGGCCCGCACGTCGACGACATCCCGATGCACTACATTCTGCCGGCGCTCTACCAGGCCAAGGTCGGCGCACTGTCCATCGAGTTCGCCAACCCGCGCCACCAGCACGAGTACGCCGCACTCAGGAAGAACAAGCTGCCCGACGGCTTCCTGTTGCTGCCCGGCGTGATCGACTCGACCACCAGCTTCGTCGAGCATCCCGAGGTCATCGCCAACCGCATCTGCGAGGCGGTCGACGCCGTGGGCGACAGGAGCCGTGTCATCGCCTCGAGCGATTGCGGCTTCTGCACTTTCGCCGGTGGCGAGATGGTCACCGAGGACGTGGTGTGGGCCAAGCTCGAGAGCTGCAGCGAGGGCGCCGCGATCGCGACGCGCCGGCTGTGGGGCGCGAAGGCGTAGGGGCCGGCGATGGTCGCCGACAAGATTCGCGCGGTCCTGGAGGCCAAGGCCGACGCCCTGGTGCGCCGCGCCGCCGCCGACCTGACGGCGTTGATCGATCCTGGCTTCATCTACGTGAATGCCCGCGGCACGAGGTTCGACAGGGCAGGTTACGTCGAAGCCTACTGTGCCTCGGGCCGGATCGCGTTCAGCGAACAACTCTTCAGCGATCTCGAAGTCAGGCCCTTTGCGAGCTTTGCTGTGGCCACGATGACGGTGAACGACAGTTTCGTTTCCGATGGGCGAACAGTCGTTGGAGCCTATCGCTCGTTGTGCGTGTTCAGCAACGCCCGCGATCGATGGCTTTGGGCCGCCGGTCAGACCATGGCGGCGTGACGGCGCCGGCTACCGCTTCGTCTTGCATTCCACCCTTACCGGCTGGCGCAGGATGGTCCTCAGTTTGGCGGGCTCGGTCCTGCGGGGATCGCTCAGGTAGATCTCATGGTGAGGGCCGGCGAAGGCGAGGCCCCGCGCCGGCATCTCCTCGTCGTGGAGCTTCGCCAGGGTCGGTCCTTCGTCGTCGTAGCTGCCGACGTGCAGGATCTGCAGTGCCCTGCCTTCGTTCAGGATCTCCAGCCGCAGGCTGGCGGGCGGGGTGCCGAGCTTCTTTTTCGCTTTTTCGACGGCCGCCTCGAACAGCGGCCGGTCGATGAACTCGGGCACCATGATCATCATGGTCCAGCACCAGCGTTCCTTGCGGCGCGCGACGAAATCGGCGGGATCGTCAGCCCACCACAGGCCTTCGAGCGGCGGCACCACGTAGTCCTTGCCCTTGGCGGTCTTGGCCGCGAATTTCATGGCGTAGCTCAC
>MEMN01000149.1:3845-4327 GCA_001767945.1 Alphaproteobacteria bacterium RIFCSPHIGHO2_12_FULL_66_14 | reverse complement strand
GCCGGCGACCTGTAGAGGTCCGGCAAGCTTTTCTTGAAGTCGATTTTTTCCATCTTTTTCCGATCGTCCGGACCAACCGTCGATGGGACCTCTATCCTGCCGCATCCTCGCGGATCATGGCCGCACCCTTCTCGGCGATCATGATGGTGGGGGCGTTGGTGTTGCCGGTGGTCAAGGTCGGCATCACCGAGGCGTCCATGACCCTGAGGCCTTCGATGCCATGGACGCGCAGGCGGGAATCGACCACGGCGCGCGGGTCCTCGCCCATGCGGCAGGTGCCGACCGGGTGGTAGAGCGTGTTGCCGGCGCGGCGGGCATAGGCCAGCAGGTCGGCATCGCTCTGGAGGTCGGGGCCGGGCTGGGTCTCGCCAGAGCTGTGTTGCGCCAGGGCCGCGGCGGCAAAGATGCGGCGGGCATGACGCACGCCGCCCAGCAGGGCCAGCTCGTCGGTATGCGTCGAGAGGTAGTTGGGCTTGATCGCC
>MEMN01000149.1:3737-3836 GCA_001767945.1 Alphaproteobacteria bacterium RIFCSPHIGHO2_12_FULL_66_14 | reverse complement strand
AAGGGATCGGGCGAGGCCGCCATGATGGTGCCGCGGCTGTCGGGCTTCACGACACAGACGACGCAGCTCATGCCGGGCTTCTCGTCGAGCTGGCCGAAC
>MEMN01000149.1:3145-3695 GCA_001767945.1 Alphaproteobacteria bacterium RIFCSPHIGHO2_12_FULL_66_14 | reverse complement strand
CGCGGCTGTCGCAGAAGACCTGCGAGGTGGTGACACCGAAGGTGAGCGCACCCTTGCCGGTGAAGAAGAAACGCAGGATCTCCGGCAGTACGCGGGGCAAGCGCGCGATCTCGTTCACCGTCTCGGCACCGTGCACGCGATGCACGACGCGGATGACATAGTGGTCGATCAGGTTGGCGCCGACGCCCGGCAGATCGTGCGTCACGGGGATGCCGAGCGACTGCAGGTGCTGCGCGGGGCCGATGCCGGAGATCTGCAGGATATGCGGCGAGTTGATGGTGCCGCCGCTCACGATCACCTCGCGGCGGGCGCGGACCTCGTGAAGCTGGCCGCCGCGCTGGAAGGTGGCGCCGACGCAGCGCTTGCCTTCGAACAGCAGCTTGCCCGCCTGGGCGTTGGTTTCCACGCGCAGGTTGGGCCGGCTCTTGGCTTCGCGCAGATAGGTCTGTGCGGTGGAGCCGCGGAAGCGGCCGCGCCGCGTCATCTGCGAATAGCCGACGCCGGCGCGGGTCTTGCCGTTGAGGTCGGGATTGAAAGGGAAGCCCGCCTG
>MEMN01000149.1:162-3087 GCA_001767945.1 Alphaproteobacteria bacterium RIFCSPHIGHO2_12_FULL_66_14 | reverse complement strand
ACCGTGGGATCGCCGCCCTGGATGTAGTCCTCGGACTTCATGAAGTAGGGCAGCACGTCGTCGTAGCTCCAGCCGCGGCAGCCCATCTGCGCCCAGCCGTCGAAGTCGGCCGGGGCACCGCGCACATAGAGCATGCCGTTGATCGAACTCGAGCCGCCGAGCGTGCGGCCGCGCGGCCATTCCATGCGACGATCACCCGTGCCCGTCTCGGGCTCGGTGGTAAAATTCCAGTTGACCAGCGGGTTGCGGATCAGCGAGCGCATGCCGGCCGGGATGTGGATCATGGGATGCCAGTCGGAGGGGCCGGCCTCGAGCAGCACCACCGAGGCGCCGGTCTCGGAGAGGCGCGCGGCCACGGTGCATCCGGCGGAACCGGCGCCCACGACAACGTAGTCCGCCTGCATCGCCTTCTCCCTAGAGAGTGCCGGCGCGCTTGTCGCGCGGCACGAAGTAGTCGGTGGGGGCGAGTTCCGGATCCTCCAATGCATGCATGTTCTGCACATGGCGCGCGATGTCGTCCCGGAAGAGCGCGTTCGAGATCGCGGGCACCAGTCGGTTGACGCCGAAGGCGAGGCCCGGGATGTCGCCGGCAAGAGCACCCTGGCTCAGGATGCTGCCCCAGTTGAAGAGATGGATGTCGCCCAGACGCGGCGTGCCGCCGGGCGCCTTCTCGAGAAGTTCGAAGCCCGGCCCGAGATAGGGATAGCGGGCGGCTTCGGCATCGGCCTTGGCCTCTTCCGGCGTGCGCACGTCGGCCCACAGCTTCACGTTGGGCGAGAAGGCCGCGAGTTCCTTGACGCGGCCCATGTCGATGTCGAAGCCGGTGCCGAACAGCACGACATCGAAGCGTTCGGTACTCTTGGTCGTCGTCACCGTAACGCCGTCCTTGTCGACGGCCACGTCGGTCCAGGGTTCGGCGAAGCGGAAGGAGAAGCCTTTTAGCTTCTGGCCGCGCAGCACCGATTCATGCGGTGGCGGCGAGCCCGCGGCCAGCATGTAAGTATAAATCTTCCAGCGCCAGTCGTCGTCGAGCACGCCCTGGCCGCGCTGGAAACCGGGGAACGACACGCCTTTGGACTTGTTGACCTGCGGCAGGTGGGGCCGGCGGGCGTAGCAGATGGCCTCGGCCGCGCCGGCCTCGAGGGCGGTGCAGGCATTGTCGATGGCGGTGGCCAGCACGCCCAGCACGCCGATGCGCTTGCCGGCGAGTTTGGTGAAGTCGATGTCCTCCAGCGTGTGGAACACGCGGCCTTTGCGCCTGGGGTCGCCAGGATCGAACGAGGGAAACGACGGCCAGCGGAAGCCGCCCGAGCCGTCGCGGCCGTTGGCCATCACGACCTTGCGCGTATGAATGGTTTCACCGGTCGAGAGCGTGGCGCGCAGCAGATCGCCGGCGGGTTCGAGCTTGAGCAGGGCGACGCCGTTCTCGACTTTCAGGCCCACGACCTCGCGCACCCACAGGAGGTAAAGCAGCCAGTCGAGGCGCGCGATCTTGTAAAGCTTCTGCCAGCCGCCCGCCCCGTGCTGCGCCTCGTACCAGGCGCGGAAGGTGAGGGAAGGTACGCCGAGATCGGGACCGGTCAGGTGCTTGGGCGAGCGCAGGATCGGCATGCGCGCCGTCGTGTTCCACGGCCCTTCGCGGCCGTGTGTCTCGCGCTCGATGACGCGGATATTGCCGATGCCTTCGCGCAGCAGGCCGTAGCCGACCGTCTGGCCGCACATGCCGGCGCCCACCACCAGCACGTCGAGGACCCGCTTGCCGTCCGGCCCGGCGCACTCGGGCACCCAGTTGGCCGGCGGGTAGTTCAGCCGGGCGAGGTCGTGGCGCGCGGTCTTCCGCAGCGCGGCTAGGCCTTGATCACCCCCCGCCCGTTCACTCTCGACAACACTATCCATGCCGTGCTTCTCACCTTCTACCCTCTCAATAGCAGGGCCCACTCTTCCGAGAAATGGCCGAGGAGAAAATGCCATGCGCGGTCGTCAGGTGTTCTTCGAGACGCTGCTCAATCACGGCGTCGATCGCATTTTCGGCAATCCCGGCACCACCGAGAGCCCGCTGCTCGACTCGCTGCTCGACTATCCGCAGATCCAGTACATCATGCATCTACATGAGGGCGTCGCGACCGGTGCTGCGAATTTTTACGCCAAGGCGAGCGGCAAGACGGCGTTCGTCAATCTCCACGTGGCGCCCGGCCTCGGCAATGCCGTCGGCATGATCTACGGTGCGCTGAAGAACAATTCGCCGATGGTCGTGACGGCGGGGCAGCAGGACACGCGCCTTCGCCTGCGCGATCCCGTGCTCGGGCACGATCTCGCGGCCATCGCGGCGCCCGTCACCAAGTGGAGCGTGCAGGTCGAGACCGCCGACGAGCTGGGTCCGATCCTGCAGCGCGCCTTCAAGATCGCCAACGAGGCGCCAGCCGGACCGGTGTTCGTGGCGCTGCCGATCAACGTCATGGAGCAGGAGACCAGCATCCCCGCCGGCAAGCCCGGCCATTCCTTCGCAGCGACCCGGCCCGATCCGGCGGGCGTTGCCGCCATGGCGCGGCTGCTGCTGGCGTCGGCAAGTCCGGCCATCGTCGCGGGCGACGATGTCGCGCGGGCCGGCGCCGTGGGCACGCTGGTGAAGCTCGCGGAGAAGCTCGGCGCCGCGGTGTGGTTCGAGGGGCTGCGCGGCCGCAATTCCTTTCCGACCGACCATGCTTCCGCGCGCGGCACGCTGGCCTTCGATGCCCCTGGCGTCGCCAGGCAGTTCGCCGGCAACGATCTCGTGCTGATGGTGGGGGGGCCGTTCTTCGAGGAAGTCTGGTATGCGCCGGGCTCGCCGTTCACGGCCGGCACCAAGGTGCTGCAGATCGAGGTGGCGCCGTCGCGGCTTGCCTACAACTTCGCCCTGGATGCCGGCGTGGTTGCCGAGGTCGGTGC
>MEMN01000149.1:0-147 GCA_001767945.1 Alphaproteobacteria bacterium RIFCSPHIGHO2_12_FULL_66_14 | reverse complement strand
CGATGTCGCCTTGGCGACGGTTGCCGGCGAGGAATTCGACGTCGCGGCCGCCAAGCGCAACGCGGCCCTGCAGGCGCTCAAGGAGTCGGACGCCGCGGCCCAGAAGGCCCGCGTCGAGAAGGCTTGGGCGCGCACGCCGACCTCGAT
>MEMN01000148.1:4489-6256 GCA_001767945.1 Alphaproteobacteria bacterium RIFCSPHIGHO2_12_FULL_66_14 | reverse complement strand
GAACGTCGCGCGCGGCTACGAGTCGGGCATCATCTATGCCGATTCGCGCGGCATGCTGCAGGATCGCGTCTCCGCACTGCGCAAGGCCAACATCTACGAGCGCCAGCGCTATCGCCATATCGTCGGCCTGCCGGTCGTGCTGGGCCGCGCCGACGGCACGGCCGACGTCGAGACGCCGTTCCTGATCGTACGCATCATGGGCGCCGGCACGACGGATGTGTTCGCGACCGGCTGCTATCGCGACAAGGTCAAGGAGAATGGCTCGGGCATGCTGCGCTTCAGCGAACGCGTCGCCGTCTGCGACAGCAGCCGCTTCGACACGCTGGTCGCCATTCCGTTCTGATGCGCATCGCCATCGCGCTCGGCGATCCCAACGGCATCGGGCCGGAGATCGCCCTGAAGGCGGCGGCCGCGGCGAAGGCAACGCCCCTCCTGGTCGGCGACCGCTTCGTCATCGAGGCGACGGCCAGGCGCCTGGGCGTCCCGGTTCCCGAGATCGCCGACGTGCCCGCCCTGGACGGCGCCGCCTTCGCGCCCGGCACGCTCGATCCGCGCGCCGGCAAGGCGACGGTGGCCTACGCCTCGGCGGCGGTGAGCCTGGCGCTGGCGGGCAAGGTCGATGCCGTCATCGGCTGTCCGCACTCGGAAACCGCCGTCAACCGCGCTGGCATCAAGTTCAGCGGCTACGGCGGCCTCGTCGCCGACGTCACCGCAACACCGCGCGACAAGGTGTTCATGATGCTGGTCGCGAAGGGGCTGCGCATCGCCCATGTCACGCTGCACGAATCGGTCGCGGCGGCGCTCGCCCGGATGACGCCGGAGCTCGTGGTCTCGGCCGCCGAAGCAGCGGTGGCAACCGCCGGGCGCCTCGGCGTCGCCCAACCCACCCTGGGCGTGTTCGGCATCAATCCGCATGCCGGCGAGGATGGGCTCTTCGGCGACGACGACGAGCGCGTCACCAAGCCTGCGGTCGCTGCGCTGCGCCGGCGCGGCATCGCGGCCGACGGCCCGGTCGGCGCCGACCTGCTGCTGAGCCAGCGCCGCCACGACTTCTACCTCGCCATGTTCCACGACCAGGGCCACATCCCGATCAAGCTGATCTCGCCTCTGCGCGCCTCGGCCCTGATCCTGGGTGTGCCGGTGCTGTTCGCGTCGGTCGCGCACGGTTGCGCCTTCGACATCGCGGGCAAGGGCGTCGCCGACCCGACAGGCGTGCTCGAGGCCCTGAACCTACTTGTAGGATGAAATCTCGATCAGGCTGCCATCGGGATCGCGGCAGTAGACCGAGACGATGGGGCCCATGGCGCCGCGCTTCTCCGTCGGCCCCTCCTCGATGGCGACGCCGCAGGCGCGCAGGTGGTCGGCCACCTGCTGCGGCCCGGCCTTGGTGAGAAAGCAGAGATCGTCGCTGCCCGGCGCCACCTGCCTGCCCGTGAACCACTGCTCCTGCGTTGCGGCGACGGGTCTGAGGTTGATCTTCTGCCGGCCGAACTTCATGGACGTGACCGGTCCCCTGCCCGGCCCCGCGTCCCACACGTCACGCGTCATGCCGAGCACGCGCTGGTACCACGCGGCCGCGACCTCGACGTCCCGGACGTTGACGACGATATGGTCGAGGGCTTCGACGACAACTGCCATGGCTAGAGCCTCGTTATTTTGGCGTGCAGGATGGCCGATCGTCCACCGCGTACGGCGGCGAGGCAGCGGGTGATGGCGTCTTCGACAGCGTCGGGCTCCGAGACCAACTCGCCGTGCGCGCCGGCGGCC
>MEMN01000148.1:0-4468 GCA_001767945.1 Alphaproteobacteria bacterium RIFCSPHIGHO2_12_FULL_66_14 | reverse complement strand
CAGGGTGGCGCCGTAGTCGCCGCCCGCCTTGGCCTCGCCGTCCGGATAGACACGCAGGGTCGCCTCCTTCACCGCCGCCCAGCCGGTATTGTCGAGCACGACCGTCAGCACCGGCAGCTTGTATTGCCGCGACACGGAGAGCGTCGACTGCGGGTTGGAGAAGTAGAAAGTGCCGTCGCCCACGATCTGAACGATCGTGCGTTCGGGCATCGCGAGTTTCAGGCCGAGTGCCATGCCACCGGAAAAGCCGAGGCCGCCGCCCGCCAGCCCCACCAGCGTGCCGGGCTCGGTCCTCGGCATCTGGGCGGACACCACCGGCCCGTTGCGGATCGCTTCGTTGAGCACGATGTCCGAGGGCGCGAGCGCCTTGGCGAGCGTGGAGCAGAGGAAATGCGGGTTGACCTGCCCCGTCACGCCGCGGTTTGCCGCCGCCTTGGCGGCCTGGTCTCGCCGCGCCTTGCCCTCTTCCTGGAGCGTCGCGACCCTTGCGGCGGCGCGGGCCCTGAAGCCCGCATCGGCGCGCACCTTCAGGGTCGCCAGCAGGTCGGCCAGGATGCGATGGCTGTCGCCCTGCAGACGCAGGTTTCCCGGGAAGGTCCACATCGGGAAATTGCGTTTCTCGGGATCGACGTCGATATGCGCCCACCAGGTCGCGGGATTGTCCGGCATGTCGCTCGGAATCCACGGCACGTCGACATCGACCAGCAGGCCGACGTCGGCCTCGCCGAGCGCCTTGGCCGGCATGAAACCGCCGTGGCAGGGCGAATCGTGCGGCAGGTTCACGTAGAGCGGATTGAACTCGACGACCCGGATGCCGGCGAAGCGCGCCAGCTCGTCGAGAACCGCAACGGTTGCATGATTGCGCCCGGCGTAGGCGGAGATCAGCAGCGGCCGCTCGGCGGCCAGCAGTTTCGTGGCGAGGGCGTCGATCGACCCGGCATCGAGGCCCCGCGCCGACACGGCGCCGAACCGCTCCGCCGGGTAGGAGCGCACCTGGCCTTCCGACCAGGTATCGGTCAGCGTCTCGCGCGGGAAGGTGAGATAGACCGGCCCCTTGGGATCGCTCTCCATCACCGTGTGGGCGCGGCGCAGCGCCTCCTTGGCGATCACGCCGGAGGGCAGATTGTATTCCCACTTGGTGTAGGGTCGCACCACGCTCGCCTGGTCGAACGGCTCCTGCACGAAATGCACGTAGGTGTCGCGCGTGCCCAGAAGTTCGCCGCGCGTCGTGAAGGGCGCCTTGCCGGCCATCAGCAGCACGGGAATGCGGGCGCGGCAGAGATTGTGCAGCGCCATGGCCGAATTGGCGGTGCCGGCATCGACATGGACCATGACGCCCTGGCCGCGGCCAGTGGCAATGGCATAGCCCGCCGCCATGTGGACGGCGGTGTTCTCGTGCGGGCAGAGGATGGTCGCCGGCATCTCGCGGCCCGCACGCTTGAACGAGGCCATGGCCTCGATCAGCGGCGCGTGGTCGGTACCGAAATTGCAGAACAGATAGTCGAAGCCGATCTCGTTCAAGCCTTCGAGGAAATAGTGCGCCGTCGAGTGCCGGGCCTCGTTGGTGTCCATGCGCACCTCATTCCACGTTGATGTTTACGGCCGTTGCAGCTGCCCGGCGAAGACCGCGCCGGCGCAAAGGCCGAGGATCAGTCGCAGCATCATAGTGCGAAGACTAGGCCGGAAACGGGGAGAGGCACAGGGGGTCGAGGACGGCTATAAGCGGCCGCGATGGACTCGCTGCCTGTCGACGAGGCTCTGCCGCGCCTGAAGGAGGCGCTGGCGGTGCGCAATGCCGCCGTGCTGGTCGCCCCGCCGGGCGCCGGCAAGACGACGCGCGTGCCGCTAGCGCTGCTCGATGCACCGTGGCTCAAGGGTCGCAGGATCGTCATGCAGGAGCCGCGCCGGCTCGCTGCCCGCGCCGCCGCGCACCGCATGGCAGCCACTCTCGGCGAGACGGCGGGCGAGACGGGGGGTTATCGCGTGCGGCTCGACAGCAAGATCGGGCCGCACACGCGCATCGAAGTCGTGACCGACGGTCTGTTCCTGCGGATGCTGCAGGATGATCCGTCGCTCGACGGCATCGGCTGCGTGATCTTCGACGAGCTGCACGAGCGCGGCCTGGAGACCGACCTGTCGTTCGCCCTGGTGCGCGAGGCGCAGACGACGCTGCGCGAGGATCTCCGGGTCGTGGCCATGTCGGCGACGCTCGACCCCGGGCCGGTTGCGGACAGGCTGGGCGGCGCATCCGTGATCGAAAGCGCCGGTCGCATGTTCCCGGTAGACACGCGCCATCTCGATCGCGAGGCGGCGGGACGCATCGAGGATGCCGTGGCCGCCGTGATCCGTCGCGCCCTGGCAGAGCAGAGCGGCAGCGCGCTGGTGTTCCTGCCCGGCGTCGGCGAAATCCGCCGGGTCGAGGAGCGGCTGCAGGGTCTCGGCCCCGCGATCGACATCGCGTCGCTCTACGGCGATCTATCGCCGGCCGACCAGGACCGCGCCATCGCGTCCTCGCCCGCCGGCCGGCGCAAGGTGGTGCTGGCGACCTCGATTGCCGAAACCAGCCTCACCATCGAGGGTGTGCGGATCGTGATCGATTGCGGCCTGATGCGGGTGCCGCGCTTTTCGCCGCGCTCGGGCATGACGCGGCTGGAGACGGTGCGTGTGAGCCAGGCCTCGGCCGACCAGCGCCGCGGCCGCGCCGGCCGCCTGGAACCCGGCATATGCTACCGGCTGTGGACCGAGGAGGCCGAGCGCGGGCTGCTGCCCTTCACGCCACCGGAAATCCTCGATGCCGATCTGGCGCCGCTCGCGCTGGAGCTGGCGGCCTGGGGCGTGACCGATGCCGCGAGCCTGCCGTGGCTGACACCGCCGCCGGTAGCGGCGCTCGCCACAGCGCGAGCGCTGCTGGCCGATTTGGGCGCGATCGACGATACAGGCGCGATCACGCGACACGGCCGCGCCATGGCGCGGCTCGGCCAGCATCCCCGCCTCGCGCATCTGGTGCTCAAAGGCCGCGAACTGGGTCAGGGCAAGGTCGCCGCATTGCTGGTCGCCATCCTGGGCGAGCGTGATTTCCTGCGCCTGCCGCCAGGGCAACGCGACGTCGATCTGCGCCACCGCGTCGACATCGCGCTCGCAGGAAAGGCGCCGCGACAGATCCTCGAGGCGGCGCGTCGGCTGACACAGGGCAAGGACTCCAACAGTTCAACGACCGGTGCCCTGCTGGCGCTGGCCTATCCCGACCGCATCGGCCGCCGGCGCGCAGCCACGGCGGGACGCTATCTGCTGTCGGGCGGCCGCGGCGCTGCCCTGCCTGAAGGCGATCCGATGGCCAACGAGGAGTTCCTGGTCGTGGCCGATCTCGACGGTTCTACCCAGGACTCGCGCATCTTTCTCGCAGCCCCCGTCACCGCCGCCGAGATCGAGGATCTCTACGCCGACCGCATCGTGGCCGAGGAGATCGTGCAGTGGAGCCCGCGCGACGGCGCCGTTCTGGCCCGCCGCCGCCGTCGCCTGGGCGCACTCCTGCTGGAGGACAAGCCGCTCCTGAGGCCCGATGCGGAAAAGCTGAAGGCCGCCATGCTCGACGGCATCCGCCAGCTTGGCCTCGGCGCCTTGCCGTGGAGCGACGATCTGGCGAAATGGCGGGAGCGCGTGGCCTTTATGCGCGCCCACGACGAGAGCTGGCCCGACCTTTCCGACGCGGCGCTCGGCGCCACGCTCGAGTCTTGGCTGGCGCCATTTCTCGACGGCGTGTCGCGCCGCGATCATCTGGCGCGGGTCGATCTCGCGGCGGCGCTGAAGGCGCCGGTGCCATGGGACCGCCAGCGCGAACTCGACCGGCTGGTGCCGACGCACATCGAGGTACCGAGCGGCTCGCGCGTGCCGGTGGACTACACCAATCCGGCCGAGCCCACTCTCTCGGTGCGCCTGCAGGAGATGTTCGGCTTGAGCGACACGCCACGGATCGCCGGCGGCAAGGTACCGCTCACCGTGCACCTGCTGTCGCCCGCACGACGGCCGGTGCAGGTGACGCGCGATCTCGCGAGCTTCTGGGCCACCGGCTACCGGTCGGTGAAGGCGGAGCTGAAAGGCCGCTATCCGCGCCACTACTGGCCGGACGACCCGCTGGTCGCCGAGCCGACCGCGCGCGTCCGTCATCCCCGCCCGCGCTGAGCGCCTATCTCTGCTCGATGATGCGGGACAGCAGGCGCCGCATCACCGGCATCAGGAACAGCATGATGGGGAAGGCCAGGATCCACGAGGCGATCCATGACTCCATCCAGCGCGACAGCATGCCGTCGACAAAACCGATGGCCCGGAGGGTGGACAAGCCGGAGACCAGGAACGTCATGATGGACGTCAGGGCCAACGGTAGGGCGAAATGCATCGTGCGGGCGGGGAGTTTCTTCACGGCGGCCGGCACAATATGGTACGGGCAATGGACGCGTCCATCGCCGGAACG
>MEMN01000147.1:18236-21317 GCA_001767945.1 Alphaproteobacteria bacterium RIFCSPHIGHO2_12_FULL_66_14 | reverse complement strand
GTCGAGGCGCCGATGCCGCGCTTGTCGTAGCGCAGGCTGGCGATGCCGGCCCGCGCCAGCAGCCCGGCAATCTGCTTCAGGAGATCGATGCGTTGCGGCACCAGCGGATTGTTGCCGTCGCGGTCGGTGGGCCCGCTGCCGGCGACCAGGACCACGCCGGGCACCCTCTGCAGTTCGCTCCACAGCGGCAGCAGCAGCGTGCCGGCCAGCGTTGCACCGGCGCTGCCGCCGAACCGCACCGCCCGCTCTTTCGTGCCGGTCGCGTAATGGCCTTTCCAGGGGCTTTGGGCCCAGGGACTTTGGATGCCGGTCGCCAGCGGTGCCAGGACGCCCGCCGCCGCCACCAGCGCGCGGCGGCGGATCATTCGCGGCTTTCCGGCCTCGGCATGTTGCCCATGCGATGGCTCATCTGCCGGCCGCCGAAGACGTGGACATGAAAGTGGAAGACGAGCTGCCCGCCGCTGGGGCCGTGGTTGGCGACGATGCGGTAGCCGTCGGGCTCGAGGCCGAGATCCCGCGCGACTTTCGCCACCGCCCGCCAGAAGCCGACCAGCATCTCCGGCGGCGCCTCGGCGCAGAAATCCGCCTGGCTGACGTACTCGCCCTTCGGGATCACCAGGACATGCACCGGCGCCAGCGGATGGATGTCGTGGAAGGCCAGCGCGAACGCGTCTTCGTAGACCTTCTTGCACGGCAACTCGCCGCGCAGGATGCGTGCGAAGATGTTGTTGCGATCGTAGGCAGGCATGACGGACTCCGAGCGTTGAGCGATGACCATATCGGATTCCGATGTCGTGTCAGAAGCCCTCTCCGCCCGCGTCATCGCGGGGGGAGAGGGAGGGGACCCGCGAAGCGGGGAGGGTGAGGTGGGTCTTGGACCTCTCAACCCGCCCATCGCGTTCGTAACGGACACCACCTCACCTTCCCATTGCTTCGCAATGGGCCCCTTCCTCTCCCCCGCTCCGGCGCTGTTTACAGCGCCTTACGCGGCGGAGAGGAGTCTCGAGGGGATTGTGGAAGTTCCGCTATCTCTTGCGGCTTGCCTTCTCGGCGATGCCCGACAGGCCTTCGCGGCGCGCCAGCTCGGTCCATACCGCCTTGGGCTTCACGTTGGTCGCGGCCCACAGGGTCAGCAGATGGTAGAGCATGTCGGCGCTTTCGGCGACCAGCTTCGGCCGGTCGCCCTTGATGCCCTCGATCAGCGCCTCGACGGCTTCCTCGCCCAGCTTCTTGGCGATCTGGGCGCGGCCGCGGCTGAACAGGCGGGCGGTATAGGAGGTGTCGGGGTCGGCGCCCTTGCGGCTGTCGATCACGACGTAGAGGCGATCGAGCACATGCTCGTCGACGCTGGTGCCGCCATCCTGGCGCTTGCCGTTGAGCGCCTTCTTCTTGGCTTTCTTCTTCTTTGCCATCGAGGGGGAAACTCCGCCGCCCGGGGGGAAAGGGCGGACCTACGCGATCCTGGCGCCTCTTGAACGGGCACCTATTAGTCGTCATTGGCGGCGATTTTACGCCAAATTCACGCCGCGCGCGAGATTTGTCGTATCGGAACGCCGGCGCGCGCGAGATGTTCCTTCGCCTGGGCAATGGTGAACTCGCCGAAATGGAAGATCGAGGCGGCGAGCACGGCCGAGGCGCCGCCCTTGATGACGCCGTCGACCAGGTGATCGAGCGTGCCGACACCGCCCGAGGCCACCACCGGCACCGGCACGGCATCGGAAACGGCGCGGGTGAGGTCGAGGTCGAAGCCCGCCTTGGTACCGTCGCGGTCCATGGAGGTCAGCAGGATCTCGCCGGCGCCCGAGTCGGTCATGCGCCGCGCCCACTGCACGGCGTCGAGGCCGGTGCCCTTGCGGCCGCCGTGGGTGAAGACTTCCCACTTGCCGGGCGCAGTCTGGCGGGCGTCGATCGCCACCACGATGCACTGGTCGCCATATTTCTCTGCCGCTTCGCGCACGAACTCCGGCCGCGCCACGGCGGCGGAGTTGATCGAGACCTTGTCGGCACCGGCCAGCAGCAGGCGGCGGATGTCTTCGACCGCGCGCACGCCGCCGCCGACGGTGAGCGGCATGAAGCACTGTTCCGCCGTGCGACTGACGACGTCGAGGATGGTGTCGCGATTCTCGTGGCTGGCGGTGATGTCGAGGAAGGTGAGTTCGTCGGCGCCGGCGGCGTCGTAGACGCGGGCCTGCTCGACCGGATCGCCGGCATCGCGCAGGTCGAGGAACTGCACGCCCTTCACCACGCGCCCGTTGTGCACGTCGAGGCAGGGAATGATGCGGACCTTGAGCATCACTCGCCCTCCCTCATTCGCCTTTCAGCACGCGGATGGCGTCGGGCACGGTCACGCGGCCGTCGTAGAGCGCGCGGCCGACGATGGCGCCCACGATGCCGTGCTCCTCGGCTGGCCTGAGTTCGCGCAGGTCGTCGAGCGAGCTGACGCCGCCCGAGGCGATCACCGGCGTGGTGAGATGCTGGGCCAGCGTCACCGTGGCGTCGACATTGACGCCGCCCATGGCGCCGTCGCGGTCGATGTCGGTGTAGATGATGGCGGCGACACCCGCGTCCTCGAAGCGCAGCGCGAGGTCGAGCGCCCGCACCGCGCTCTGCTTGGTCCAGCCGTCGACCGCCACCATGCCTTCGCGGGCGTCGATGCCGACCGCGACCTTGCCCGGCCACTGCTTGCAGGCGGCCTTCACCAGGCCCGGCTCTTTGACCGCGACGGTGCCCAGGATGACGCGGCTCACCCCGGCGTCGAACCACTGGGCGATGCTCTCGATGGTGCGGATGCCGCCGCCGAGCTGGGCCGGCACCTCGATCTCCTTCAGGATCTCGACCACCGCTGCGCGGTTCACCGGATGGCCCTCGACGGCGCCGTTGAGGTCGACGAGATGCAGCCATTCGCAGCCGGCCTGGGCGAAGGCCTTGGCCTGCGCGGCCGGGCTGTCGTTGAACACCGTGGCCCGTGCCATGTCGCCGCGCAGCAGGCGAACGCACTTGCCGTCCTTGAGATCGATGGCGGGAAAAAGGATCATGGCGGCGGGGGTTTAGCGCGGCCTTCTTCGTCTGTCATCCGGCGTC
>MEMN01000147.1:18027-18203 GCA_001767945.1 Alphaproteobacteria bacterium RIFCSPHIGHO2_12_FULL_66_14 | reverse complement strand
GCCCAAAATCCCGCCGATCAGGCGGCCGACATGAAACTTCGTCCATATATCCGCAGCGGAAAAGCTGGGACGCGCCTGCAGGACGCCCCAGTAGCGCGCGAGCGCCGGCCGCTTGGGGATCTCCGCGCCGAGACCGGCAAATTCCATGCGCCCGAGAAACACGGTCCAGACGACAT
>MEMN01000147.1:3592-18001 GCA_001767945.1 Alphaproteobacteria bacterium RIFCSPHIGHO2_12_FULL_66_14 | reverse complement strand
TCCATGAAGCCGATGGCTTCAGCGCGACGCCGCTCCGAAAGCTTTACGACGGCGTCCGGCTCGAAGGCGCTGATGCGCTCGGCAAAGACCGCGGCGCGCGCCTCATAGACGGCTGCGAGATCGGGATTTCTGGCGGCAAGTGCCAGGAGTTGGCGGCGGGTCGCCTCGAGCCGCTTCGGGATCATGATCCGCGCCAGGGGATTGCGGGCGAGAATCCCGCCGAAGGTCAATTCCTCGATCGGATAGCCGTAGTGAAGGTCGACCCAGGTTTTCGTCTCGTCGTCGGGCGTCGAGCCCAGCGCATACTCGGCGATGTCACGGCTCTGATCGAGGATGCGATCGGCCAGCACCAGTGTCGGAACGGTCATGCCCGGATTGATCCGCACATAGTCCGGCTGCTGCTGGCTCAGCCGGAAATGGATGTCGACGAAGACGCGCTCGTAGGCGATGCCGCCTTCGGCGAGCGCGAGGCGAGCGATCATCGAATAGTAGGACGACGGCGTGTGATAGAGGCGGGGTTTTGCTCCGGAGAGATTGGCGGACTCTGTCATGGCCGATCATCACGGACGAAGGAGCAGCAGACTGTGCAGGATGCAACCGGCGTGCACAACCATGGCGAGGCTTAGCGCGTCGAAGGCCTCACACCACACTCCCTTGTGGTGCGCGCGATTCAATCCACGTTTTCCAGCCAATCCACCGGAAAGCCTTTGAAACCGCGCTTGCGGGCTTGCACGTCGAGGCAGAAAGTTTCTCTCAACGAAGCGTGGTGGTCGCATCACGCGGAGAGGGGCCGAAAGGCTCCTCGCGGTGGCGAAAGCTGCTGAAGGGTTCTCGGAATGCCTTGCGAACTCGTCCGACGGGGCGATGCGCGCCCTTCGCGAGGGAGAGCGCTGGCAGGAAAAAGCAGCCGGGGATTCGTTGTGGGAAGTCCATGCGCATGGACGGTCTGCACCCGAGGATGGTGGTGGCGAGCGGGGATCTCGCAATTTCACTAGCCCTTCGTGGTCCTTCCAGGGCTACGGCGGACCGCGCCCCGCGGAGGAACGTGACGAGCGTTCTTTCAGGGACGTATGAAGCGGCGAAGTCGGGCAACCGGCTTCGCCGTTTTCTTTTTGAGTTGGCCGCCGCTACTCTCCGGCCATGACCCATTTCACCCCTGATCTTCTGGCCGCCGACCTGGCCGACCTCACCGCCATCCGCCGCGACATCCATCGCCATCCCGAGACGGCGTTCGAGGAGGAGCGGACCTCGCAGATCGTGGCCGACAAGCTCACCTCCTGGGGCATCGAAATCCATCGCGGGCTCGCCACGACCGGCGTCGTCGGCACCCTGAAGGGCAACCGGCCGGGCCAGAAGACGATCGGGCTGCGCGCCGACATGGACGCGCTGCACCTGCAGGAGAAGAACGACTTCGACTACGCCTCGTCAGTGCCCAACAAGATGCATGCCTGCGGCCATGACGGTCACACCACCATGCTGCTGGGCGCGGCCAAGCGGCTCGCGGCGGCGCCCGACTTCGCCGGCACGGTGCATTTCATATTCCAGCCCGCCGAGGAAGGGCTGGGCGGCGCCCGGGTGATGATCGAGGAGGGGCTGTTCGACAAGTTCCCCTGTGACGTCGTCTACGGCATGCACAACATGCCGGGCTTCCCGGTCGGCCATTTCGCCATCCGCCCCGGCGCGATGCTCGCGTCCTCCGACAGCTGGGAGGTCACCTTCAAGGGCACCGGCGGCCACGGCGCCATGCCCGACCGCGGCACCGACCCGACCTTTGTCGCGGCGCAGTTCATCGTGGCGGTGCAGGGCATCATCGGCCGCAACGTATCGTCCAGCCAGGCGGCGGTGCTGAGCGTCGGCCATATCGCGGCGGGTACGGCGGGCTCGCCCAACGTCATCCCCTCGGAGGTGCTGATCCGCGGCACGGCGCGCAGCTTTTCACCGGCCATCCGGTCGCTGCTGGAGCGCCGTCTGGCCGAGGTCGCGGCGGGCATTGCCCAGGCCGGCGGCTGCGAGGCGGTGAGCAAGTACCATCGTCGCTATCCGGCGTTGATCAATGCTGCGGAGCAGACGTCGATTGCGGTCGAAGCCGCGGCGGCCACGGTTGGCCGCGAGAATGTCGAGCCCAACACGCAGCCGATCGCCGGCGCCGAGGATTTCGCCTTCATGCTGGAGAAGAAGCCGGGCGCCTACATCATGATCGGCAACGGCGGCACGGTGGAGGGCGGCTGCCACAACGTACATTCGCCGCTCTACGACTTCAATGACAGGATCCTGACAACGGGGGCCGCCTACTGGATGAACCTCGTCCAGCTCGAGCTGGGCGACCCGGCCTAGGTTTCAGGTGCGATGGTCGAACGGCCGCTCACTTGACCGGCCGGGCGGCTCGACCGCGAGTTCGCTGCCACGCTTGGCGATCGTCTTGGCGATGGCGTCGCGCCCGAGCCGGGTCCGGTCGTCGCCTTCGATCAGCCAGGCGACGCCGCCGGCCTGGCCGACCTGGCGGGCCCGGCGCAGCGCATCGTCCAGCATCTCGTAGGGCGCGGGCAGAAGGCGGTGCTTGGCGGCCAGAAACTCTTTTTCGGAGGTGCAGACGTAGCCCACCGTCCACCAAAGCCTGTAGGTCATGCGAACCCCATGTTTCTGCGACCCACTGCGGACCGGAAACCACCCTACCTCTTTTGACCGGCCGTCGATACGCACCTGCCGGTGCGAAGGCCGGGTGCCAGATTTCAGATAGCAGGCGGCTCCCACCGAACATCCCGGCCGGTGATCAAGGTGGCTGCGGGACGGACGCCGTGGGTGCCCTTTCCGAACGAGGGGCCGTTGTGCATCCGTCGGTTGGATCGCTTGAGACCGAATCTCTTCTAAGCGAGACTGGAGCCTCGGAAGAAGCGGATGCGCACGCGCTCCTCACAGATTGTTGGCGCCGAAGTCATTCTTGGTACCGATCAGCGAGGAGTTCTCTGTGTGGGGGTTGGGGCGAGTCAAGAACGCGTTGCGGCGGTCCGTTGCGCGGCATCGCCGGTCGGGGCCGGTCATGGCGCTGCATAAGGCGGCCGAATTCCTCGAGTCCGCGTGGCACAACGAAGGCGCTGACTTCGAGACCAACGGCGAGCGGTTCGTCCTCGAGCGCCTGCGTGCCGCCGACTTCAAGGTCGCTTTCGATGTCGGCGCCAATGTCGGCCATTGGACCCACGCCGCACTCGATCTATGGCAGGGCTGCCACATTCACGCCTTCGAAGTCGCGCCCAGGACTTTCGCGAAGATGGAGACGAACGCGCGTTCGTGGACCCACGCGCAGCGCGCGCACCTGCACCCGTTCGGGCTATCGGACGCGGCCGGGGAGCTCACGATGTATTACTTTCCGGACCGGGACGAACTGACGTGCGACGTCCTGCGGCACGAGGGTCTCACCGTCCTGCCTTTCGACGCGCGCGTCAGCACCTCGGACCTGTTCTGCTCCGAGCACGGCATTGACCGCATCGACTTTCTCAAGATCGACGTGGAAGGCGCGGAGCATCGTGTGCTGAAGGGCGCAACCGATCTGCTGCGGGCCAGGCGCATCGACTGCATTCAGTTCGAGTACGGTGCCTTTTCGATCGACACGCGCATCATGCTCAAGGACTATTTCGGCTGGCTGGGCGAGAGCCATGTCATCGGGAAGATCTTCCCCAATCATGTCGCCTTCACCGACTACGACAGGACAATGGAAGATTTCCGGTTCAGCAACTACCTCTGCATTTCGCGTGGAAGGCTGGACCTTCAGCACCTGGTGCAAGGCTAAAGCGCTCATCGACGTGCATATCCATGCGGATGGAGCACCGGGACGGCGAGACCGACGCCACCGGAGCCGATCCAGTCGATGGCATCCCTCCAGATAGATTTGCAAGTTCAGCAGGTTTTTGGTATATTTTCAGTCACGATGGGGTTGTGCACCCATCCCGCAGACGCCCGCCGAGCCCTCTGGCGGGCGTTTTCTTTGCCCAAACAGGACCTTACCAAATGGCCAAACTCACTTTGCCGTGGACGCGGCAGGGCCGCTTCCTGCGCGCGCTCGCCAAGACCGGCAATATCGCCGAAGCCTGCCGCGCGGCCGGCCTCGACCGGCGTCTGGCCTATCGCTGGCGCGCCCGCTATCCCGATTTCGCGCGCCGCTGGAAGGAGGCGGCCGCCCGGGCGGTCGATCTGGTGCGCGGCGAGCTGATGGAGCGTGCCCTGATCGGTCGCGAGCGGATCGTCTACCGCTACCGTCCGACGGTCGCGCACCGGCAGGTTCGTCGCGAGATCTTCGGGTCGGCGTCAGCGCCGCCGCCGGCCCGCGAACCCGATCTGGCCGAGCGCCTGCGCGAGGCGGAGGCGCGGATGGCCCGCTACCAGGCCGAAATCGGTGTCACGCCCCGGCACACGCATTCTGAAAAGTGACGTCGTGAATTCCGTGGCAAGGGCGGCGGCGATTCGCGCGCCGGCTCAAGGACTTGGCCGCGAATGAGAACACGGATAGCGACCAAACGAGGCCCGTTCAGGCGAGGCCCGAAATGGTCCACTTCCGCTCAGCCGGTGTAGTCGAAGCCCCACGCCCCGCTGGCGGAGTCCCAGGGACTGCCGTCGTGCAGATGCACGGCGGTGTAGGAGTCGATGCCGGCATCGAAGAGGGCGACGACCTCCGGGGCGTGGGGGGCATCCGACGGCATCGCGCGCGCGGGACTGTCCTCGAGCGCGCCGGCCCAGGCCGAAGGTTCCGCCGCCGGCAGAATCAGCCCGTCGGACAGGCCGCCCAGGACGACCAGCGGATCCTCGCCCGGCAGTTCCGCCGCGGCGACGGCCGCCGCCCGTTCCTGGGTGCCGATCATGCCGCTCACGAAGACGGGGTCGGGTTCGCCGAACAGCCGGTCGAGCGCGGCGCCGTGGAAGCTGGCGTCGAGGCCGGCGTCGGCCCAGCGCGATTCGAGGGTGGCGTAGATGGGAAGGTCGTGGCGATCGAACTCGACCAGTTCAGGGCCGACGAGAAACGTCGGGTCGATGGTCGAGCTATCGGAGGGGACCGAAGGGCTCATAGGTAATGACTTTCGTTCTGAAATATTGGTTCAAGTATACTGAACAAATCCTTGAGAATAAAGAGAGAACATCGGGCGGATGTCAGGAATGCGCTCCGCATTCTGGAATTCGCGAGGAATCGCAATGGCTTGGCCACGATCAACGGAATACGGTGCCGGGTCATTTTTCCAGTGTTTCGGGAGCGGTTCGATGAATGGTGCGGAGAGTCTGGTACGGACCCTGGTGAAAGGTGGCGTTGAAGTCTGCTTCGCCAATCCCGGCACGTCCGAGATGCATTTCGTGGGCGCCCTCGATCGCGTCGAGGGCATGCGCTGCGTGCTCGGCCTGTTCGAGGGCGTGTGCAGCGGGGCCGCCGACGGCTACTACCGCATGACCGACAAGCCGGCCTCGACCTTGCTGCATCTCGGGCCGGGCCTCGCCAACGCGGCGGCCAACCTGCACAACGCCAAGAAGGCCGGGTCGGGCGTGGTCAATATCGTGGGCGAGCACGCGCTCTATCACATCAAGTACGACACCCCGCTCACCGCCGACATCGAGGGCATCGCGCGCCCGTTCTCGCATTGGGTGAAAACCTCGCCCACGTCGAAGACCGTGGCCGGCGACGGTGCGCTGGCAATCCAGGCGGCGCGGGTGGCACCGGGCCAGATCGCCACCTTGATCCTGCCGGCTGACACCGCCTGGGGCGAGGCCGACGGCATGGCCGAGACGCCAGCGACGCCGGCACCGGACAAGCCCACCAGCGACACCGTGGTGGCGGCGGCCAAGGCGCTGAAGAGCCCGGGGGCGATGCTGTTCATCGGCGGCCGCGCCTTGCGCGCCAAGGGCCTCGAGCTTGCCGGCAAGATCGCCGCCAAGACCGGCTGCAAGGTGCAGGGGGCCGGCGGCACGGCGCGCATCGAGCGCGGCGCCGGCCGCGTGCCGGTGCTGCGCCTGCATTTCGTGATCGAGAACGCCCAGGCCCAGCTCAAGGGCACCAAGAAAATGGTGCTGTGCGGCGCCAAGGCGCCGTTCGCCTTCTTCGCCTATCCCGGCAAGCCCTCGGTGCTGTCGCCCGAGGATTGCGAGATCTCCACGCTCTGCCCGGTCGACGGCGACCCGCTCGCCTCGCTCGAGGCGCTGGCGGCCGAACTGGGCGCGCTCAATGAAAAGGCGGCGGGCGTCGCCCAGCCGAGCCGTCCCGACCGTCCGACCGGCAAGTTCACGCTCGACGGCCTCGGCCAGGCGCTGGGCGCCACGATGCCGGAAGGCGCGATCGTGGTCGACGAATCGGTCACCACCGGCCGCGGCTTCTTTCCCTTCAGTGCCGGCGCGCCGCCGCACGACTGGCTGAACAACATGGGCGGCTCGATCGGCTTCGGCGGACCCGTCGCCGTCGGCGCGGCGGTCGCGTGTCCGGACCGCAAGGTCATCTGCATGATCGGCGATGGCTCGGCGATGTATACGATCCAGTCGCTGTGGACGATGGCGCGCGAGAACCTCGACGTCTGCGTGATGATCTTCTCCAACCGCTCCTACAACATCCTCTACAGCCAACTCGCCGATGTCGGCGCGGCCAACCCCGGCCCGCGTGCCATCGACATGCTGACACTCGACCGGCCGACGCTCGACTTCGCGATGATGTCCAAGAGCATGGGCGTGCCGGGCGGCCAGGCGCACAATCTCGAGGAGCTCACCAAGCAGCTCACCTACGCCATGTCGCAAAAAGGTCCGTACCTGATCGACGTGATCATGTAGGGCAGGCGATGGAGGAAACCCGCCGGCGCACGCTGCATGGACGTCGGCGGGGCAAGAAGCTGCGGGCCGGGCAGCAGTCGCTGCTCGACACGCTGCTGCCCCGCCTCGAACTGGCGCTGCCGGCCGAGCCCACGGTCACGCCCGACAACGACGTCGCCGAGAGCGCCGCGAAGATCGACCTCGCGCGCGCCTTCGGCGGCACCCTGCCGCCCGACGGCGTGTGGCTGGAGGTGGGCTTCGGCGCCGGCGAGCATCTCGTCTGGCAGGCCGAGCACCATCCCGGCGTCGGCCTGATCGGCTGCGAGCCGTTCATCAACGGCGTCGCCAAGTGCCTGGCGCACATTGAGCGAACCGGCGTCGCCAACGTGCGGCTGTTCACCGACGACGCCCGCTTCGTCATGGCGGCGCTGCCGCCCCGATCGTTGTCGCGCGTCTTCGTGCTGTTTCCCGATCCCTGGCCCAAGACGCGCCATCACAAGCGGCGCTTCGTGCAGCGCGGCAATCTCGATGTGCTGGCAGGCCTGATGGTCCCCGGCGCGGAACTCAGGCTCGCGACCGACGACCCGAGCTACCTGACCTGGATGGTGGAGCATGCCTGCACCCATCCGGCCTTCGAGTGGCTGGCCGAGCGTCCGGCCGACTGGCGCGGCCGGCCGGAGGATTGGCCGGGCACACGCTACGAAAAAAAAATGCTGGCCGGGCACAAACCGGTCTTCCTGCGGCTGAGGCGCCGGTCGGCGGGAGTCCACCATATATAGAGGGGTCGTCGGATCGCCCCATAGGGAATGCCGGATTTCCTTGCCAGTTGGCGACACTGCGACTATATCCGCGCCATCCTCATCGGGTTCGCGGGACGAACCAAACAAAAAGAGTGGGCCAAAAACCCGCTCTTTTCATTTGCCGAAACCCCGCAGCCCCCAACGTCGAGAAGTCCTGCCGCGTGACCGACCTGCTGCGTCGAATCGAAGACATCGTCGCCCCGACCATCGTCGGCATGGGCTACGAGCTGGTTCGCGTCGCGCTGAGCCGCGGCGGCACGCTGCAGGTCATGATCGAGCCGGCCGACGGCCGGCCGATGGACGTCGAGGATTGTGCAACCGTGTCGCGCGCCCTATCTGCAGTGCTCGACGTCGAGGATCCGATCACCAGCGCCTACACGCTGGAGGTGAGTTCGCCCGGCATCGACCGGCCGCTCACGCGGGCCAAGGACTACGCGCGCTGGACGGGCCACATGGCCCGCCTCGAGACCGCCCTGCCGGTCGAGGGCCGCCGCCGCTTCAAGGGCACCTTGCTGGGGCTCGAGGACGGCATCGTGAAGCTCCGCCTCGAGGACGGCCAGGAAACCGGCGTGCCGCTGTCGGCCGTTTCGCGGGCCAAGCTCGAGATGACCGACGCGCTGCTCGAAGAACACCGCCTGGCGCAGCAGGGCGCCGGGCAGGCTCACTGAACGACACGAACGAATACGCACGAACGAACACGGTAGAACAAGAGGAACAGAGACATGGCAACGACTGCCGATATCCCGCGCCTGGAAATGCTGCAGGTGGCCGACATGGTCGCCCGCGAGAAGGGCATCGAGCGCGAGGAAGTGCTCGAGGCGATGGAGCAGGCCATCCAGAAGTCCGGCCGCGCCAAGTACGGGCTGGAGCACGACATCCGCGCCGAGATCGACCGCAAGACCGGCGAGATCAAGCTGCTGCGCTACATGCAGGTGGCCGACCCGATCGAGAACGAGAACACCCAGGTGCCGCTGGTCGAGGCCCAGCGCCGCAATCCCGAGGCGCAGGTCGGTGATTTCCTGACCGACGAACTGCCGCCGATCGACTTCGGCCGCGTCGCCGCCCAGACCGCCAAGCAGGTCATCACCCAGCGGATGCGCGAAAGCGAGCGCAAGCGCCAGTACGAGGAATTCAAGGATCGCATCGGCGAGATCGTGTCGGGCGTGGTCAAGCGCGTCGACTACGGCAACATCACCATCGACCTGCAGCGCGCCGAAGGCGTGATCCGCCGCGACGAGACGATCCCGCGCGAGTCGCTGCGCGTCAACGATCGCGTCCGCGCCTATATCTTCGACGTCCGCGAGGAGCCGCGCGGCCCGCAGATCTTCCTGTCGCGCAGCCATCCCCAGTTCATGGCCAAGCTGTTCATGCAGGAAGTGCCGGAAATCTACGACAACATCATCGAGATCAAGGCGGTGGCCCGCGATCCCGGCAGCCGCGCCAAGATCGCGGTGCTGAGCCACGACAGCTCGATCGATCCGATCGGCGCCTGCGTCGGCATGCGCGGCAGCCGCGTCCAGGCCGTGGTGCAGGAGCTGCAGGGCGAGAAGGTCGACATCATCCCGTGGTCGAACGACACCGCCAACTTCATCGTCAACGCGCTGGCGCCGGCCGAGGTCAGCAAGGTGCTGATGGACGAGGAAAAGCACAAGACCGAGGTCGTCGTTCCCGATGACCAGCTCAGCCTCGCCATCGGCCGCCGCGGCCAGAACGTCAAGCTCGCCTCCCAGCTCACGGGCTGGGAAATCGACATCATGACGGAGACCGAGGAGAGCGAGCGCCGCCAGAAGGAAACCCGCGAGCGCACCGAACTCTTCAAGGCGGCGCTCGACGTCGACGACGTGATCGCCCATCTGCTGGTGGCCGAAGGCTACGGCTCGGTCGAGGACGTGTCCGAGACGGCCATCGAGGATCTCGCCACCGTCGAGGGCTTCGACGAGGACATCGCCACCGAGCTGCAGCGCCGCGCCCGCGAGTATATCGAGAAGCGCGATGCCGAACTCGCCTCGCGACTCGAGGCGCTGGGCGTCAGCGAGGAAGTGCGGGCGGCCGAGGGCCTGACGCTGCCGATGCTGGTGGCGCTGGGCGACAAGGGCGTGAAGTCGCTCGACGACCTGGCCGACCTCGCCTCCGACGAGCTGCGCGAGATCGTGGGCGAGGGTGCGATGGACAACGACACCGCCAACGCCATCATCATGAAGGCGCGCGAGCACTGGTTCGCCGACGAAGCCGCCCCGGTCGCCGAAGCGGCCAAGGCCTGAACGGAAAGCACTGCCCTTGGTCCCTGCCATCGCCATGACCCAATCCGACCTCACGGTGCCTGCCGCGCCCCGTTCTTCCAGTCCGGGGCCGATGCGCACCTGCATCGCCACCGGCATGGAAGACACGCCGGAGCGGATGATCCGTTTCGTCGTCGGGCCGGAAGGCGAGGTCGTGCCCGACCTGGCACGGCGGCTGCCGGGCCGCGGCCTGTGGCTGCGGGCGGAGCGGGCGGTGGTCGAGCGCGCGGTGGCGAAGAACCTGTTCTCCAAGGCCGCGCGCGCCGCCGTGAAGGCGCCGGCCGACCTGGCCGAGCGGGTCGAACGGCTTTTGCTGGAGCGGGCGCTCGCCGATCTCGGCCGGGCGCGCCGTGCCGGCCGTGCCGTCGCGGGTTTCGTGAAGGTGGAGCAGATGATCGGCCAGCGCCGCGCGGCGCTGCTGGTGGTGGCGGACGAGGCCGACGGCGACGGGCTGGGCAAGCTCGGCGCGACCGGCCTGCCGATCGTGCGACTGGGAGATGCAACGGCACTGGGCGGCCTGTTCGGCCGTGAGCAGGCCGTCTATGTGGCGGTTGCCCGCGACGACGCGGGCGGCGAGTTTATTCAACGAATTGCGGTCGGGGCGGCGCGGTGGCGCGGCTATCGACTGAATAGCGCCGGTTGACGGGCCGGAGCGGACCAAGGACAACACGCGATATGACGGAACAAAAAGAAGAGACCAAGGCCACCAAGCCACTGACCCTCTCGACCACGGCGCGTAGCGGCGCCGCGGCCAAGGCGGATGCCACCCAGGTGCGGCAGAAATTCTCGCACGGGCGGACACGCGCGGTGACGGTCGAGGTCAAGAAGCCGGTCAAGCGGACCCCAGGCGCTGCGCCTGCGGCCCCGGCCGCCGCGGCGCCGTCTCCGGCACCCCAGGCGCCGCCTCCGGCGCCGACGACCGGTCGCACGCTGAAGCTGGGCGGCAGCGCACCGGCAGCACCTGCCCGCCCGACCCCGGCGCTGCGCCCGACCGGCCAAGGCCCCGGCGGCCGCGGCATCGTGCTGAAGACCCTCACCGAGGAAGAAAAGGAAGCGCGCACGCGCGCCCTGGTCGATGCCAACCGCGACGCCGAGACGGCGCGTCAACGCGCGGCCGTCGACGCCGCCCGCCGCGCCATCGAGGACGAGGCGCGCAAGAAGTCGGACGAAGAGCACCGCAAGCGCCTGGCCGAGGAAGAGGCGCGCAAGAAGACCGAGGACGAGATCAAGCGCAAGGCCGACGCCCTGGTGCAGAAGCGCCTCGACCAGGCGGCCACCGCCTCGCCGCAGGCCACGATCGCGCGCCAGGCGCAGGAGATCGAGGCCGGCGCCCAGAGCGCCGCCGCGCCCGCTGCTCCCGCCATACGCCGGCCTCCCGGCGCGCCGGGCACGACGCCGGCGACCGCATCGACGCTGCTGCGCCGGCCGCCGATGCGGCCCGTCCTCAACAAGCGCCTGCCGCAGCCGCCGGGCGCCCGTCGCGAGGTGCCGAAGCGTCGCTCCGACAAGATCGACGTCAATCGCGCGGTCGAGGGCGAGAACGATTTCCGCAGCCGTTCGGCGGCCCAGATGCGCCGCCGGCTGGAGCGCGAGCGCCGCCAGCAGAATGCCGACGACGGCCAGCAGAAGGTCTATCGCGAGGTCACGATTCCCGAGACCATCACGGTGCAGGATCTCGCCGCGCGCATGACCGAACGCGGCGCCGATGTCATCAAGACGCTGATGCGCATGGGCGTGATGGCCACGATCAACCAGGCGATCGACGCCGACACCGCCGAGCTGGTGGTGACGGAGATGGGCCACAAGTTCAAGCGCGTCGCCGAGGGCGACGTCGAAACCGGCCTGACCGAGACCGTCGATCCCGACGAAACGCTGGAGCCGCGGCCGCCGGTGGTCACGATCATGGGCCACGTCGACCACGGCAAGACCTCGCTGCTCGACGCCTTGCGCGCCACCGACGTGGCGGCGCACGAGGCCGGCGGCATCACCCAGCACATCGGTGCCTACCAGGTGACGCTGCCGTCCAAGCAGAAGATCACCTTCCTCGACACGCCGGGTCACGAGGCCTTCACCGCCATGCGCGCCCGCGGCGCCAAGGTGACGGACATCGTCGTGCTGGTGGTGGCCGGCGACGACGGCGTCATGCCGCAGACCAAGGAAGCGATCGCCCACGCCAAGGCGGCGGGTGTGCCGCTCATCGTGGCCATCAACAAGATGGACAAGCCGGGCGCGGACGCGACCCGAGTCCAGAACGAACTGCTGCGCGAGGAGATTCAGGTCGAGGCGCTGGGTGGCGACGTCCAGGCAATCGAGGTCTCGGCGACCAAGAAGATGAACCTCGACAAGCTCGAGGAGGCGATCCTCCTGCAGGCCGAGGTGCTCGAACTCAAGGCCAATCCCAACCGCATGGCCGACGGCGTCGTGGTCGAAGCCCAGCTCGATCCGGGCCGCGGCTCGGTGGCGACGGTGCTGGTCCAGCGCGGCACGCTCAAGGTCGGCGACGTTCTCGTCGCCGGCGCCGTGTGGGGCCGCGTGCGTCGTCTGATCGACGATCACGGCATCGCCGTTCAGAGTGCTGCTCCGGCGGTTCCGGTCGAGATCCTGGGTCTCGACGGCACGCCGCAGGCCGGCGACGAATTCCACGTCGTGGAGAGTGAAGCGCGCGCCCGCGAGATCGCCGACTTCCGGGTGCGTCGCGATCGCCAGGCCCAGCTCGCCAAGGTCGCCGGCGGCCGCGGCACGCTGGAAGAAATGATGAAGGGCATCCGCGAGGGCACGGCCAAGGAGCTGCCGGTCCTGATCAAGGCCGACGTGCAGGGCTCGGCCGAGGCGCTGGCGGGTGCGATTCAGCGGCTGTCGACCGAGAAGGTCGAGGCCAAGGTCGTCTACAGCGGCGTCGGCGGCATCAGCGAGGCCGATATCACGCTGGCCAAGGCGTCGGGCGCGTTGCTCATCGGTTTCAACGTGCGCGCCAATCCGCAGGCGCGCGAAATCGCCAAGCGCGACAAGATCGACATCCGCTACTACAGCATCATCTACAAGGTCACCGAGGACATGCAGGCCCTGATGCTCGGCCTGCTCGACCCGACCTTCAAGGAAACCCTCATCGGCAACGCCCAGATCCGCGAGGTCTTCCGTATCACCAAGGCAGGCAACGTCGCCGGCTGCATGGTCACGGACGGCATGGTCAAGCGCGGCGCCAAGGTCCGTCTGCTGCGCGACAACGTGGTGATCCACGAGGGCACGCTGAAGACGTTGCGTCGTTTCAAGGACGAGGTCCGCGAGGTCCAGCACGGCTTCGAGTGCGGTATGGCGTTCGAGAACTACGAAGACATGAAAGTCGGCGATGTGATCGAATGCTTCGACATCGAGGAAGTTAAGCCGTCCCTCTAGGCTGGGGGCGCGCGACTCCAGTCGCGCGATCATGGATTTTGAGAAGAAGACGCGGCACTGGAGTGCCGCGCCCCCAGCGGGGGATCGGTCAATGCCCCGGCGTCGCTCGTCCGAGAAAGAACATCGCGCCCCCGGCCAGCGCCAGCTCCGCGTGGGTGAGGAACTGCGTCATCTGCTCGCTGAACTCTTCGAGCGCGGCGACATGCGCGACCCCGACCTGCGCGGCGCCTCGATCACCGTCACCGCCGTCGACGTCAGCCCCGACTTGCGCAACGCCACGGCCTTCGTGATGCCGCTGGGCGGCCAGGAGGAGACGCGGCTGCTGGCCGCCATGCGCCGCGCGGCGCCGTGGTTCCGCGTCCGGGTCGGCGAGCGCGCCGGCCTGCGCTACGCCCCCGAGATCCGCTTCGAGATCGACAAGACCTTCGAAGAGGCCGACAAGATCGGCGCCCTGCTGCGCCGGCCCGACGTCGCCAAGGACCTCGAGGATCCCGACATCAAGGACGATTGAGCGCCCCGAGGGCGCGAGCCGATGAGCCGCAGGAAAAAGGGCGACAAGATCGACGGCTGGGTGGTGCTCGACAAGCCGGTGGGGCTGGGCTCGACGCCGGCCGTCAGCCGCGTGCGCCGCCTGTTCGGCGCCCAGAAGGCAGGGCACGGCGGCACCCTGGATCCGCTGGCCAGCGGCGTGCTGCCGATTGCACTCGGCGAAGCGACCAAGACCGTGCCCTTCGTCATGGATGGCCGAAAGGAATATCGCTTCACCCTTCGCTTCGGCGAGGCGCGCGCGACCGAGGATTCGGAAGGCGAGGTGACGGCCGCAAGCGAGGTCCGGCCGACCGACCAGGCGATCCGCGGCGCCTTGGGCGCCTTCGTGGGCGAGATCGATCAGGTGCCGCCCGCCTATTCGGCACTCAAGATCGACGGCCAGCGCGCCTACGACCTCGCGCGGGCGGGCGAGGCGGTGGAGATGAAGTCCCGCAAGGTCCGCATCGACCGCCTGGAACTTCTCGGCCGGCCCGACAGGGACCATGCAGATTTGGTGGTGACCTGCGGCAAAGGCACCTACATCCGGTCCCTGGGCCGCGATCTGGCGGTCGCCCTGGGCACGGTCGGGCACCTCTCCGCGCTGCGTCGGACGGCCGCCGGACCTTTCCGGGAAGAGGCGG
>MEMN01000147.1:3491-3556 GCA_001767945.1 Alphaproteobacteria bacterium RIFCSPHIGHO2_12_FULL_66_14 | reverse complement strand
TTCCCGCGCTCCTAGGGGCCTTGGTTCCCGTTGTGACCGCGCTGGACGACATCCCGGCGCTGGCC
>MEMN01000147.1:0-3401 GCA_001767945.1 Alphaproteobacteria bacterium RIFCSPHIGHO2_12_FULL_66_14 | reverse complement strand
GAGTTCGACGAAAGGCTTGTGGCGCTCGTCCGATCGGACGGTACCTCCATCCAGCCGGTGCGCGTGTTCAACCTTTAAGTCGATGGAGACAACCGATGTCGATTACAGCCGCGCGCAAGGCGGAGCTGATCAAGTCGTATGCCCAGGCCGATACGGATACCGGTTCGCCGGAAGTCCAGGTCGCCATCCTGAGCGAACGCATTTCCAACCTCACCGAGCACTTCAAGGGCCACGCGAAGGATCACCATTCGCGTCGCGGCCTCTTGAAGATGGTTGGCCAGCGCCGCCGTCTGCTCGACTATCTCAAGTCCAGGGACAGCAAGCGCTACGACTCGCTGATCGAGCGTCTGGGTCTGCGTCGTTAACTACCGGCCCCGTCTTGATGACGGGGCCTTTTCGCGTCGCGTCGTCCGGTTCCCGTGAGTTCGGCCGGCTGACGCGACATCGCAGTAACCGGGAAGGCAGGGGCGAGAGCAAACGCCTGACCCGGTCCTGTCGGCACAAGGGTGCCGATGGGCGGTTGTCGCCAAACGGGGGCGGACGACCGTGATGGAAAGGATGAATGAGATGTTTGAAGTTTTCCGTAAAGAGATCGATTGGGCCGGCCGCAAGCTCATACTCGAGACCGGCAAGGTCGCGCGCCAGGCTGACGGCGCGGTGATGGCCACCTACGGCGGCACCACGGTGCTGGCCGCCGTCGTGTTCGAGAAGCAGCCGAAGCCCGGCCTCGACTTCTTCCCGCTGACCGTGAACTACCAGGAGAAGACCTTCGCCGCGGGCAAGATCCCGGGTGGCTTCTTCAAGCGTGAAGGCCGGCCGAGCGAGAAGGAAGTGCTGACCTCGCGCCTGATCGACCGTCCGATCCGGCCGCTGTTCCACGAGACCTATCGCAACGAGACGCTGGTCGTCGTGACCGTGCTGGCGCACGATCTCGAGAACGATCCCGACATCGTCGCCATGGTGGCAACGTCAGCCGCGCTCACCATCAGCGGCGTGCCGTTCATGGGCCCGATCGCCGGCGCCCGCGTCGGCTACCTCGACGGCAAGTACGTCGTGAACCCGACGCGCGACCAGGTCGCCGAGAGCGCCCTCGACCTCGTCGTCGCCGGCACCAAGGAAGGCGTGCTGATGGTCGAGTCCCAGGCCAAGGAATTGCCCGAGGACGTCATGCTGGGCGCCGTCATGGAGGGCCATCGCTCCTTCCAGCCGGTGATCGACGCCATCATCCAGCTCGCCGAGCATTGCGCCAAGGAGCCGCTGCCGCTCATCGATCCGTCGGAGGCTTCCAAGACCGTGGCGGCCAAGCTGCAGTCCGAGGTTCGCGGCAAGCTCGCCACGGCCTATGGCGAGACCGCCAAGCAGCTGCGGCAGACCAACGTCCGCGCCGTCAAGGCCGAGGCCAAGAAGCTGTTCGAAGGCGATGACGCGGCGCTCGCGGCGTTCGGCGAGCAGTTCGGCAATCTCGAGGCCGACGTGGTCCGCAATGCCGTGCTCGACACCGGCAAGCGCATCGACGGACGCGACACCAAGACGGTGCGTCCGATCGTGGCGGAAGTCGGCATCCTGCCGCGCGCCCACGGCTCGGCGCTGTTCACCCGCGGCGAGACCCAGGCGCTGGTCGTGGTCACGCTGGGTACCGGCCAGGACGAGCAGATCATCGATGCGCTCGAGGGCGAGTACCGCGAGCACTTCATGCTGCACTACAATTTCCCTCCGTACTCCGTTGGCGAAGTCCGCCGCATGGGCTCGCCCGGCCGTCGCGAGATCGGCCACGGCAAGCTCGCCTGGCGCGCGCTGCGTCCGATGATGCCGACCAAGGACAAGTTCCCCTACACGGTGCGTGTCGTGTCGGAGATCACCGAGTCGAACGGCTCCTCGTCGATGGCGTCGGTCTGCGGCGGCTCGCTGGCGCTGATGGACGGCGGCGTGCCGATGGAACGGCCGGTGGCCGGCATCGCCATGGGCCTGATCAAGGAAGGCGAGCGTTTCGCCGTGCTGAGCGACATCCTGGGCGACGAGGATCACCTCGGCGACATGGACTTCAAGGTCGCCGGCACCTCCAACGGCATCACCGCGCTGCAGATGGACATCAAGATCACATCGATCACCGAGGAGATCATGAAGGTGGCTCTGGGCCAGGCCAAGGACGGCCGCATCCACATCCTGGGCGAGATGTCCAAGGGGCTTGTCGGCGCCCGCGAGGGCGTCGCGGCGACCGCGCCGCGCATCACCCAGTTCACGATTCCCAAGGACAAGATCCGTGAAGTGATCGGCACCGGCGGCAAGGTGATCCGCGAGATCACCGAGCAGACCGGCACCAAGATCGACATCGAGGACGACGGCACCATCAAGGTCGCGGCGGTCGACGCCGCCGCCGGCCAGAAGGCCATCGACTGGATCAAGGGCATCGTGGCCGAGCCGGAAATCGGCGTGATCTACACCGGCAAGGTCGTGAAGTGCGTCGAGTTCGGCGCCTTCGTGAACTTCCTGGGCTCGCGCGACGGCCTCGTGCACATCTCCGAACTGGCGCCGCGCCGCGTCGCCAAGGTGGGCGACGTCGTCAAGGAAGGCGACCAGGTCAAGGTCAAGGTCCTGGGCGTCGACGATCGCGGCAAGGTGCGCCTCTCCATGAAGGCGGTCGACCAGGCCACCGGCGAGGATATCTCGGCGAAGCAGGTCGAGCCCGCGCCGGCCGGCGAGTAATCGTCTCATCATCCGATACAGAAACGGCGGCCTCAGGGCCGCCGCTTTTGTTTGATAAACCACAACTGCAAGGTTGCCGTACGTCTTGGGCCTCTTAAGACAAGGCCCTCAGCTCATAGAGATAAATTCGGAAGGTCACGAGTGCCTCCCTAGTGCCCGGGAATAGGACACGGTGCGAGGTTTCGAAGCAGAAGGAGCCGGGGCATCAAGCGCCCGACCGCGATAGGGCAGTTCGGGCCACCAGATCAGGGCCGGCAGGAGCAATTCTCTCAATTTCGCGCTCAGCGCGTTGTCGCAGGGCTCCGAGCCTCGAGGCCAGATGGGACCCCAGTCGATCAAGTTGGAGGGACTGACGGCGTCAGGCAGACTCGCCCTCGGCCAATAGAATATCGGCGTGTCTCCCACCGACCAGCGCGTCGATTGATCGTGCTCACCGATCGCAAACATCGCCAGGCCTTCGTCCGTCAGCACATATGCGTAGCGAGTGTTCTCCCTGACATCGCGATACATCCAGATTGTCACGTCTGGACCCCTTCGCTGGGCAACGGCATCCACCATTACTTCATCCAACGACTTCCACAGTACCGATCGATACCTGTACTCATACGGAAACGCGACTGGCGGCGACGAAACACCATCGGCTGCATCGTTGGGAGTAGTCATTGCAGGTTCTCGCCGCGTTGGTCCAACCTAGGGGT
>MEMN01000146.1:13710-14882 GCA_001767945.1 Alphaproteobacteria bacterium RIFCSPHIGHO2_12_FULL_66_14 | reverse complement strand
GCGCAAAAATGACGTTTTAAGGGTGTGCAGGCACGCCGGTCGGGCGCGCCGTTTCACGGTGTCGCCCGGGAATGAAATGTTGTAATCACCCGCCGCATGTCCGTTCTCGTCACCGGAGTCGCCGGCTTCATCGGGTCGCACGTCGCGCGGGCCCTGCTGGCCCGGGGCGAGGCGGTGGTCGGCGTCGACAATTTCAGCGACTACTACGACCCGGTCCTGAAGTTCGCCCGGCTGAAGGGACTGCGCGAGGACAAGGGCTTTGCCTTCGTGGAAGCCGACATCGCCGACCGTGACGCCATGACGGCGCTGGCCCAGAAACACGGCGACCTCGACCGCATCGTGCACCTGGCGGCCCAGCCCGGCGTCCGCCATTCGATGGTCGATCCCTACATCTACGTGCAGACCAACGTGATGGGCCATCTCGTGATGCTCGAGCTGGCGCGGGGCCTCAAGGACCTGAAGCACTTCGTCTATGCCTCGTCCTCGTCGGTCTACGGCGGCAACCGCAAGCTGCCCTTCGCCACGACCGACAATGTCGATCGGCCGATATCGCTCTACGCCGCCACCAAGCGCGCCGACGAGCTGATGACCGAGACTTACAGCCATCTCTACGGGATGAGGGCGACCGGCCTGCGTTATTTCACGGTCTACGGGCCGTGGGGCCGGCCCGACATGTCGCCTTACATCTTTGCCAAGGCGATCCATGAGGGCAGCACGATCCAGCTCAATCACCTGGGCTTCATCAAGCGCGACTTCAGCTTCATCGACGACATCGTGGCGGGGACGCTGGCCGTCCTCGACAAGCCGGCGACGGCGCCCAGCCACCGCGTCTACAATCTGGGCGCGGCGCGGAGCGAGGACATCGTCCAGGTGATCGCCCTGTTCGAGAAGGCGCTGGGCAGGAAGGCCATCGTCGAGCTCCGGCCCGGCGAGCCCGGCGACATGCAGGAGACCGCGGCGGACATCGCCGATACCACGCGTGACTTCGGCTGGACGCCCAATGTGGCGGTCGAGCAGGGAATCCCGCTCTTCGTCGACTGGTTCAAAGCCTACAATCGACTGTAACTTGCGCCGAAGGGTGTTCGGCCCCATCTCTCGGGGCAGCAGGAGTGCGTGAATGAGTGCAATGCTGGGTGATCTGCCGACCTGGAACCTCGCCGACCTCTATTCCA
>MEMN01000146.1:12728-13699 GCA_001767945.1 Alphaproteobacteria bacterium RIFCSPHIGHO2_12_FULL_66_14 | reverse complement strand
CCCGATCTCGATGCCGACCTGAAGCGCGCCGCCGCCGATGCGGAGGCCTTCGCCGGGGACTACGAGGGCAAGGTTGCCGGCCTCGACGGCCAGGCGCTGGGGGCTGCGATCGCACGGTACGAGGCGATGAGCGACCGCATGGGCCGCATCGGCTCCTACGCCTCTCTCTATTACGCCAGCAACATGGCCGATCCCGAGCGCGGCCGCTTTTCGCAGAACGTTTCCGAGAGCCTGACCGACATCGGCTCGAAGCTGCTGTTCTTCGGGCTGGAGGTGAAGCGCCTGGAAGACGCCGATATCGTGGCCAGGATGAAGGCGCCGGAACTCGCGAAGTATGGGCCATGGCTGCGCGATCTGCGCGCCTTCCGGCCGCACACGCTGTCGGACGAGCTCGAGAAGGCGCTGCACGAGAAATACGTGGTCGGCCGCGCCGCCTGGTCGCGCCTGTTCGACGAGACCATCGCGCGGCTGCGCTATCCCTTTCGCAACGAGGTGCTGACCGAGCCGCAGATCCTCGACAAGCTCTCCGACAAGGACGCTTCAGTGCGCAAGGACGCGGCCAAGTCCTTCGGCAAGGTGCAAGGCGACAATATCGCGATCTTCTCGTTGCTCACCAACACGCTGGCCAAGGACAAGGAGATCGAGGACCGCTGGCGCAAATATCCGCGGCCACAGTCGGCGATGAATCTCGGCAACTGCGTCGAGGACGAGGTGGTCGACGCGCTGGCCTCGTCGGTGAAGGCTGCCTATCCGAGGCTCGCGCACCGCTACTACACCCTCAAGGCCAAGTGGTTCGGCGTCGAGAAGATGCCCTACTGGGACCGCAACGCACCGCTGCCCGAGCACGACGACCGCGTGATCGCCTGGCCCGAGGCCACGAAGATCGTGCTCGACGCCTACAATGCCTTCTCACCCGAACTGGCGTCGGTGGGCAAGAAGTTCTTCGACAATGCCTGGATCGACGCGCCGGC
>MEMN01000146.1:12450-12647 GCA_001767945.1 Alphaproteobacteria bacterium RIFCSPHIGHO2_12_FULL_66_14 | reverse complement strand
CAAGGTGCGGGACGTGATGACGCTCGCCCACGAGCTGGGCCATGGCGTGCACCAGGTGCTGGCCGGCCAGCAGGGCGCGCTGATGGCCGACACGCCGCTCACGCTTGCCGAGACCGCCTCGGTGTTCGGCGAGATGCTCACCTTCCAGTCGCTGCTAAAAACCGCGCCTGACAAGGCCACGCGCAAGGCCATGCTGG
>MEMN01000146.1:11559-12398 GCA_001767945.1 Alphaproteobacteria bacterium RIFCSPHIGHO2_12_FULL_66_14 | reverse complement strand
CGATTTCGAGCAGCGCCTGCACATGGCGCGGCGCCAGGGCGAGCTCACGCCCGACGCGATCGGCGAGATCTGGATGGCGGTGCAGACCGAGAGCCTGGGGCCGGCCTTCACTTTCGACGACGAATACCGCGCCTACTGGTCCTACATCGGCCACTTCATCCATTCGCCGTTCTACGTCTATGCCTATGCCTTCGGCGATTGCCTGGTGAACTCGCTCTATGCCGCCTACCAGTCGCAGCCCGAGGGTTTCCAGGCCAAGTATCTCGACATGCTGAAGGCGGGTGGCGTGAAGCGGCACAAGGAGCTCTTGGCGCCGTTCGGCCTCGACGCCTCCGACCCCGCCTTCTGGAACAAGGGGCTGGGCGTCATCTCGGGCTTCGTCGACGAACTCGAGACGCTGTAGCGATGGCAGACGAGGGCGACTCGCTCGGAGGGCGGCTCGGCCGCTACGCCCGGGTCGGCTCGTCGGTGGGCGGCCTTGCCGTCAAGCTGGCGGGCCAGCGCTATCTCGGTTTCTCGCTCGATCGCGACAAGCATGCCGGCGAGCTGAAGGCCGCGCTTGGCGGACTGAAGGGGCCGCTGATGAAGGCGGCGCAGCTGCTGGCCACCATTCCCGACGCGCTGCCGCCGGAATATGCCCGCGAGCTCGGCGAGCTGCAGGCCAATGCGCCGGCCATGGGCTGGGCCTTCGTGCGCCGGCGCATGGCCTCGGAGCTGGGGTCGGACTGGCAGGCGAAGTTCGCCAGCTTCGACAAGGAAGCCTCGTTCGCGGCCTCGCTGGGCCAGGTCCATCGCGCGGCGCTGCCTGACGGCGCCGACGTCGCGTGCAAGCTGCAGTA
>MEMN01000146.1:6308-11410 GCA_001767945.1 Alphaproteobacteria bacterium RIFCSPHIGHO2_12_FULL_66_14 | reverse complement strand
AGGCCAAGCACGTCGCCCTCTACCGCCACATGCTGCGCGACGAGCCCAACGTGCATGTGCCGGAGGTGGTGCCGAGCCATTCGACCGACCGGCTGCTCACCATGAGCTGGCTGCAGGGCGGGCCCTTGCTCGACTGGAAGACCCACGCGCAGGAAGAGAAGGACGCGCTGGCCATCAACATGTTCCGCGCCTGGTATGTGCCGTTCTATTCCTACGGCGTCATCCACGGCGATCCGCATCTCGGTAACTACACGGTGCGGCCCGACGGCTCGGTGAACCTGATGGACTTCGGCTGCGTCCGCATCTTCCCGCCGCGCTTCGTGCGGGGTTCGATCGAGCTCTATCGCGCGCTGATGACCGACGACGAGGCGCGCGCCGTGGCGGCCTACGAGGACTGGGGTTTCAGCGGGCTTTCCCGTGAGATGATCCAGGTGCTGAACCGCTGGGCCGCCTTCCTCTACGGGCCGCTGATGGACGACCGGCCGCGCCGCCTCACCGAGGGCATGGCCGGCGGCTACGGCCGCGAGATGGCGCAGAACGTCTTCGGCGAGCTGCGCAAGATGGGCGGCGTGCGGCCGCCGCGCGAGTTCGTGTTCATGGACCGCGCCGCCATCGGCCTCGGCGCCGTGTTCATCCATCTCCGCGCCTCGATCAACTGGCACCGCCTGTTCGAGGGCATGATCGAAGGCTTCGACGTCGATGCGCTCGCCGCCCGTCAGCAGACGGCACTCACGGAGGTTGGGCTGGCGTGAACATCCTGGTGACCGGATCGTCGGGCTGGCTCGGCCAGACCCTGGTGCCGCGGCTGTTGCGCGACGGCCATCGTGTCGTCGGGCTCGATCCCGAGCCGGGGCCGACGACGGAGATCGTGGGCTCGGTGGTGGATCGCGCGCTGGTGCGCCGGATCATCCGTGACGAGGGGATCGAGGCGATCGTGCACGCCGCCGCCCGCCACAAGCCGCACATCGAGACGCACGACAATTCCGAGTTCGTGGCGGTGAACGTGCAGGGCACGCTCAACCTGCTGGAGGAGGCGGTGGCGCCGGGCTCGAAGGTCGACCGCTTCGTCTTCACCTCGACCACTTCGCTGATGATCTCGCAGAAGATCCGCGACGGCCGCGCGGGCGGCGCGCGCGAGGCGATCTGGATCGACGAGACGCTGGCTCCCTTGCAGCCGCGCAACATCTACGGCGTCACCAAGCTCGCGGCCGAGGAGCTGTGCCGGCTGTTCAACCACCTGCACAAGCTGCCGGTCGTGGTGCTGCGCACCGCGCGCTTCTTCCCCGAGGAAGACGACATGGCGCACGCCATCGCCCAGTCGGGCGAGAACACCAAGGCCAACGAATTCCTGTTCCGCCGCCTCTCGGTCGAGGACGCCGCCGAAGCCCATGTCGCGGCGATGGCCAAGGCGCCCGAGATCGGCTTCGACACCTTCATCATTTCGGCTATGACGCCATTCAGCCGCGAGGATCGCCGCGCCCTGATCGCCGACGCGCCATCCGTCGTGGTGCGCTACTTCCCCGACTATCCGGCGCTCTACGCCAGGCGCGGCTGGACGATGTTCCAGTCGATCGACCGCGTCTACGACGCCGACAAGGCGGCGCGGAAGCTGGGCTTCGCCTGCCGCACCAACTTCCGGCAGATCCTGGAGGCGCTCAGGCCAACATAAAGATGACGGAATAGAGGAGGACCACGGTGCCGAGGCCGAGCAGGGTCACCAGGATCACGGCAACGACCTTGTTCCAGAGGCCGGGGGCCCTGGGCAGAACGTAGCCGAGGACGCCGACGGCGATCACCCAGGCGACGAGCCAGTACCAGTCCTTCATCCGATCATCTCATCTTCGGCATCATGATCATGTCCCATGGGCTCGGCACGTCACCGTGCGCACCCCAGCACGAGGCTGTGGACCGCGTGCAGGTCGCGGACAACGAAGGCGCAGAGGCCTTTGATCTCGTCCGTCGCTTCGAGCAGGTCTGGCACCATGATCGTCATCATGCCGGCGGCCGACGCGGAGCGGACGCCGTTGTGGGAATCCTCGAGTGCCAGGCAAAGGCCGGGCGCGACGCCCAACCGCTCGGCGGCCGTCAGGTAGGGATCGGGCGCAGGCTTGCCGGCGGCGTAGTCGCCCTGCGCCACGACATGGTGGAACCGCGCGCCAAGGTCGTGGAACGACAGGTGGTGCTGCACCGTCTTGTGCGACGACGAGGTCGCGATGGCGCGCGGCAGGCCGAGCGTGTCGAGCAAGTCGAGCAGCTCCAGCGCGCCCGGCTTCAGGACGAGGCGCGTGTCGACCATGGCGTAGAAATGCCCGCGCCAGGCGTCGAAGAAGATGTCGATGGGAAACGACGGGCCGAAATGCTGCAGGACGCGCGACCGTCCTGCGGGCCCGGGCAACCCGATCAGGCTGCGGAAAATCTCGGGCGTCATTTCGTGCGCGACGTCGCGCGCCGCCAGGCCGGCCGCTTCCTCGTGGAGCGCCTCGGTATCGAACAGCAGGCCGTCCATGTCGAAGATGACGGCGGCGGGCCGGCGTGGTAGGCTCATCGTCAGCCCCGCACTCTCGGCATCATGATCATGTCCCACGGGCTCGGCACGTCGCCGTGTGGCACCCACACGAGGGCCGGCGCATTCAGCGCAAAGGCCTTGTGCAGGGCGTCCTCGAGCTGCTTGGGATCGGTCGCCTTGAAGGAGGCGATGCCGAACGAATCGGCGAGCTTGCCGAAATCTGGGTTCTGCAGGTCCGAGGCGATCAGGCGGTTGCCGTAGTGCTGCTGCTGGATGCGCTTCACGTTGCCGAAGGCGCCGTTGTCGAAGACCACGATCACGACGGCGAGGTTATGGCGCGCCGCGGTCGCAAGCTCGCCCACCTGGTACATGAAGCCGCCATCGCCGGCGATCGCCAGCACCTTCCTGTGCGGCATCGCGGCCTTGGCGCCCAATGCCGTGCCAAAACCCCAGCCGAGATTGTCCTGGTAGCCGGGCGAAAGATAGATGCGCGGCTTCTCGATCGGCAGCGCCACTCTGGAGGCGAAGCCCATCTGCGAGACCTCGTCGACGAAGATGCCGTCCTCGGGCAAGGCGGCACGGATCGCCTTCAGGAAACCCAGTTGCGGTTCCAGCCGCGACAGTCGCTCGGCGAACCAGGCGCGGTGGCCCTTCAACTCTTCGTCGCGCGAGGCGCGCTTGCGATTGTGCTTGGGCAGCGCCGCGATCAGGGCGCGCAATTGCGTCGCGGCATCGCCCACCAGCGCCACGTCGGGTTTGCGAAAGCGGTCGGGTTCGTCAGGGTCGATGTCGAGGCGCACGACTTTCAGGTTCTTGTCGATGCCCCAGCTGCCGTTCTGGATGAAGAAGCGCGTGCCGATCGCCAGCACGGCGTCGGCGTCCTTCCACAGGCGATGGCCGACCGGCATGTCGACGGCGAGGCGATGCGAGCTCGGCACGACTCCGCGGCCGCGGCGGTAGGAGCTGACGGGCGCTTCGAGCAGTTCGGCGATGGCGATCACCTCGGCGCTGGCATCGAGGGCACCGCCGCCGATCACGATGATCGGCAATTCGGCAGCGCCCAGGATTTTTGCCGCCGCCGTGATCGCCTCGTCGTCGATCGCGTCGGCCGGCAACGGCAGGGGCGAGGCAGGCAGGGTGACGTCGGCACGCTTGGCCCAGGTGTCGAGGGCGCATTCAAGCGCCACCGGGCGCGGGCGGCCCGAGGTCGCCTGCCAGATCGCCTGGCTGACCAGGGTTGGCGCCTCCTGCGGGCTCCTGATGCGCTCGGCCCATTTGGTGATGTGGCGCATCATGCCGAGCTGGTCGTGGATCTCGTGCAGATGGCCGTGGCCACGGTCGATGTCGGCCTGCGGGATCTGGCCGATCAGGCCGATCACCGGCGCGTTCATGCCGTAGGCCGTGAGGAGGGCGGCGCCGGCGTTCAACATGCCGGGGCCGGGCACTACGGCGAAGGCCTGCGGCTTGCCGGTGACCAGCGCGGCGCCCAGCGCCATGTAGGCTGCGGTCTGCTCGTGCCGCGGATGGATCACCCGCAATCGGTCGGCTGCGTGGTAGAAGGCGTCGAACAGGGGATCGTTGTGCAGGCCGGGCAGGGCATAGACCGTGTCGAGGCCATGGTGCAGGAGGGTTTCGACCGTGGCTTCGGCGGTGCTGAGACGTGGCATGGTGATGATCTATAGGCCACGACGCAGGCGATCAAGGCAGGCGGCATGCGCCTGATCCTGTACGTCGGCCTGCGCGTCGTCGCGGTCGTGCTGATGGCGGGCCTGCTCGCTTGGTACGCGGAGCGCCGCCTCGATCGCGCCGCCGAAGCCAAGTCCTTCTCCGATGTCGGCAAGGTGCCGGCGGTCGACGTGGCGCTGGTGCTGGGTACGGCTCCGATCGGACCGGAGGGTGGTCCCAACCGCTATTTCGTCTATCGCCTCGACGCGGCGGCGGCGCTCTACAAGGCCGGCAAGGTGAAATACTTCATCGTGAGCGGACATCGCGACGGCCGCTACGACGAGCCCAGCGCGATGCGCGCCGGCCTGGTCGAGCGCGGCGTGCCGGAAGAGACGATCTTTCGCGATTTCGACGGCGACCGCACACTCGATTCGGTGGTGCGCGCGCGGCAGATCTACGGCCAGACGCGGCTGGTCATCGTCTCGCAACGGTTCCATCTTTCGCGCGCGCTGTTCCTGGCGGCCCACGAAGGCATCGAAGCCTGGGGCTTCGAGGCCTCCGACGTCGATGCTCCCTACAGCATCTTCACGGAACTGCGGCGCTACCCTTCGGCAGTGCGTGGCTACTGGGATGTGTGGACAGGCATGTCGCGGCAAGAAACCGGCAAGCCGGTCACGATCGGAGTCGATCCACCGGACTAGCCTTGCCGGCGAAATGGGTGTGGAGGTTCTGGCGCACGCGCACGGTCATGCGGCGCCTCGCTTGTTATGGCATTTGTCATGGGGCAATCTTCTGTCTCGTCAGTAGCTTCCCTAGCCACAGCTGGACATCGGGGGCGCGCAATGTCGAAAATTGGACAATTGGCCGGATGCGCGGCTGCCTTGATGGTAATTGCCGGATTGACTGGCCTGGCCAGCGCTCAAAGCCGACA
>MEMN01000146.1:5346-6275 GCA_001767945.1 Alphaproteobacteria bacterium RIFCSPHIGHO2_12_FULL_66_14 | reverse complement strand
GAGCTGTTCTCTCCGCCGCCTTCCACAATCGCGGCGCTGGTTATGCAAACAAAGGTGACTACGCGCGCGCCATCCAGGACTTCGATCAGGCGATCAGGCTCGATCCGAAGAACGCGTATGCACTCCTCAACCGCGGCATTGCGAAAGCGAGGAAGGGCGACAAGATTGGCGGCGAGGCCGATCAGGCGGCGGCCAGGCGCATCAACCCGAACATCGGCCGTTAATCCACTCCGCCCAGTCTCCCCCTAACGCAAGCGCCCCGCCGGTATGGCCGCCATGTCGCGCAGTTCAGGCACTGGCGAGACGACCGGCTTGCCGGCGAAGTGGGCGTCGAGATTCTGGCGCACCAGCGCGGTCATGCGGCGCTGGGCGTGCTCGGTGCCGCCGCCGAAATGCGGCGTCATCACCAGATTGTCGAGGGCCAGGAGCTCCGTGCCCTCGTAGGGTTCCTCGTCGAACACATCGAGGGCGGCGCCCTCGATCACGTTGCTGCGCAACGCCTCGGCCAGCGCCGCTTCGTCAACCGCCCAGCCGCGGCTGATGTTGACCAGATGACCGCGCGGGCCCAGCGCCTTCAGCACCTCGGCGTTGATGATGTGCCTGTTGGAGGCATCGGAGCGCAGGCAGACGACCAGGTAGTCGGCCCAGGTCGCGAGCGCCATGACGTTGGCGAAATAGGCGAAGTCGACGTCGTTGCGCTTGTTGCGGTTGCAGTAGCCGATTTCGAGGTCGAAGCCCTTGGCGCGCTTGGCCAGCTCCATGCCGATGGCGCCCAATCCAAGGATGCCGAGCTTGCCGCCGGTCATGCCGGCGATGGCGCCGAAGCGGTTGGGGATGCGCTTGGTCCAGTCGCCGCGGCGGATCATCTTGTCGGCGCGCACGATGCGCCGCGTCGAGGCGAGCAGCACGCCGAAGGCCATCTCGGCCAC
>MEMN01000146.1:4883-5292 GCA_001767945.1 Alphaproteobacteria bacterium RIFCSPHIGHO2_12_FULL_66_14 | reverse complement strand
TGACGATGGCCTGCACGTCGGCGGCGACGGCGCGCGGCACCAGGGCCGGGTCGGGCTTGTCCATGTGTCCCGCGATCTCGTAGTGCTCGGAGAAGGCGGCCAGGGTGGTCTTGGTGAAGTGGAAACCGGTAAGAATGACGGGACGCTGGACCATGCCTTGCAGTATCACGCGGTTGCCGTGGCGGTAAATCGTGCTTTACCACGCGGCGAAAAACCGGCTTGGCAAAGAACGGCACGCTGTGCATGGTGCGGCGCACTACCGGCTATTTCGCGTCTCCAACCGACCCAAAAAAGCGCTCCATGAAAATTGCCATTCTCAAAGAACGCCGGCCACATGAGACCCGTGTGGCCGCGACCCCCGAGACCGTCAAGAAGCTGAAAGCGCTGGGTGCGGAAGAGATCGTGATCG
>MEMN01000146.1:2321-4871 GCA_001767945.1 Alphaproteobacteria bacterium RIFCSPHIGHO2_12_FULL_66_14 | reverse complement strand
CGCCGCGGCGGCGGCGGCCGATATCGTCTTCAAGATCCAGCGCCCGATGTCGGCCGCCGAGGGCCTCGACGAGATCGCCCTGCTGCGGAGCGGCCAGACCCTGATGTCGCCGCTGGGCGCCCTCACCAACAAAGAACTGGTCCAGGTGCTGGCGTCAAAGGGCGTGACGTCGTTTGCGCTCGAGCTGATCCCGCGCATCACGCGCGCCCAGTCGATGGATATCCTGAGCTCGCAGGCCAACCTCGCGGGCTACAAGGCGGTGCTGCTGGCGGCCAACAACTTCGGCCGCATCTTTCCGCAGATGATGACGCCGGGCGGCACGCTGGCGCCGGCCCGCGCCTTCATCATGGGCGTGGGTGTGGCGGGCCTCCAGGCGATCGCCACGGCGCGGCGGCTGGGCGCCATCGTGACGGCGACCGACGTGCGGCCCGCGACCAAGGAGCAGGTCCAGTCGCTGGGGGCCAAGTTCGTGGCCGTCGAGGACGAGGAATTCAAGGCGGCCGAGACGTCGGGCGGCTACGCCAAGGAGATGAGCGCGGAATATCGCGCCAAGCAGGCCGCCCTGGTGGCCGAGCACATCGCCAAGCAGGACATCGTGGTCACCACGGCGCTGATCCCCGGCCGCAAGGCGCCGGTGCTGGTCACCGAGGACATGGTGAAGACCATGAAGCCGGGCTCTGTGGTCGTCGACATGGCGGTCGAGCAGGGCGGCAACTGCCCGCTCTCGGAGTTCGGCAGGATCGTCGAGAAGTACGGCGTCAAGATCGTCGGGCCGGCCAATCTGCCGGGCGAGCTCGCGACCGATTCCTCGGCGTTGTTTTCGCGCAACCTCCTGAACTTCATCACGCCCATGGTCGACAAGGAGACCAAGGCGTTGAAGATCAATCTCGACGACGAAGTGGTGAAGGGGACCCTGGTGACACAGGGCGGCCAGATCGTGCACCCCTCGCTCAGCCAGACCTAGGAGCGGCCGAATGAACGACAAGATCGCAGGCGAGGCGGCCAAACTCGCGACCCAGGCCCAGGAGCTGGCCACCAGCCTCAAGGGCGTGGCGCAGCAGATCACCGATGTGGCGGCGCAGAGCACGCTGGCGCTGCCCGACGGCCACATGCCGTTCGTGGCGCTGCTCACCATCTTCGCGCTGGCCTGCTTCATCGGCTACTACGTGGTGTGGCGGGTGACGCCGGCGCTGCATTCGCCGCTGATGGCCGTCACCAACGCCATATCGTCGGTGATCATCGTCGGCGCCCTGCTGGCCGCCGGCCTCAAGGGCCTGGGCGCCGCGCAGTTCTTCGGCGCCATCGCCGTGGCGCTGGCCGCCGTCAACATCTTCGGCGGGTTCATCGTCACGCACCGCATGCTGTCGATGTTCAAGAAGAAGCAGCCGGTCAAGAAGTAGGTGAGGGACAAGAGGGATGATCACCCAGGAACTGGCCGCCTACGGCTATCTGTTTTCGGCCATCTGCTTCATCATGGCGCTGCGCGGGCTTTCCTCGCCGGTGACGTCGCGGCAAGGCAACCTCTTCGGCATCGTCGGCATGGTGGTGGCGATCGGCGTCACCGTGGCGACGCCGGGCGTCGTTTCGGCGTGGATGATCGTGGGCGGCCTGGCGATCGGCGGCGCGATCGGCGCGGTCGTCGCCTGGCGCATCCAGATGACGGCGCTGCCGCAGCTCGTGGCGGCCTTCCATTCGCTGGTCGGCCTCGCCGCGGTGTTCGTGGCGGCGGCGGCCTTCGTCTCGCCTGAGGCCTTCGGCATCGGCGCGCCGGGCAAGATCAAGGTGCACAGCCTGATCGAGATGGGGCTCGGCACCGTGATCGGCGCCATCACTTTCACCGGCTCGATCGTGGCCTTCGCCAAGCTGCAGGGCCTCGTCTCGGGCTCGCCGCTGGTGTTCCGCGGCCAGCATCCGCTGAACGCCCTGATCGGCATCGCCATCGTCGTGCTGCTGGTGTGGTTCGCCTGGAAGGGCGGCCATCCCATGGTCTTCATCACGCTGATCGTGCTGTCGCTGGCGGTCGGCTTCCTGCTCATCCTGCCGATCGGCGGCGCCGACATGCCGGTCGTGGTGTCGATGCTCAACTCCTACTCGGGATGGGCGGCGGCCGGCATCGGCTTCACCCTGGGCAACACCGCGCTGATCGTGACCGGCGCGCTGGTCGGCTCCTCGGGCGCGATCCTGAGCTACATCATGTGCAAGGGCATGAACCGCTCGATCTTCAACGTGATCCTGGGCGGCTTCGGCACCGACTCCTCGGCGGCGGGCGCCGCCGGCCCCAAGTCGGACAAGCCGGTCAAGGCAGGCTCGGCCGAGGACGCCGCCTTCCTGATGAAGAACGCGAGCTCGGTCGTCATCGTGCCGGGCTACGGCATGGCCGTGGCGCAAGCCCAGCACGCGCTGCGCGAGATGGCCGACATCCTGAAGAAGAACGGCGTGACGGTGCGCTACGCCATCCATCCGGTGGCCGGCCGCATGCCGGGCCACATGAACGTCCTGCTGGCCGAGGCCAACGTGCCCTACGACGAGGTCTTCGAGCTCGACGACATC
>MEMN01000146.1:1669-2301 GCA_001767945.1 Alphaproteobacteria bacterium RIFCSPHIGHO2_12_FULL_66_14 | reverse complement strand
CGACGTCGCCTTCGTGATCGGCGCCAACGACGTCACCAACCCGGCGGCCAAGACCGATCCCAAGAGCCCGATCTACGGCATGCCGATCCTCGACGTCGAGAAGGCGCAGACCGTGCTGTTCGTGAAGCGCGGCATGGCCTCGGGCTATGCCGGCGTCGACAACGAGCTGTTCTTCCGCGACAACACCATGATGCTGTTCGCCGACGCCAAGGCTATGTGCGAGAACATCGTGAAGGCGCTGGAAGGCTCGTCGCACTGAGCCGCTACCGCGCCGTCCTGTTCGACATCGGCGGCGCGGTCGACCTCGAATTCGCGCGCGAAATGGCGCTGGACGGCGCCATCGCCGCGGCCTGCGGGCTTGAGGGCTTGCGGATCGACCAGGCGGCGGTCGAGGAGGCTTCGGACCGGGCGGTCGCGGCCTTCGCGCCGGACATCCAAAGACACATGATCGAGACGCTGTGCGGCGGCGAACCGGCGACGGTGGCGCGCGTCGGTCATCGAGTCGAGGCGATGACCGGCAATCTCGACGTCTTCCAGCTTCGTCCCGGCATCGACGGCCTGCTACAGCGCCTTGTCGCGCGGGGCCTTCTGCTGGAAGCGCTGGGATGCCCGCCCGAGCGGCTGACGCGGGC
>MEMN01000146.1:0-1609 GCA_001767945.1 Alphaproteobacteria bacterium RIFCSPHIGHO2_12_FULL_66_14 | reverse complement strand
CCGATGCCGTGGTGACCGACGTGCCGGAACTCGAAGCGGCGATCCTGGCGCTGATGGCTCAATGAGCGTGGTGGCTGGCACCATATCGGTGGATGTGCAGCGGTGCCTTGGCGAGGCCGGGACAGAAGGTGCCGACGACCTTCTCCAACCGGTCGTAGAGCTTCTTGGCCGGCGCCGTGATCTTCTCGCGGCGGACGCGTGAGGCCTCGGCCTTGGCGGCCAGCGCCGCAAGATCGACCGTGAGCAGCTTGCGGTTCTCCACGATCATGCGGCCGCCGATCATCACCGAATGGACGCCGGTGCCGTCCTCGGTGTGGACCAGGGCATTGACCGGGTCGTTCATCGGGATCCAGTTGATGTGGTGGAGGTCGAGGAAGACGATGTCGGCCTTGTAGCCCGGCGCGATCTTTCCGATCTGCTTTTCCATGCCGAGGGCGCGCGCGCTGCCCTCGGTGGCCGCGAGAAGCGCCTCTTCGGTGGTGAGCCACTTCTGCCAGTCCGGGCCCTGGACCTTGGAGGCGAGCGAGGCAAGCCGCATCGCCTCGTACATGTTCTGGTTGTCGGCGCAGTTGGCGCCGTCGGTGCCGACCCCGACGTTCACCTTGCGGTTGAGCATGCCGCGCACGTCGGCGAGGCCGCTGCCGAGGCGCATGTTGGATCCGGGGTTGTGCGCCACCGAGGCGCCGCGATCGCCCAGCCGCTTCATGTCCTCGTCGTCGAGCCAGACGCCGTGCGCCACGGTGAAGCGCTCGTTCACCAGGCCGAGTTCGTCCATGTGGGCGGCGAGCGAGGTGCCGTAACGCCGGTAGCCCGCCACCACCTGGACCTTCGATTCGGCGACGTGGCTGTGGATGCCGACGTCGTACTCGCGGGCGAGATCGCGGCAGGCGATCAGGAAATCGTCGGTGCAGTGGTGCGGGATGGTGGGGGCGACGGCCAGCGTCACTTTTTCGAACGGCCATTTCTGCAGCGCCTTGCGGATCTGGCCGGCGGTTGCCTTCCATGGCGCGAGGCGAAAACTCTCGACCTCCTTCTGCAGCGCCGGCGACAGGCGCTCCATCAGGCCGGGGATGGCCTCGAAGAAGGAGAGGTCGGCCACCATCGGCGCCAGCACCGCGCGCATGCCGACGTCCTCGTAGGCCTTGGCCATGGCAGAGAGGCCGTCGACCGAGGGCAGGGGGAACTCGGCGGCGAGGTCATAGGCGGCGGTACAACCCTTCATCGCCATCTCGGCGGCGCCGATCATGGTCGAGAGATGCTTGTCCTCGAGCGTGCGGCCCCCGCCGATCCATGGGCTGGCCGTCAGCAGCAATTCGAGCGACCACAGATCGCCCATGCCCTTGCCGAGGTTGCCCGGCCCGTGGGTGTGCGCGTTGATCAGGCCGGGATGCATCAGCCGGTGCCTGGCGTCGATCACCGTGGCGCCGGCGGGGGCCGCCATGCCGGGCCGGCCGATCGCGGCGATGCTTTCGCCCTTGATCAGGATGTCGGCGGGGGCGGCGGTTCGCTTGGCGATATCGAGCAGACGGCCGCCACGGATCACGGTGTGAGGAGCTTTCCTGGCCATGGTGGACAGTCTCGCAAACAAGGTGCCAGATGTCTCGTCTCG
>MEMN01000145.1:6997-7359 GCA_001767945.1 Alphaproteobacteria bacterium RIFCSPHIGHO2_12_FULL_66_14 | reverse complement strand
GCACCGAGCCGTCGAAATCCTTATCCAGCACCGGCTCGAAGCAGAGCTGACGGTCGTTCCAGACGTGCGCCACACCCGCAGCGATCGCGAGATTGACGTTGGGCACGACGCCCTGATGCAGCAGCAGGAGATCGGCCGGCATCCGGCGTTCGCCGTCGCCTGTGCCAAACACTACCTCGCGCAGCCGGTCGTCGCCCACGGCTTCGAGGCGATCGGTTCGGATCACCCGCACCTTGGCACGGACCTCGCGCAACAGTTTCAGGCCTTTGCTGAAGTACGGCGACAGCACGAAGTCCGGCAAATGGGCGAGCGCGTGCAGCCAGTTGATGCGCGGCATGGTGTCGAGGATCGCATCGAGCTTG
>MEMN01000145.1:2975-6983 GCA_001767945.1 Alphaproteobacteria bacterium RIFCSPHIGHO2_12_FULL_66_14 | reverse complement strand
GATCTGCGCCGCTAGCAGCCACAGCAACGGCCCACCGCCGGCCAGCACCGTGCGGCCCGACGGCACGAGGCCCTGCGCCTTGAGCGCCGTCTGCGCGCCGCCCGCGCTCATGACGCCCGGCAGTGTCCAACCGGGAATGGGAAACGGTCGCTCCAGCGAACCGGTGGCGATGATGACGCGGCCGGCCTGGATCAGGCGCGCCTGACCGGCAATCGAAACGCCGACGAGACGCGCGGGATCGAGACTCCACACCGTGGCGCCGGTCACGATCAACGCGCCGCTCGCCTTGGCCTCGGCCGCGAGGTCCGTGCCTACCCAATAGTCCTCGCCCAGGATCGCACGATTCTTGACGGGGCTAGAAGTGATGGCGCGATAGATCTGGCCACCGACACCGGGATTCTCGTCGAACAGTACGGTCGCGAGGCCGGCGCGTGCCGCCAGCGCCACTGCGGCAAGGCCCGCCGGACCGCCGCCGATGACGACGAGATCGTAGGACGACGCAAGGTCGGAGGCCTTTGTCATCGTCCGGCCTCGCGCTTGCCGACTTGCGTTTCTATCGCCATGCCCTCATGCACCGGCACGAGACACCCCTGCCGGCTGCCGACGCCATCGACGGTGACGAGGCATTCGAAGCAGACGCCCATCAGGCAATACGGCGCACGCGGCGCGCCGGTCACCGGCGTGGTGCGGCAATGGGCGATGCCGGCGGCGATCAGCGCCGCCGCGACCGTGTCGCCGGCCCGTGCCGCCAACTGTTTGCCATCAACGGTGATGGCGACGGGTGGCGCCGCCTCATCCAGCCGCTTGAACATGGAACCTCCGTGCGCTGAAGGGCGCGACCAGCGATGTGTCGAGGGCGCCGCGGGCGATCATCGGCGCCACGGTGAGCGCGTGATTGGCCGCCAAGGTGACGCCCGAATGGCAGCAGACGGTGAAGGCGCCGGGATGCGTCTCCGACTGGTCGTAGATCGGGAAACCGTCCTGGGTCATGACGCGGATCGCGCTCCAGGTCCGCACGACATTGACGTTGGCCAGCAGCGGGAACAGGCGCACCGCGCGCTCGGCTTCGGTGGCGCTCACGCCCAGGGTCAGGCCGGCGGGATCGACGCTCTCTTCCTTGGAATCGCCGATCATCACCGTGCCCTCGTCTGTCTGGCGCAAGGTCACCACGGGATGGTCAAGGAACGGCCGCAGCCGTTCGGTGACGACGATCTGGCCGCGCTCCGGTCGCATGGGCGCTTCCAGCCCGACCATGGGTGCCAGCCGCATGTTGGCGTTGCCGGCAGCCAACGCCACCTTGCCGGCGCGGATCTCGCCCTGTTCTGTCGTGAGTCGGAACTCACCGTCTTCCTTGGTGATGTTCTCCACACGATGGCTCGGCAGGTAGGTGACGTAGCGCGCCTTGATCGCGGCATGGAGCGTTCGGAACAGGCGCAATGAATTCACATGGCCATCGAGCGGGCAAAAACTGCCGCCCACCACCTCGGGTCCGATATCCGGCAGCATCTTCGCGATCTGCGCGTGGTCCATGATCTCGGTCTTGTAGTCGACGATGCCGGGCTGGTTGTGCAGGCGCCTGAGGACATTGGCGCGCGCCTCCAGTTCCTTCTCCGACAGCGCGAGATGAAACCCGCCGGGCCGTTGGAAGCAGACATCGAGGCCGGTCTCGTCCTTGAGCGTCTGCGCGAAGCCCGCCCAGGCGTTCGAAGATCGGATCGTCCAGCCGGCGTACTCTGGCAGGCCGAGGCCCTTGCTCTGCACCCAGACGAGCGCGAAGTTGCCGCGGCTCGCGCGCACGGCGCGGTCGCCTTCGTCGAGCACGACGACCCGACAGCCCTCGCGCGCCAGGCCCCAGGCGGTGGCGACGCCGACCAACCCGCCGCCGACGACGGCGACGTCATAGTCGTTAGCGGCCATCGGCGCCCCTTCCGACCAACAGGCGTTCCAGTCCGTAAGCACGATCCATCACCACCAGCGCCGCCACGGTGATGACGATCACACAGGCCGATACCGAGGTCACCAGCGGATCGATATTGTCCTGGATGTAGAGGAACATGCGCACCGGCAGGGTCTCCGTTCCGGGAGCGGCGATGAAGACCGTCATCGTCACCTCGTCGAAGGAGTTGATGAAGGCCAGCGCCCAGCCGCTCGCCAGGCCCGGCAGGACCAGCGGCAGGGTGATGCGCTTCAACACGGTCCACTCCGAGGCGCCCAGCGACACTGCGGCATGCTCGATGGAACGGTCGAGACCGATCGCCGAAGCGAGCGTAAGGCGGAGTGCGAAGGGCAGCACGATCACGATATGCGCCAGCACCAGCCCGACGAAGGTCCCGCCGAGGCCGATCTCCGTAAAGAAGCGCAGGAAGGCGATGCCCAGTACGACGTGCGGGATCATCAGCGGCGACATGAAGAGCGCCGTCATCGCCTCGCGGCCGCGGAAACGGTGGCGGGCGATGGCGAGTGCCGCCGGCACCGAGAAGGTGACGGCGATGGCCGAGGACAGCGCGCCCAGCCACAGGCTGCGCCAGAAGGCCGAGACGAACTCGGGGTAGCGGGCGATGGCGTAGAACCAGCGCAGCGACCAGCGGTCGGTCGGGAACGAGAGAAAGCCTTCGGGCGTGAAGGCCACCCAGCAGACGACCAGGATCGGCGCCAGCATGAAGGTCACGAACAGCGTGTGGAAAATGAGCGCGAACGGACCGTTTCTGCTCATCCAAACACCTGCGCGTAGCGGCGCTCGACCAGGCGGCTGGCGCCGATCACGATCACCACCAGGGCGAACAGCAGCAGCACCGCCACAGCGGCCCCCAGCGGCCAGTTAAGCGTGTTCAGGAATTCATCGTAGGCCAGGGTCGAGGCGACCTTGAGACGACGGCCGCCGATGATGGCCGGCGTCGCGAAGGCGCTGGCGGCCAGCGCGAAGACGATGATGGCGCCTGAGAGGATGCCGGGCATCACCTGCGGCAGCACGATGCGGCGCAGCACCGTGAAAGGCCCCGCGCCCAGTGCCACGGCGGCGTTCTCGATCTGCGGGTCGAGGCGCTGCAGCGCCGCCCAGACCGCCATCACCATGTAGGGCATCAGCACATGGGCGAGTGCCACCACCACGCCGGTCTCGGTGAACATGAAGGGCAGCGGTGTGGAGATCAGGCCCGTTGAAATCAACGCCTTGTTCACCAGCCCCGAACTGCCGCCGAACAGCAGCGCCCAACCCAAGGTGCGCGCCACGACCGAAATCAGCAGCGGCCCCAGGATCACCAGCAGGAAGAGACCGCGCCACGGGCTCTTCATGCGGTTCAGGATGTAGGCCTCGGGCGCGCCGAAGACGGCCGTCAGCAAGGTGACGAAGAAGGCGATGCGGAAGGTCCGCCAGAACATCTCGTGAAAATAGGAATCGCTCAACACTTCCTGCCAGTTCTTCAGGATGAAGACTGGTTCTATGCCTTTGTACTGTCCCCAATCATGGAACGAGAGCAGCACCGTCATGACCAACGGCACGATCACCACGCCGGCGAACAACAGCAGTGCCGGAAGGCTGAGAAGATAAGGTGCGGCCCTCACGGCGCGGCGCCCCACACGAGATGCACCGCAGCGCCCTCGGCGGGCATCGCCTCGCCGGTGTTCTGCCGGATCACCGTCACCAGGCCGCCGTCGGTGTCGACCTGATAGAGCCAGTGGTTGCCCTGGAAAATTCTTGTCCTGACCTTGCCGGCGAGACCCGAGGCACCGAACGATATCTTCTCCGGCCGTACTGTCGTGCCGTTCACCAGGTTGGTCTTGCCCAGGAAATTGGCGACGAACGGCGTCGCCGGCCGCTCGTAGGCCTCGTGCGGCGGGCCGATCTGCTCGGCGCGGCCCTGGTTCATCACCACGATGCGGTCGGAAAGCGCCATGGCCTCGGCCTGATCGTGGGTCACCAGGATGGTCGTGGTGCCGACGGTGCGCTGGATCTGGCGCAGTTCGATCTGCATCTCTTCACGCAATTTCGCATCAAGGTTCGAGAGCGGC
>MEMN01000145.1:2742-2921 GCA_001767945.1 Alphaproteobacteria bacterium RIFCSPHIGHO2_12_FULL_66_14 | reverse complement strand
GTCTCGGCGACACGTTTCGTGCGCTCGGCCGCGGCCACACCCTGCATCTCGAGGCCGAACGCCACGTTCTCGGCCACCGTCATGTGCGGAAAGAGTGCGTAACTCTGGAACACGATACCGAGGCCGCGCTTGGCAGGCTTTATCGCCAGAAGGTCGCGGCCCTCCAGCCGGATCGCGCC
>MEMN01000145.1:2363-2674 GCA_001767945.1 Alphaproteobacteria bacterium RIFCSPHIGHO2_12_FULL_66_14 | reverse complement strand
CCATCAGGCCTCGACCCGCGTACCGATCGATGTCCCGATGCGTGCCGCGGCGCCCCGATGCAGGCGATAGAAGGCGTCCTGCGGCTGGTCCATGGTCAGGATCTCGGCGTCGGGCACACGCAGGAACAGGCCACGCAGCACGCGGCCGATGCCGCCATGCGCGAACACCGCCACCGGCCGCTCGGCCGCCAGCGCCGCGATATCCTGGAGCGTCGGCTGGGCACGTTGAGCCGCCATCACGTAGCTCTCGCCGCCTGGCGGCTGATAGTTCCAGTGATCGAGCCGTCGTGCTGCCATGGCGCCCGGCCAAC
>MEMN01000145.1:0-2337 GCA_001767945.1 Alphaproteobacteria bacterium RIFCSPHIGHO2_12_FULL_66_14 | reverse complement strand
CGCGGCCCAGCGGACTCGCTCGCACGATGACGCCGGACGGTTCGTAGCCCGCCTGCCGCAGTTCCTCTGCCAGCGTCGCACCCATGGCGTGCGCCTGGGCGCGACCCGCCGCCGTCAGCGGCGAGTCGAGATGGCCCTGGGCACGCCGTTCGGCATTCCACGCCGTTTCGCCATGGCGAAAAAGGTAGACGGGATGGTGCACGCCGGATCAGCGCTCCACTTCGCGATTCCAGCGCTTGGTCCAGTCCTCGCGCTGGGCGTTGATGGCGTTCCAGTCAGGCTGGATCACCAGCTTGGCGCGTGCGCCGACCGGCGCCATCTTCAGCTCCGGCATGTTGACGTCGACCTTGGTGTTGACCGGGCCGTTGCCCATCTCCTTGGCGAAGGCCGTCTGCACCGGGGCCGAGATCAGCGTCTTGATGAACTCGTTGGCCAACGGATTGGCCGACGCCTTGGCGACCGGGCAGGCCGAGGCGAGCAGAATCGGCGCGCCTTCCTTGGGATAGATGAAGTCGACCGGGAAGCCCGTGTTGGCGAAGGCCTGGACACGGCCGGTGCCCCACACGGCAATCTGCGCCTGTCCCGACTGGAAGAGTTCGGTCATCTTGCCGGGCGAAGGTTCGTAGACCAGCACGTTGGGATTGATGTCGGCCTTCATCACCTTGAACCCCGGCTCGATGTTCTTCTCGCCGCCGCCGTTCAAGCGGGCATACATCATGAGCGCGTAGAGACCGTAGGTGTTGTTGATCGGCGGAATGACCAGCAGCTTCTTGAACTTGGGATCCTTGAGGTCATTCCACGACGTCGGCGTGGCCCAGCCCTTCTCCTTGAAGGTCTTGGTATTGATCATGAAGCCGGTGCCGGTCTGGCCGACGGCGACCGCCCTGTCGTCCTTGAACAGCGCGGCAGGATAGAGGTCGGCCTTGTCGAGGCCTTCGATCTTGCCGCAGAAGCCGAGCTGGATCGCCTGGTACATCGGCCCGTCGTCGACGATGGCGACGTCGATCACCTGGTTGGCCTTCTGCGCCTGCAGCTTGGCCAGCGTGTCGGTCGAGTTGCCCGCGACATACTCGATCTTGACGCCGTGCTTGGCCTCGAAAGCCGGGAATACCTGCTTGCGCAGCTGCTGCTCCCAGGAGCCGCCGTAGCCTGCGACAGTCAATGTCTTCTGCTGTGCCAATGCCGGCATCGAACCCGCCAACACGACCACGCCTGCGATTGCGCCGAAGCGCGCCAAACGGCCCATTGCCCCCTCCGTCGTGAAGCCCACTGTCACGACAATGTCTTTCTGCAGGCATCGTGGCGTCAATTTCGATTTTGCCGACGCTTGCATAACAGAATGTTATATTGAGTTCATGCGTGGCCTGAATCCCCGCCAGATCGAGGCGTTTCGCGCCCTGATCCTCGCCGGCAGCGTCGGCTCGGCAGCCAACCTGCTGAACGTCAGCCAGCCGGCCGTCAGCCGGATGATCCGCGACTTCCAGCATCATGTCGGGCTGGTCCTGTTCGAGCGCCGCGGCACGCGGCTGGTCCCGACCAGCGAGGCGCTGTCGCTCTACGCCGAGGTGGAGCGCACCTTCGTCGGCCTCGCGCATATCGCCAAGACGGCGACCGAACTCAGGACACGGCGCACCGGCTTCCTGCGCGTCGCCGCCCTGCCGGCACTCGCCAACGGATTCCTGCCGCGCTTCGCCGGACGGTTCGCCGCCGAGCGGCCGCGGCTCGACCTCGTCGTGTCCGGAATGGCGTCACATGCCGTCCTGACGGCCGTCGTCCACGGCCAATGCGACCTGGGCTTCGCCGAGGCCACGTTCGAGCATGCCGCGGTCAGGGTCGAACTCATGCCCTCGGTCCCGTACATGGCGATACTACCCGAAGGCCATCGCCTCGCCCGCAAGGCCAAGCTGAGGCCGAAGGATTTCGAGGGCGAGAGCTTCGTGTCGCTAGGCCAGTCCTCGCTCTCGCGCTTCCGCCTCGACCGCATGTTCGCCGAGCACGGTGTGAGCCGCATCATGCGCATCGAGACGCCGCTGTCGGAGATCGCCTGCTCGCTGGTTGCGGCCGGCGCGGGCGTCAGCCTGTGCGAGTCCTTCACCGCCTCCGAGTACGCCACGCGCGGCATCGTGGTCCGGCCGTTCGAGCCGCGCATCGACTTCGAGTACTCCGCACTCTATGCCGCCACGCAACGCACGCCGCTGCTCGCCCGCGAGTTCATCGACGGCTTTCGCGATCACGCCCAGACATTCCTTCGTCGGCAGCCCCGGCGAGCAGCGCGAACGTGAGCTCGTGCTTGTTGTTGTGGAGGTGCAGGACCTGCGCCCCGGGAATTGCGGCGAA
>MEMN01000144.1:17738-35712 GCA_001767945.1 Alphaproteobacteria bacterium RIFCSPHIGHO2_12_FULL_66_14 | reverse complement strand
TCGTCGGCCTCGAGGGCCTTGTGCAGGATAAGAAAGCGGCGGATCTGGGCGCCTGCCATGCGCGGATCGTCGGCCAGGTCGCGATTGACCTGCTCGATCTCGCCCTGGATCAGATCGTGGACCTCGGGCCGCGACGCCAGCTCCTGATAGCTCGCATAGGAGATGTTGCGCCGTTCGGCCCAGTCGCCGACAGCGGTCATGTCGATGTTGACGAATACGGCGACGAAATCGCGGCCATGGCCGAAGGCAACCGCCTCGTTGATGTGCGGATAGAACTTCAGCTTGTTCTCGATGAACTTGGGCGCGAACAGGGTGCCATCGTTCAACTTCCCCACATCCTTGGCGCGATCGATGATGCGCAGGTGTCCGCGTTCGTCGAGATAGCCCGCGTCGCCGGTGTGCACCCAGCCGTCGGCCGTCTTGGTATCGTTGGTGGCCTCGGGGTTCTTGAAATACTCCTTGAACACCCCGGGACTGCGGTAGAGCACCTCGCCCGAGTCGGCGATCTTGAGCTCGACCTCGGAAACCGGCTTGCCGACGGTGTCGGGATAGACCTCGCCGTTGGGATGGATGGTGACGAACACGGACGCCTCGGTCTGTCCATAGAGCTGCTTCATGTTCACGCCGAGTGCGCGGTAGAAGTTGAAGATCTCGGGGCCGACCGCCTCGCCCGCCGTGTAGGCCACGCGTACCCGGCTCATGCCGAGCGTGTTCTTGAGCGGCCCGTAGACCAGAAGATTGCCGAGCGCGTAGAGCAGCCTGTCGACCAGCGACACCGGCCGGCCATCGAGCCGTGCCGGTCCGACGCGGCGGGCCACGGTCATGAAATACTGGAACATCCGCTTCTTGAGGAAGCCTGCGTCCTCCATGCGGATGGTGACCTGGGTAATCAGGTTCTCGAGCACGCGCGGCGGCGCAAAATAGTAGGTCGGACCGATCTCGCGCAGGTCGGTCATCACCGTGGCAGCCGATTCGGGACAATTGACCACCAGGCCGACGACGTAGCCTTGGGCGTAAGAGAAGATGTGGTCGCCCACCCATGCCATCGGCAGGTAGGACAAGAGTTCGTCACCGGCCTTGAGGCCGTCGAACGACGCGCCGGCCCTGGCCGCCCACACGAGGTTGTCGTAGCTCAGCACCGCACCCTTGGGCCGGCCCGTCGTGCCCGAGGTATAGAGCATGATGGCGTCGTCCGCGCCGCGCCCCTTGGCGACCTCGGCCGAGACCGTGTCGGGCACGGCAGCGAGCCGCTTCGCGCCTCGTTCCTGCACGTCGGCATACGACTCGAGGGAATCGTAGTGCCGCATGCCGCGCGGGTCGACGTACATCACGACCTGGAGCGTGGGCACTTTCTTCTGGATCTCGAGCAGTTTGTCGACCTGCTCCTGGTTCTCGGCGAGCGCAAAGCGGGCGCCTCCATGTTCGACGACGAAGGCGAGCTCGTCGGCCACCGAGTCCTGGTAGACCGGCACCGGCACACCACCCAACGACTGGGCCGCGCACATCGACCAATAGAGCTGGGGCCGGTTGTCGCCGACGACGATCAACCGGTCGCCGCGGCGGAAACCGAGATCGGCCAAGCCCGCAGCCAGCAGATCGACCTGCCGGGCGACATGACCCCAATCATAAGTTTGCCAGATGCCGTACTCTTTCTCGCGGTAGGCCGGCTGACTGGCGCCGGTGCGCGCACGTTCCGCGAGAAGCTTCGGAAACGTGTCCCGAGCTTCGGTGCCGGTGTCGGCCGTCCCCGTCGTCATCCCTGCCTCGCGTTCTCCATGCCCTCTTTTTCGGCTTGTCGCTTCTGCGGCGATTTCGTCAGCCAGATAGCCATAGCTGTTTCGAACCGGTCAAGCCAGCGATCGGGTGAATGCGACGGTGTTACACGGGTCGCAGCTTGAGGGTGAAGACTGCGCCGCCTTCGCGGCGGCTTTCGACGCCGATGCTGCCACCATGCGCCTCCGCGACGCGGGCCACGATCGCCAGGCCCAAGCCGCGGCTGTCGGCCCGCGAACGGTCGCGCCGCCAGAAACGCCTGAATATCGACTGCCGATCGGCCTCCGGCACGCCGGGACCGTCATCGAGAACGCGAACGGTGCCGTCGGACGAGACGTCGACCTCTATCGACGTGCCACGCGGCGTGTGGCGGACGGCATTCTCGACCAGATTGCGCACCGCCCGGAACAGAGCGTCGGGATGGCCATGCACCCAGACCGGGCCCTCGGCACCGGTCAGGGCAATCGTCTTGGACATGTCGACGGCCAGCGGGGCCATGAAGCCCACGGCGTCGGAGCAGACGGCATGGACGTCGGCCCTTGCTTCGTCGCTGACGACGAAGCTCTCGAGTTCGGCGATATCGAGGACCTGCCCGACCGTCCGCGCCATGCCGACAATGTCGGCGCGCAGGGCGTCCTGGGCCGGGCCCGCGTCCAGCGAGTCGACACGAGCGCGCATGATGGCAAGCGGCGTGCGCAATTCATGCGCCACGTCGGCGGTGAATTCCCGTTGCGCCCGGAAGCCCGCTTCGAGGCGTTCGAGCGCCTGGTTGACGGCGCGGACCAGCGGCACGATCTCGGTCGGCATCGCCTGCTCGGGCAGGCGGACATCGGTACGCGCCGGGCCGATCGCCGCCGCCGTCGTCGAGGCCTCCCGCACCGGTTCGAGCACGCGCCGAAAGATCAGGATGTCGATCATCAGCAGTACCAGCAGGATCGGGAAGACGATCCAAGCGACGCGTGAAATGAAGGCGGCGACGATGTCGTCGACGATGACGTCGTCATGCGCGAGATCCTGGGCCACTTGAATCCAGTAGAGCCGCTTGCCGATCGTTCGAGTCACCGTTACGCCAATCAGATCGGATCCCGTGCTCCGCCGGCGCACGATCCAGTCGCGCGGCGCAGACTCTCCGTGCTGAAACAAGGCAGCGCCATCCGTGCGGGAAGAGAAGAGAACCCGCCCCGAGGCATCGATCACCGCGTAGGCGTATAGTCCGTGATCGTCGGCGTAGAGCGGCCTTTCATCATCGGGAATATCGATGACAACGGAACCATCGGCCCGTGATCGCAGGAAACTGCTGACAGTAACAGCCTGGCCGCGCAGCATCTCCCGATGGAGATTGCTGGCCGCCTGATTGAGCAGCCAATAGAGCGCCAGCGGGATCAGCACGGACGTGACGCCGATCGCAACGACGTGCAACGCCACGACCCGCGAGATGATCGACCGGAATCGCGTCACCCGGCCTTTTCCTCGGTCAGCAGATAGCCGACGCCGCGCACCGTGTGAACCTTCACCGTGGCGCCGGCATCGGTCAGCATCTTGCGGAGGCGGTGTACGTAGACTTCCACCGCGTTCGAACCGACATCACCCGACAGACCGAACAGATGGTCCTCGAACAGCCGCTTGGGCGCCACGTTGCCGCTGCGCCGCAGGAGGATTTCCAGTACCGCGGTCTCACGCGCCGGAAAGGCGTGCGGCATGCCGTCCACGAATGTCCGCCGGCCCTCGGTATCGAGCGCGACGTTGCCGAAGGTAAGTCGGCGGCCGAGCAGATTGCCCGGGCGGCGCAACAACGCCTGAATCCGGGCAATGAGCTCCTCCATGGCGAACGGCTTGGCGAGGTAGTCGTCGGCGCCGGCGCGCAGACCCGTGACGCGGTCGCTGACGCCGTCGCGCGCCGTCAGCACAAGCACGGGCGTCGAGTCACCGCGACGGCGGAGATCGCGCAGCAGGCCGATGCCGTCGTCGTCGGGTAGCCCGAGATCGAGCACGACTACGGAGTATCGCATCGTGGCGAGTGCGTGCCCTGCGTCACTGGCAGTGCCCACGGAATCGGCTTCGATGCCGCCCCTGGAGAGCCCCTTCCTCAGCAGAGAGACGAGCTCCGTGTTGTCCTCGACGAGAAGTGCCCTCATCGGTCCTGGGCTCCCAGCCATGCGCGCAACGTACGAAGGCTTCTAACACGCCGCACGGCCCCTCGCCTGCCGGATTGCACCAGGCCGGCGGGCATCGACGCCTTCTCATGCCGCCGCGTCCCGGCTACATCTGAGACGTGACGACCTCCGACGACCTGATCGACCTCGGCGACCGACGGCTGCGCGTCCGCCGGCTTGTTCCCGGACAAAGCGACGGGCTCGAGCGCACGACGCTCGTCTTCCTCCATGAAGGGCTGGGCTGCGTCGAGATGTGGCGGGATTTTCCGCAGCGCCTTTGCAATGCCACGCGTTGCGCCGGCATCGTCTACGACCGTACGGGCTATGGCCGCTCGAGCCCCTGGCCGTCGGATCCAGGCGTCCATTACATGGAAATCGAGGCCGACGAGATACTGCCGCATCTGCTCGACCGGCTGAGCGTCGCGGATTGCGTGCTGATCGGCCACAGCGACGGCGGTACGATCGCGCTCAACTACGCTGCGTCGGATCCCGAACCGCTGCGCGCGGTGGTGACGCTCGCGGCCCATGCGATCAACGAGCCGGTCTGCGTCGACAGCATCCGGCGCGCCCGCAAAGCCTTCGGCGGCGGCGACCTGCGCCAGCGACTTGCCAGGTATCACGGCGACAATGTCGACGGCTGCTTTCGCCTGTGGTCCGACGCCTGGTTGGCACCCGGCTTCGAACCGATGGACGCCGACGGACGGCTGCCGGGCGTCATCGTTCCGGTGCAGGCGATCCAGGGCGAGGACGACGAGTACGGCAGTGAGCTGCAGCTCGGTATCATCGCCGGGAAGGTCGGCGGCTATTGCGAGACGCGCCTGGTGCCGGACTGCGGTCACGTTCCCCATCTGCAGCAGCCGGCCTACGTGCTGTCGGAGGTTGCCCGCTTCGTGGCACCCCTGGCGCTTGTCGGGTGACGATTCCGGCTGCCGGCTAGAGCCGCTTCAGTTCGCTCGACGCCGCCCAGTTGAACTCCGACACGGTCGGGCAACGCGCCTGGGCGAGCTGAAGCTGTTCGCGCGCGCGCCGCTTGTCGCCGCGGCGGATCGCGTCGATGCCGATGAAGAATGCCGCCGGGCACTTGCCGTTGCTGCGCTTGGCGGCCTCGTCAGTTTCGGCGGCAACCTCGAGTTCGCCGGCGGAAAGCCTGCCCAGCAGGAAATTGGCGATCGGCCCAGGCCATTCGTCGAGAGTCCCAAGCCCGAGATCCTTGCCGAGCGCGTTGCGTCCGTCGCGCCTGGCCCGAACCTGGGCGGCGTAGCGCCACAGCAGCGGCGACAGACGTGACTTCAGCGTCGTGCGCCCTGCCAGCGCGGAGTCGAAATCCGTGATGGCGTCGACATAGCGACCGAGATCGAAATTGGCATGGCCACGGACGAACAGCGCCGTGCGCCGATCCGCCTCGCTCGCGGCGCCGCCGACCGCGCCATCGAGCAGGACTTGGGCACGCTGGAAGTCGGCAATCTGCATGTAGACCTGCGCCTGGCCGATCGCCAGCCAGGGATCGCCCGGCTTGCGCAGCAGGGCATGATCCAGCGCGCGCAACGCCGCAGCGCGGTCGCCGCCACCGGCCAGCTCCGGCATGGTGCTGGACAGCACCATCGGCCAGCCGGCGGGCAGGACCTTGCCCATTTCATCGATGTCCTTCCGGCTGTCGGCATCGCGGCCGAGGCGACTCAGCTGATAGGCCCGGATGCTGAGATAGAGCGACCGGTCAAAGGCCGAGAGCTTGGAGCTCGACAGGATCTTGTCGAGCGCCTTCAGGGTTGTATTGGGCGCGTCGGCGGGAGCGTCGGGCCAGCCGAGCTGGCCGGAATTGCCACTACCCGACCGCCGGTCGAATTCGCGCGCCGTCGGGTCCCAGTCGCCGGCATTGCGCTGCGCCGCGGCCTCGGTCGAGGCCGTCACGAGGGCTGCAAAAGCCCCGATCGCCTGTACGATTGCCCGCTGCATGGACCCAATTTGGCACAAGGACCCAGCGCCTGCATCCGCCGATTGCCTGTGCCGGCCCATGCCCCTATTTTGCCACCCGTCCGCGCAAAACCGACTTCCAGGAGTATCCGACCATGGCCGCCGCCCATCCCAACAGCTTCAAGGCCCGCAAGACGCTGAAGGTCGGCGCCAGGACCTACACCTATTTCAGCCTCAAGGCGGTCGAGAAGGAGGTCGGCGACCTCAGCCGCTTGCCCTTCTCGCTGCGTGTCCTGCTCGAGAACCTGGTGCGCCACGAGGACGGCACCACCGTCAAGAAGGCCGATATCGCCGCCTTTGCCGACTGGCTGAAGAACGGCGGCAAGTCGGCCAAGGAGATCAATTTCCGCCCCGCCCGCGTGCTGATGCAGGACTTCACCGGCGTGCCGGCGGTGGTCGATCTCGCGGCCATGCGCGACGCCATGGGCAAGCTCGGCGGCGACGCCAAGAAGATCAACCCGCTGGTGCCGGTCGATCTTGTCATCGATCACTCGGTGATCGTCGACAATTTCGGTAACTCGAGCGCCTTCGGCGCCAACGTGAAGCTCGAGTACGAACGCAATCTCGAGCGCTACCAGTTCCTGCGCTGGGGTGCGATGGCGTTCGACAATTTCCGCGTCGTGCCGCCGGGCACCGGCATATGCCACCAGGTGAACCTCGAGTTCCTGGCCCAGGTCGTTTGGACCAAGAAGGAAGGCAAGGAGACGGTCGCCTACCCGGATACGCTGGTCGGCACTGACAGCCACACCACGATGGTGAACGGCCTTTCGGTCCTCGGTTGGGGCGTCGGCGGCATCGAGGCCGAGGCCGCAATGCTCGGTCAGGCACAACCGATGGTGATCCCCGACGTCGTGGGCTTCAAGCTGACCGGCAAGCTGCCGGAGGGCGCGACCGCGACCGACTTGGTGCTGACCGTCACACAGATGCTGCGCAAGAAGGGCGTGGTCAGCAAGTTCGTGGAATTCTACGGCGACGGCCTCGACGAGATGCCGCTCGCCAACCGTGCCACCATTGCCAACATGGCGCCCGAATATGGTGCCACCTGCGGCTTTTTCCCGGTCGATGGCATCACGCTGGGCTACCTCAAGACGACCAACCGCGGCGGCGCGGCCAAGCTCACCGAGGCCTACGCCAAGAAGCAGGGACTGTGGCGGTCCAAGAAGTCGGTCGATCCGATCTTCAGCGACACGCTCTCGCTCGATCTCGGCGATGTCGTTCCGAGCCTCGCCGGACCGAAGCGACCGCAGGACCGCGTGCCGCTGTCGGAGGCGGCGCAGCAGTTCGTCACCAACATGGAGAAGGAATTCGACCGCAAGGACGCCGGCAAGCGCGTCAAGTGCGAGGGCACCGACTACGACCTCGGCCATGGCGACGTGGTGATCGCGGCCATCACCTCCTGTACCAACACGTCCAACCCCTACGTCATGCTGGGTGCCGGCCTGATCGCGCGCAATGCAGTGAAACACGGCCTCAAGGTCAAGCCCTGGGTGAAGACCTCGCTGGCGCCGGGCTCGCAGGTCGTGACGGAATATCTCGAGGCTTCCGGCCTGCAGAAGGACCTCAACAAGATCGGCTACAACCTGGTGGGCTACGGCTGCACCTCCTGCATCGGCAACTCCGGCCCGCTGCCCGACCCCGTCACCAAGGCGATCGGCGACGGCGACCTGGTCGTCTGCTCGGTGCTGTCGGGCAACCGCAACTTCGAGGGGCGCGTCAATCCGCTGACCCGCGCCAACTACCTCGCCTCGCCGATGCTGGTGGTGATCTACGCCCTGGCCGGCTCGATGAAGATCGACATCACCAAGGATCCGATCGGCCTCGGCAAAAGCGGCAAGCCGGTCTATCTCAAGGACCTCTGGCCTTCGAACATGGAAGTCCAGAAAACGGTCGACAAGTTCGTCACCACCAAGGCTTTCAAGAAGCGCTACGCCGACGTCTTCAAGGGTGACCGTTTCTGGCGCAGCATCAAGACCAAGCCCAGCCTGACCTACGCCTGGGACGACAAGTCGACCTACGTGCGCAACCCGCCCTACTTCGACGGCATGCCGAAGGTTCCGGGCTCGATCTCCGATATCAAGGGCGCTCGCCCGCTCGGCCAGTTCGGCGATTCGATCACGACCGACCACATCTCGCCCGCCGGTTCGATCAAGAAGGACAGCCCTGCCGGCAAGTACCTGATGGAGCAGGGGGTGACCGCCAAGGACTTCAACCAGTACGGCACGCGCCGCGGCAACCATGAGGTGATGATGCGCGGCACCTTCGCCAATATCCGCCTCAAGAACGAGATGGTGCCGGGCGTGGAGGGTGGCTTCACCCATCACTGGCAGTCGGACCAGGCGGAGCCGATCTTCGACGTGGCGATGCGCTACCAGAAGGAACACACACCGCAGATCCTGATCGCCGGCAAGGAATACGGCACCGGCAGTTCGCGCGACTGGGCAGCCAAGGGCGTGAATCTGCTCGGCGTGAAGGCCGTGGTGTGCGAGACCTTCGAACGCATCCACCGCTCCAACCTGGTCGGCATGGGCGTGCTGCCGCTGCAGTTCAAGGACGGCATGACGCGCAAGACACTCAATCTCACCGGCACCGAGAGCTTCGACGTCGGCGGCATCGAGGGCGGACTGAAGGTCGGCATGGACGTGCCGCTCACCATCCATCGCCGTGACGGCACCAGTGAGAAGATCGTCCTGACTTGCCGCATCGATACCGCCGAGGAGGTCGAGTACTTCAAGAACGGCGGCGTGCTGCACTACGTGCTGCGCAACCTCGCGCACGCGGCCTGAGCGACGGGAGAGCGACCATGGCGACAGGGCTTGCCGGCCATTTCGTCGCCATGGCCCGCAACAACATCTGGTCGAACCACCGGTTGCTCTCGGCCTGCACCGCGCTGTCGCCGGCCGAGTTCGCCCAGCAGCGCACGAGCTTCTTCCCGTCGCTGCGCGCCACGCTGAACCACATCCTCTGGGTCGACACCTATTACATCGACGCGCTCCTGCACGATCCGGCGGTGCTCGAGCGTTACGACGATCCGCCGCCGGACTTCGCCGACGCCGCCGCGCTCCATGACGCTCAGATCGCCAGCGACCGGCGCCTGCTCGCCTTCTGCGATCGGCAGACCGAGGCGACACTGACGGAAGGTCTCGTCCTGCCGCGACCCAACCGCATACCGCCGGCGTCGTCCGTGGCATCGATCCTGGAACATCTCTTCCAGCACCAGATCCACCACCGCGGCCAGGCGCACGCCATGCTGGCGGGTACGGCAGTGAAGCCGCCCCAGCTCGACGAGTTCTTTCTCGCCGGTGAGGAGCATCTCCGGCGCGAGGAGCTGCGCGCGCTCGGCCTACCCGAGACTTGATGCGGCCGCGTTCCTCCTTCGCCGGTGCCGCGATCGAGGTGAGCGATCTTGCGCGCTCCGTGGCCTTCCACCGCCTGTGGCTGCCGATGCTGGGTTTCCACCGCGTCTGGGCGAGCCCCGACCGGGTGATGTGGTCGCGCGGCTATGACCATTTCGTCATGCGCCAGGCCAAGGACGGCGCGACGCATGGGCCGGGGGCGCTGTGGCTCGCGGTATCGGCGGAGAGTCGCGCCCAGGTCGACCAGGTGTTCGCCGAGCTGCGCGACGCCGGGGCCGAGATCATCCAGTCGCCGCGCGAACTCGACTATTTCGCGCCGGGCTACTACTCGGTCGGCTTCCGCGATCCCGATGGCGTACCCATAGAGGTCGCGCATCGCTGGGACGAGCTGCCCGATCTCGCCGATGCCGAGCAGGTGCGCGTGCCCGGCCACGGCGTCAGCCTCGGCGGCTACTTCTTCAAGCCGCAGGCCGGCACGCCGCCCCATCCGGCGCTGCTGCTGCTGCACGGCTTTGCCGGCCACGCCCACACCATGGTGGGACTGGCGCGTGCCGCCTCGGCCAACGGCTACGCGGCGCTGGCGCTGTCGCTGCGCGGCTGGCTGGGTTCCGAAGGCGAAAGCGACCAGGGCCTGCGCCAGCCGCTCGACGTGCTGGCGGCGATCGACTGGTTCGCCAAACGACCGCTGGTCGACCACAACCGGCTGGGGCTGGTCGGCGCCTCGATGGGCGGCCAGGTGGCGCTGCTCGCAGCCGCCCACAAGCCGCCGGTGAAAGCGGTCGCATCGTTTTTCGCGCCAACCGATCTCGCGCGCTGGCGCGAAGCCAACCCCTTCGTGCGCGACTATCTCGACGATCTGTGTGGACCCGAGGGCCTGCCAGTGCGCTCGCCGATCCTGCGGGTGGCGCAGATCGACGCCCCGGTGCTGTTGATCCATGGCGATCGCGACGAGAACGTGCCGGTGGCGCAGACGCTTGCCATGGCCGAAGCACTGCGCAACCACGGCAAGGACGTCGAGGCCTTCGTGATGGCCGGCGCCACCCACTATTTCACCGAACAGCAGAATGCCATCGCACGGCGAAAGCTATTCGACTTCCTGCGCCGCCACCTCACCCTGACCTAGCGAGCCCTGCCGCCCACCGCTAGATTCGTATTAACCACAGAGAGATTGGAAACAAGCTGCATGCGTGTGTCTGAAGCCATCAATACGCGCCGGTCGATGCGGGTCTTCAAGCCGGACCCGGTGTCGAAAGCGGACGTCGAGTGGATCGTGACCACCGCCAATCGCGCCGCCTCCAACGGCAATCTCCAGCCGTGGAAGCTCCACATCACGATGGGCGCGGCGCGCCAGCGCCTGTCGGCGGCGATCCTGAAGGCGATGGACGAGGGCGACGCCGGGCCAGGCGGCGAATACGACGTCTATCCGAAGGAGTTCACGCCGGTCTACGACCAGCGCCGCAAGCTGGTCGGCAAGCAGCTCTACACCCTGCTCGGGGTGCCGCGCGGCGACGCCGCCGGCATGCTGAAGCAGTTCCGCAAGAACTTCGACTTCTTCGACGCGCCGGTCGGCATGATCCTGTGCGTCGAGCGCCGCATGGGGGGCGGGCAGTGGATCGACTGCGGCATCTTCCTCGACCAGCTCATGCTGCTGGCCCGCGAGAAGGGCCTGCACACCTGCCCGCAGGCGGCCTTCAGCCGCTATCAGCACGTCGTTCGCCGCGAACTCAAGATTCCCGACGACCAGATCGTGATCTGCGGCCTGGCGCTCGGCCATGCCGACCCCGATGCGGTGCCCAACTGCCTGATCACCGAACGGGCGTCGATCCAGGACTTCACGACTTGGCACAGCGAATGAACGCTTCGTCATGAGGCCGACGTCGCGGATCGATCTTCGGGTTGCCGCGGCCTTCTGCGGCACCGTCGGTCTGTACGACGTCCTCTACCTCTTCCTGCTGCTGTCAGGCGGACCGCTCATCGGCCCGATCCAGAACATCCTCTTTCCCGACTTTCTCGTCTTCCATGCTGCCGTGCGCGCCTTCCTCGAGGGCAAGCTGGCGCTGGTCTATGACATCGACGCCTTCACCCAGTTCCAGAATGCGATCTATCCCGACCGCTTTCCCTGGACGGTCCATTTCCGCCCCTTCTTCTATCCACCGACCTGGCTGTTGATGCTGCTGCCGTTCGGCCTGCTCGCGGTCGGTCCGGCCTACGGGGCATTCATGATCGCGACGGCCGCGGCGGCGACGGTGCTGGAAGGACGGCGCGACTGGTGGGGCTGGCTCGCGATCGTCACCTCCCCGGCCGCCGCCTGGGTGGTACTGGCCGGCCAGAATACGTTTCTCAGCCTCGCCTTCTTCTATGGCGGTCTGCGCCTGCTCGACCGTTCGCCGGCCGTCGCCGGCATTCTCCTCGGGTTGCTGAGCTACAAGCCGCAGATCTGGGTGCTGGTGCCCATCGCCCTGCTAGCCGCCCGACAGTGGCGGGCGCTTGCCTGGACGGCCGGCACGGTGGTCGTGCTGTCATTCATAAGCCTCGGCGTCTTCGGGCTCGACTTCTGGCTGGCCTTCCTCGAGGCCGCGCGCGAGGCGGGATCGGCGCGGGTGGCTGACGAGATGTTCCGGCGCATATTCATGCACATGACGACCCTGCTCGCCGCCGGCCGCATCCTCGGCCTATCGCTCGGCCTCGCCGGCGCGATCCAGCTCACCGGCGCCGCCGTGGCCGTGGCTGCTGTCTGGTTTGCCTTCCGCCGCCATCCAGCCGGTGACGCCCGCACCGCGATCCTGATGACTGCGACCTTCCTGGTGTCGCCCTATACGCTGAACTATGACCTGCTGCTGCTGATGCCCGCCGCCGTGGCGCTGTTCCGGCGTGGTATCGCCGTGGGCTTCTATCCGCTGGAGCGGCTGCTCTACCTGATCCTGTGGCTGATGCCGACAGGCGGCATGATACTGAACCGGCTCGATCTGCCGATCATGCCGCTGGTCATCCTGCTGTTTGGTGCGATTGCCTGGGCGCGGCTGCAGGCCGAGTCCAAAGTCGAATTGCCGAACGCGGCGGCGGCAGGCTAAAACCGCGATAATTCAAGGCAGTAAGCCAAGCGGGAGGATATCCATGGCCGATGAGGTGATCGCCGTCAGCGCCGACTGGGCCAAGCGCGCCTATGTCGACGGCGCCAAATACAAGGCCATGTACGAGGCCTCGACCAGGGATCCGGTCGCGTTCTGGGGCGAGCATGGCAAGCGCGTCGACTGGATCAAGCCCTTCAGCCCAGGGGCGGTACGGGATGTCGACTACAACAGCAACGTCCACATCCGCTGGTTCCACGACGGCGTGCTGAACGTCTCGGCCAACTGCATCGACCGTCATCTCGCCAAGCGCGCCGACCAGACGGCGATCATCTGGGAAGGCGACGACCCGGCGAAATCCAAGAAGATCACCTATCGCGAACTGCACGCCGAAGTCTGCCGCATGGCAAATGCGCTCAAGGAACTTGGCGCCAAGAAGGGCGATCGCATCACGATCTACCTGCCGATGATCCCCGAGGCCGCCTACGCCATGCTCGCCTGCACGCGCATCGGCGCCATCCACTCGGTGGTGTTCGGCGGCTTCTCGCCCGACAGCCTGGCCAATCGCATCCAGGATTGCGAAAGCAACATCGTCATCACCGCCGACGAGGGCCTGCGCGCCGGCAAGCACGTGCCGCTCAAGGTCAACTGCGACGAGGCGCTGACAAAGTGCCCCGGCGTCAAAAAAGTGCTGGTGGTGAAGCACACCGGCGGCAAGACCGGCTGGGACGCCGGCCGCGACGTGTGGTGGCACGAGATCGCGGCCAAAGTGCCGGCCGACTGCAAGCCCGAGCCGATGGGCGCCGAGGATCCGCTGTTCATCCTCTATACATCGGGGTCGACCGGGAAGCCCAAGGGCGTGCTGCACACGACGGGCGGCTACATCGTGTTCGCCTCGATGACGCACCAGTATGTCTTCGACTACCACGACGGCGAGGTGTTCTGGTGTACCGCCGATGTCGGCTGGGTGACCGGCCACAGCTACATCGTCTACGGCCCGCTCGCCAATGGCGCGACCACGCTGATGTTCGAGGGCGTGCCGAACTACCCCGACTCCAGCCGCTTCTGGCAGGTGATCGACAAGCACCAGGTCAACATTTTCTACACTGCGCCCACCGCCATCCGCGCCCTGATGCGCGAGGGCGAGGCGCCGGTGAAGAAGGCGACGCGCAAGAGCCTGCGCCTGCTGGGCTCGGTCGGCGAGCCGATCAATCCCGAAGCCTGGCTCTGGTACTATCGCGTGGTCGGCGACAGCCGTTGCCCGATCGTCGACACCTGGTGGCAAACCGAGACCGGCGGCATCCTGATCACGCCGCTGCCCGGGGCGACGCCGCTCAAGCCCGGCTCGGCGACCCAGCCGTTCTTCGGCGTGCAGCCGGTCATGGTCGATGCCGAGGGCAAGAAGCTCGAGGGCGCCTGCTCCGGCAACCTCTGCCTGGTGGGTTCGTGGCCGGGCCAGATGCGCACGGTCTACGGCGACCACCAGCGCTTCATCGACACCTACTTCAAGACCTATCCCGGCATGTACTTCACCGGCGACGGGGCACGGCGGGATGAAGATGGCTACTACTGGATCACCGGCCGCGTCGACGACGTGATCAACGTCTCGGGCCATCGCATCGGCACCGCCGAGGTCGAGAGCGCGCTGGTCGGCAACACCAAGGTGGCCGAAGCCGCCGTCGTCGGCTTCCCGCACGACATCAAGGGCCAGGGCATCTACGCCTACGTGACGCTCAAGGCCGGCCAGGAATCGTCGGAAGCACTGCGCAAGGAGCTCGTCGCCTGGGTGCGCAAGGAGATCGGCCCGATCGCCACGCCCGATGTCATCCAGTGGGCGCCCGGCCTGCCCAAGACGCGCTCGGGCAAGATCATGCGTCGCATCCTGCGCAAGATCGCCGAGAACGACGTCGGCAACCTCGGCGACACTTCTACGCTTGCCGATCCGATGGTCGTCGACGACCTGGTGAAGAACCGCGCAAAATGAATCCGACCATCCTGCAGCTTGCGGCCGACCTCGCGGCTGGCCGCACCACCTCGCGAAAGCTCACCGAGGAGGCCCTCGCCCGCATCGACGACGCCACGGGCGAGGGCAAGCGCGCCTTCATCAAGGTCTGGCACAAGCAGGCGCTGGCGGCAGCCGACGCCAGTGACCTGCAGCGCCAGGCAGGCCTCGTTGCCTCGCCTCTCGCGGGCCTGCCGGTCTCGATCAAGAATCTCTGCGACGTCGCCGGCGAGACGACGCTCGCCGGCTCCAAGGCGCTCGACGATGCGCCGCCGGCCAAGGCCGATGCGCCCGTGGTGGCCCGCCTCAGGGCCGCCGGCGCGGCAATCGTCGGCAGCACCAACATGAGCGAGTTCGCCTTCTCCGGCGTGGGCTTCAACCCGCACTACGGCACGCCGGGCAATCCCGCCGACCGCAAGCGCGTGCCCGGTGGCTCGTCGGCCGGCGCCGCCGTCTCCGTCGCCGACCGCATGGCCGTTGTGGCGCTGGGCACCGATACCGGTGGCTCGGTGCGCATTCCCGCCGCCGTCTGCGGCATCGTGGGCTTCAAGCCGACGGCGCGGCGCGTGCCGATCGACGGCGTCGTGCCGCTCTCGACCTCGCTTGATTCGATCGGACCTCTTGCCAACTCCGTCGAGGATTGCGCCATCGTCGACGCGATCTTTGCGGCCGAGCCAATCTCCGTGCCGGAAGCAGCGCCGCTCGCCGGCCTGCGCTTCGCCGTGCCGAAGCATTTCGTGATGGAGGACCTCGATCCCACTGTCGCCAAAGCCTTCGAGCGGGCGTTAAAAGCGCTGGCAGCCAAGGGCGTCAAGATCGAGCATATTGACCTGCCGCAACTGAATGAATTGCCGACGATCAATGCCAAGGGCGGGTTCGCCGCCTCCGAGGCCTATGCCTGGCATCGGGAGCTGATCGCGCGCCGGCACAACGACTACGACCAGTTCGTGGCGCCCCGCATCCTGCGCGGCAAGGAGATGAGTGCCGCCGACTACGTCGACCTCCTGGGCAAGCGCACCGACCTCTGCCGCCGTGTCTCCGCCGTCACCTCGAACTACGATGCGGTTGCCATGCCGACCTGCGCCATCGTGGCGCCGACCCTCGACGAGGTTTCCACGGCCGACGGCTTCACCAAAAAGAACATGCTGCTGCTGCGCAACACCACGGTCGGCAACTTCCTCGACCGTTGCGGTATCAGCCTGCCCTGCCACGCTGCCGGCGAACTGCCAGTGGGCTTCATGCTGATGGGCGAGGCCATGGCCGACAAGCGCGTGCTAGCGATGGCGCGGTCAGTGGCGCCAGTGCTGCGCTCTCACTGATAGCGCGTGTCGTCGGGGCGCGGCATGCGCCAGACATTCTCAGTGGTGGTGTATTCGCTATAACCCAGGCGTGCGACCGGCTTGAAGGCGAGCGTATTGATACGCCCGTCCTTGATGATGCTGTCGGCGACATGGATGCCGACGACGCGCCCGAACACCACGGTCGCCCGGTGCGCCTCGCGGCCCTCCTCGATCGGCATTTCGATCGTCTTCCAGTACTTGCACTCGAGCGCGATCGGCGATTCCGCCACGCGCGGCGGCTTGACGTAGCGCGACGGCGCCGGCGTCAGCCCCGCCAGCTTCATCTCGTCGACGCCATAGTCGACCATCGTGGTCGTGACGTTCATCTGTTTGGCGAGCTCGGCGCTCACCATATTGACCACGAACTCGCCGGTCTCCTCGGCGTTGCGCCTGGAATGCTTGGTCGGGTTGTCGCCGTAGGTGCCGGTGGTCGAGAAATAGACCATGGGCGGCGAGGCGCTGACGGCATTGTAGAAGCTGTAGGGCGCCAGGTTGACGCGGCCCTGGCCGTCGAGGGTCGAGATCCAGCCGATGGGGCGCGGCACGACCAGCGCGGTCAGCGGATCCTGGGTCATGCCGTGGTCGCGGCGGGCGGTATCGTAGAACATCAATCCCTCGGTCTACTGGTAACGCGGCCTACTGATAACGCGGATCGTCCGGCCGGCGCATCCGCCAGACGTTCTCGGTGGTGGTGTACTCACTATAACCTAACCGGGCAACCGGTTTGAAGGCCAGCGTGTCGATGCGGCCGTCCTTGATGATGCTGTCGTCGATGTGGATGCCGACCACCTGGCCGAACACCACCGAACCACGCTTGGCCTCGTGGCCCTTCTCGGCCGGCATCTCGATGGTGCGCCAGTACTTGCATTCGAGCGCCACGGGCGATTCTTTTACGCGCGGCGGCTTCACGAGCCGGCAGGGCACTGCGGTGAGACCGGCAAGCTTCAGTTCGTCGACGCCGAACGCCACCATGGCGGTGGTCACGTTCATCTGCTCCGCGAGGGCAGCACTCACCATGTTGACCACGAACTCGCCGGTCTGCTCGGCATTCATGCGGCTGTGCTTGGTCGGCGTGTCGCCGTAGGTGCCGGTGGTCGAGAAATAGACCATCGGCGGGAATTCTCCGACGCCGTTGTAGAAGCTGTAGGGCGCGAGATTGACCCGGCCCTGGGCATCCATCGTCGAGATCCAGCCGATCGGCCGCGGCACGATCAGCGATTTCAGCGGATCCTGCGGCAGCCCGTGGTCGCGCTTGGCGGCGTCATAGAACATCGCTTCCTCCCTCGGCCCCGCCGAGCTTAGCCAAATCGGACGGGCGGCGCCTGCACTGTGGGGGTCGCGGCATCGAGGATCGCTCGGCGATCGCCCGATTGCGGCGGATAGATGCGTTGGCGGTTGATCAGTTCCTTGGTGCGCTTGGCGTCGGCCCCGCGCGACACGAGCTTTCGATCCCAGCCCTCGGTGTAGACGGCGCCCCACGGCCCGAGGTCGAGGATCGTCGTGTACCAGTCGATCCGGAGCGGCAGCAGAGGCCGGCCCAGCAGGTCGCAGACGACGTTGTGGCCGGCGAAACGGCCCATCGGCCGGCCATGCTGGCACGACATCACCGAGGCGTGAACGCCGTCGACCAGGAACCACGCCGCATCGCCAGCAGCGAACTCGGCGGCGAGGCCCTTGATCTTGAGCGATGGTTCGACCGGAAGCCGGCCCAGCCGGTCGCGCCCGACCGGGAACTGGGCCGTCAGCGGGTGGGCCTGCATGCCGGCGCACCAGACGATCGTGGCAGCGGCGATCCACTCGCCGCTCGCCAGCGTCGCGCCCTCGGCGTCGACGGCGGCAACCGACACGCCGCCGCGCGTTTCGATACCCAGGGCGCGGAGCGCTTCGTCGATGACGGGCAGCGCGCCCTCGCCCATGTCGGAGCCGATGCGGGGCGCGTGGTCGGCCAGGATGACACGCGGTGACTCGGCGCCGGCGGCGCTGAGCTTGCCGGGCATTTCCGCGGCGGCTTCGATCCCGGTCAGCCCGCCGCCGACGACGAGCGCGGTGAACTGCCCGGGGGAAGGGTTGCGTCGCGCCAAACCGGCAATGTGCGCATTGAGCCGTTCCGCCGACGCATGGGTGTCGACATCGAAGGCGTGGCGGTCGAGGCCCGGGATCGGCGGATGGGCGAGGCGGCTGCCCAGTGCGAAGACCAGCCGGTCGTAGGTCAAGGTGCGCGCCGCGCCGTCCGCCTGGTAGGCGACGGTCCGCCGCGCGACGTCGATGCCACTGACCTCGCCTTCGATGCGTTGCACGCCGATCGGGCCCAGCA
>MEMN01000144.1:0-17729 GCA_001767945.1 Alphaproteobacteria bacterium RIFCSPHIGHO2_12_FULL_66_14 | reverse complement strand
CGATCTCTCCCGGTCGGCGCCTATACCCAACTCGTCAAGCGCGCGGGCGGCACCGACCGCGCTCCACAGGCCGGCAAAGCCGCCGCCAAGAACCACGATGCGCTGTGCCACCGGCACGTCCCCGTCAGCCAAGATGCCGCTTCGCATCGGCGTGGGCGGCGTCGAACGCCGCGTCGAGCGCGGGATTGAGGCCGCGGCACGAGCGCACCACCTGCTCGGCCCACGAGACGTAGTCACGCAACCGCGCCTCCGTCCATCCGGCCGGCGGGCTGCTCACCATGCTGCGTAGGTTGGACGTCTTGTCGGCGATCTTGAGCAGCTTCGCCCGCCGCGACTTTGAGGGCGTCTTGTCGATCTGCAGGCGCTTGCGCTCTTCCTTGGGCAGCGACTTGTCGTCGGTCACCTCGGCCACCAGCGCCGCGACCTCGGCGCCGAACCGCTGTTCCAGATCCTCATAGGTGGCGTCGGTGTCCTCCAGCGTATCGTGCAGCAGGCCGCCGGCCAGCAGCGTCGCGTCGTCGCCGCCGGTCGCCTCGGCGAGCAGGGCCGCCACCTCGGTCAGATGGTTGATGTAGGGCTCGGCGCGCTCGCCCTTGCGCCGCTGCGCGATGTGCTGGCGGGCGGCGTAGTCGGCGGCGCGCGCCAGGAGGACGATATCCGCGCTCATAAGCTCCTCTTGTGCGACCAGCGGTCCGGCTTGTCGAGCCGGCCTGCACGGCCCATGTTCCCGCCCATGTCGCGTACCATGAAGGCCCTGCTCGGCGTCTGGATTGCAGCCCTTGCCCTCGCCGCCGGCTGGATCGGCTGGGACGCCTTCCAAGGCGGCCGGCCCAGCATCGGCGGGCCGTTCACGCTGGTCGACCAGGACGGCCGCACCGTCACCAGCGACAGCCTCAAGGGCAAGCCGACGCTCATCTACTTCGGCTTCACCTACTGCCCCGACGTCTGCCCGACCTCGCTGCTGCTGATGGAGACGGCGGTCGAGAAGCTGGGACCGGACGCCGCCAAGAAGGTCAACCTCGTCCTCATCACCGTCGATCCTGAGCGCGACACGCCGGCCCTGCTGAAAGGCTACGTCACCAACTTCGGCCCCACCTTCGTCGGCCTTACCGGCACGCCGCAGCAGATCGCCGATGTCGCACGCGCCTATCGCGTCTACTACCAGAAGGTCCCGGGCAAGGACGGCGGGCCCTACCTGATGGACCATTCCTCGATCGTCTATCTGCTCGACCGCAACGGCCGGTTCGTCACCCACTTCACCCACGACGCCAAGGCCGACGCGATCGCCGCGGCCGTGGGACGGTTGCTCTAAACTATTGAATCTACACACATTGTGCGCTGCAATATTGAAGTGACAAGCGGTCGGCACCACGTACAATCCGGCCCCACATGCTTTATCACGCGTACGAATTTCATCGGCAGCTCGCCAAGCCGGTCCGGCTGTGGGCCAACGCCCTCGAGCAGGCCTATTCCAGCCCCTACAACCCTTTGTCCGACACCTGGTTCGGCAAGTCGGTGGCGGCCGGTGCCGAGATCATGGCGCGCCTCACCCAGAACTACGGCAAGCCCGAATTCGGCCTGAAGACCACACCGATCGGCGACGAAGCCGTCGAGGTCAACGAAGAGATCCTGCTGCGCAAGCCGTTCTGCGATCTCCTCCATTTCCATCGCGACCATTCTCATCCTGGGACTGGCCGGCGCGATCCCAAGGTCCTGGTGGTGGCGCCGATGAGCGGCCACTACGCCACCCTGCTGCGCGGCACGGTCGAGGCGCTGCTGCCCGAGCACGATGTCTTCATCACCGACTGGACCGACGCCCGCGAAGTGCCGCTCACCGACGGCAACTTCGATCTCGACGACTACATCGACTACATCATCGCCTTCTGCCGCTACCTCGGGCCCGACGTGCATGTCATCGCCGTCTGCCAGCCCTCGGTGCCGGTGCTGGCCGCCGCCGCCCTGATGGCCGAGGCCAAGGACCCGCGCCAGCCCAAGTCGCTCACCCTGATGGGCGGCCCGATCGACACCCGCCAGAGCCCGACCGTCCCCAACGACCTGGCGATGCGCAACTCGATGATGTGGTTCCGCCAGAACGTGATCTCGACGGTGCCGCTCGGCTACCCCGGCGCCATGCGCCGCGTCTATCCGGGCTTCCTGCAGCTCACGAGTTTCATCTCCATGAACCTCGACCGGCACGTCAACGCGCACATGCGGCAGTTCGAACATCTGGTGAAGGGCGACGACGACTCGGCCGACGGCCATCGCGCCTTCTACGACGAATATCTCGCCGTCATGGACCTGAGCGCCGAATTCTACCTCCAGACCATAGAAGTGGTCTTCAAGGAGCACCTGCTGCCGCGCGGCGAGTGGGTGAGCCGCGGCCGCAAGATCGACCCTGCTGCCATCGAGACCGCCCTGATGACGGTTGAGGGCGAACTCGACGACATTTCCGGCATCGGTCAGACCAAGGCGGCCCATGCGCTGACGCCCAACATTCCCGGCGCCCGCCATGTCCACTGGGAGCAACCCAGGGTCGGCCACTACGGCATCTTCAACGGCCGCAAATGGCGTGAGCAGATCATGCCGCGGGTCCGCGCCTTCATCCGCGAGAACGACGCGCGCTGAACAGTCGGGATATTGACGGGCATCATGGGTCGTTCCTCCCATGGCTCCCGGTCTGCGACGGGCGCCGCCTGCATATCCAGGCCCGGCGGAGAGGGCTATGATTGCAGCCATGACCGTGCCCGTCGAGATTTCCGCCTGGAAGCCCGCGCCGTTCGCACTGAAAGGCGAGACCGTGTTCGCCGTCGGCGACGTCCACGGCTGTGCCGTGGAATTCCACGCCTTGCTCGACGGCATCGCCGGACTGGCGAAGGCGCAAGGGGGCCGGCGGCGCCTGATCTACCTCGGCGACATGATCAATCGCGGGCCGGACAGCATCGGCGTTCTCGATCTGTGGGCCGAGGGCGAGGAAGCGCGTGGTGTCGATCACATCGACCGGGTGATGGGCAACCACGAGATCATGATGATGCTGTCGGTCATCGGCGGTCCCCATGCGCACAAGGCCGAGACCATGTGGCTCAGCAAGCGCATGGGCGGCCAGAGGCTGCTCGACCAGATGGCGGCGCGGACCGGCCACGCAGCGGCACGCGCCGACGAGGACCTGCTCAGGACGGCGCTGGGCGAAGCGGTTTTCCATCGACTCTACGGCATGCGGTCGCATGTCAGCCTCGGCAACACGCTGTTCGTCCACGGCGGCCTCGACCCGCACGCCGACCCCGACGAGTTCCTGACCCGGCCCTGGACGATCTTCACCGAGGCGCGCTGGGCCTGGATCAATCACGGCTTCCTCGACTGGAAGCAGGGTTTCGGCGGTACCTTGGTGGTGCACGGCCACACGCCGCCCGACAAGCACAAGGCGATCAGCGGCATGGACGACCCGCACCTGTTCGAAGGCGACCGCCTCGGCCTCGACGGCGGCAGCGCCCGCACCGGCATCGTGACCGCGGCCGAAATCCAGGACGGCCGCTACCGCATCCTCAAGGCCGGCACGCTGTTCGAGAATCCCGAACCGTCGGGCGAGTGACAGGTAGCCGGAGACCTATGCGTTGGCCCGGATGACTTCCAGGAACGCCGCGCCATAGCGCTCGAGCTTGGCGTCGCCGATGCCGTGGATTTCGCGCATGGCGCCGGGGTTGGCCGGGCGGTGCGAGGCGAGCTCGGCCAGGGTGCGGTCGGAGAAGACGACATAGGCGGGCACGTTCTGGGTCCGCGCCAGTTTGGAGCGCAGGGTCTTCAGGGCGTCGAGCAGGGCCGCGTCGGCGTCGCCCACGATCGCGGCGGTGGCGGCGCGCCGGTCGCGGCGCGCGCCGGCCTTGCCCTTGGCCCCCCCCGAGGTGAGGTCCTTGCGCAGCTCGATGCGCACTTCGCCCTTCAGCACCCGCCAGCCTTCTTCCGTCACCCACCATCGGCCGTGCTCCATCAGGTCCTGGGCGATCAGGCCGATGGCCGAGAGCTGGCGGAAGATCGAGCGCCACTCGCCGGCCTTGCGGCCCGAGCCGACACCGAAGGTCGGCAGCTTGTCGTGGTTGAACCTGGTCACGTTCTCGGTGCGCTCGCCGGTCAGGATGGCGACCAGATGTTCCATGCCGAAGCGCTCGCCGGTGCGCAGGATAGCCGACATCGCCTTTTGGGCGTCGATGGTGCCGTCGAAGCGCTCGACACCCTCGACGCAGAGATCGCAGTTGCCGCAGGGCTCGGATGGCTCGCCGAAGTAGGCGAGCAAGGTCTGGCGCCGGCAGCGCGGCGCCTCGGCCAGCGCCAGCAACGCACCCAGGCGCTGGCGCTCGATGCGCTTGCGTTCGTCGGACGAGTCGCTCTGCTCGATCTGCAGGCGGCGGAGCTGCATGTCGCCCAGGCCATAGAGCGTCAGCGTGTCGGCCGGCAGCCCGTCGCGGCCGGCGCGGCCGATCTCCTGGTAGTAGGCTTCGACGTTGGACGGCAGGTCGGCGTGGCAGACGAAGCGCACGTCGGGCTTGTCGATGCCCATGCCGAAGGCGACGGTGGCGGTCATCACCACGCCGTCGTCCTGCTGGAAGGAATCCTGGTTGGCGTCGCGCACGCGCTTGTCGAGGCCGGCATGATAGGGCAGCGCGCGCACGCCGGACTCAGCCAGCGTCGCCGCCAGTTCCTCGACCTTGCGGCGCGAGGCGCAATAGACGATGCCGCTTTCGCCCTCGTGGGCGCGCACGAAGGCCAGCACCTGGCGCGAGGAGCGTTCCTTGGTCTGGAAAGCGAGCCGCAGGTTCGGCCGGTCGAAGCTCCTGACAAAGACGCGCGGCGGTGACGCGGGAAACAGCTTCTCGACGATATCGCCGCGGGTCGGCGCATCGGCCGTCGCGGTCAGGGCCAGGGTCTGCAGCCGCCCACCGTCCATGGCGCCGATCTGGCGCGCGACATTGCCCAGGGTGAGGTACTCGGGCCGGAAATCGTGGCCCCACTGCGAGACGCAATGGGCCTCGTCGATCGCCATCATCGTGACGTTGGCCTCGGCCAGCATCTCGACCGTGTCGGGCCGAGCCAGCCGCTCGGGCGCGACGTAGAGCAGGCGGAGTTCGCGCCGACGCAGCAGGTCCATGACACGGGCGGTCTCGGCGGGCTCGTTGCTGGAATTGAGGCTGCCTGCCGCCACGCCGGCCGCCGCCAGGGCGCGCACCTGGTCGCGCATCAGGGCGATCAGCGGCGAGACCACGAGCGTGAGACCGGGCCGCACGATGGCCGGCAACTGATAACACAGCGACTTGCCGCTGCCGGTCGGCATGACGGTGAGCACGTTCTCGCCCGCCAGCACGGCGCGGACGATTTCCTCCTGGCCGGGCCGGAAGTCGTTGAAGCCGAAGACGGAATGCAGCAGCGCGTGGGCGCTCAAGAGGGCGGGCGAGAGGGCGTCGGTCATTGTTTTGCCGACACTATCGCCGCGCCGGCCCGTGGCGTCATGCCTTGCATTGTGGATGAACCTGCGCGCCAGCGCCCGAACGCGGGGCAAAAATAAGGCGGAACCTGGCCGCGCCGCCGCCGTTTCCTTGACCGGTGGCACAATCAGAGGCCGGATGTTGATTTTGGGATTTACGCTCCTGCTGACGGTGATTGGCATCGCGGTCATGCCCTGCTGGCGATACAGCGCACGCTGGGGCTACGGGCCAGGCATCGGCGCCGGTATTCTTCTGGTGTGCATGGGGGTTTTCACGGCGGGGGGCCGGGCCGGGCCGTCCGATGCACTGGCCGAGCGCTTCGCCGCCCGGCCGCGGGCCGAGATCAAGGTCGAGGCGTCGAGCGTCGCCCTGGCGCCACTGCCTCATGCACGTCTCGGCATTGTCGGCACGAGCGCCGTCGTCTCGGCGGAGTGACGGCACGGCGAGACAGATCGTACATGCGTTTGGAAAACGCCTAGGGTCCTGCCGCGCGCACGTTCAGAAAGGAACCGACATGGCCAAAGGTCAACTCCGCAGCAACCGCGAGAAGAAGAAGCCCAAGCAGGACAAATCCAAGAAGGTCGTCTCGGTCTCGCCCTTTGCGGCGGCGCACACCAACCCGGGCGCCAAGGCTGCCGCCAACAAGTACAAGTAGCTCTGCCGCTAGTGGCGCGCCGCCTGCCCGCCGTCGAGGGTCATCACCACGCCGCTGATGTAACTGGCGCGGTCCGACGCCAGGAACACCGCGAGATCGGCGACCTCGTCGGGTTCGGCGGCGCGGCCGAACGGCATGTGCTTGGTGAGTTCGGGCCAGCGCTCGGGATCACCGAACTGTTGCTCGGCCTGGCCACGCAGCAAAGTGAGCATGCGATCGGTGCGGGTGGCGGGCGGGTTGATCGCCACCACGCGCACGCCGTGATCGACGCTGCGCGAACCCACGGCGCGGGTGAAGGCCATCAGGCCCGCATTGCCCATGGTGCCGGCGACGTAGTCGTAGTTGAAGCTCTCGCCGGCGAGGCCGATGATGTTCACCACCACGCCCTTCTTGCGGGCGTAGAACTTCTCCAGCATGGCACGCGTGGCGTTGACGTAGCCGAACACCTTCAAATCCCAGGCCTCGCGCCATTTCGGCTCGGTCATGCCGAAGATGTCGCCGCGCGGGATGGCGCCGGCGTTGTTCACCAGGATGTCGGCATGAGCCACGGCCTCGACGATGCTGCGCGCGGTGTCGCCCTTGGAGAAGTCAGCGGGATGGATCTCGACCGGTACATTATGGCGGGCGCGGATTTTCTCCCGCGCCGCCTCGAGCGACTCCTTGGACCGCGAGGCGATGTGGACGGCACAGCCTTCGGCCGCGAAGCCCATGGCGCAGGCGAAGCCGATGCCGCGGCTGCCGCCGGTGATCAGCACGGTGCGGCCGGCAAGTTTCATGTCCATGTCGCGGTCTCCTAGAGCCGGTAGATGCTGTCGACGGTTGCGCGGCCGTCCTCGGTCTTGACGCGGCCGTCCTTCGCCATCTGGACGAGATGCGCCAGCATCGAACGGCCGGCGGCCTTGTGCAGGTGCAGCGGCGTGTCGGCGTAGTTCTTGGCGACCATCTGCGGGATGGTCTGCGGGCCTTCCTTGAGGCGTGCCAGGATCTGCGCCTCGCGGCCGAGGCGATGCTCGATGTAGGCCTGCACGAAGGGATTGGGATTGTGGATCTCGGCGCCGTGCGTCGGGATATAGAGCGTCTCGTCGCGCGGCAGGAGCTTGCGCAGGCTGGCGAAGTAATCGGCCATGTTGCCGTCAGGCGGCGAGATCACCGCCGTCGACCAACCCATCACGTGGTCGCCCGAGAGCAGCGCCTTGTCCTCCTTCACCGCGAAGCAGAGATGGTTGGAGATGTGGCCCGGCGTGTAGACCGCCTCGACGTTCCAGCCGTCACCCTGGACCACGTCGCCGTCGCCCAGCTTGATGTCGGGCGCGAACGAGAGATCGCCCGCCTCCTCGGCATGCTCGCCGGCCGGCGGCTTGGGATGCGGGCCGTAGCTGTAGACCTTGGCGCCGGTCGCCTTGGCGAGCGCGGGCGTGGCCGGCACGTGATCGATGTGGGTGTGGGTGACCAGGATGTGGGTCACCGTCTCGCCGCGCACGGCGCGCAGCACGGCGTCGATATGGTCCTGCTGGTCGGGACCGGGATCGACCACCGCCACCTTGCCGTGGCCGACAATGTAGGTGCCGGTGCCCTTGAAGGTGAAGGGGCTGGGGTTGTTGGCCACGACACGGCGGATCAGCGGTGTCACCTCCATCGCCGTGCCGTAGTCGAACTTGAAGTCCTTGATGAAGGGAATGCCGGGCATCGCGTTGCTCTTACGGTGAGGGCGGCGTCAGCTTGTAAAGGGCATTGCGGATGTCGGAGCTGACATAGACCGTACCCGACCTCGCCACCGCCACACCGGTCGGCACCAGCGCCGGCGGACCGCCGGGGAACGGGGCGAGGCCGATGTCGAGGTTCGAGGCGATCACCGTCTTGGCGCCAGACGACGGATCGATGGCGACCACGCGCTTCTGGCCCACTTCGGCGATGAACAGACGGCCGTCGGGCCCGACGTCGATGCCTTCGGGACCGGCCAGGCCGTCGGCCACGACCTTGCGCCCGCCCGTGGCGACATCGATCTGGAGCACCGCGCCGCCGGCGATCTCGGTGATATAGACCAGATTACCCGGACCCTGGGCCATGGCCACCGGCCCGCGCAGTTCCTTGGTAACGACGCTGCGTGTCTTGCCGTCGGGGCTCACCTTCACGAGATTGCCGCTGGCGAGCTCGGCGACATAGAGCGATCCATCGGCGCCTTCCAGCGCGTCGACGGGAGCAGCGAAGCCGGTCAAGGTCGCCACCAGCTTGCCGGTCTTGCGATTGATCTTCTCGACGGTGTTGGAGAACCAGCTCGACAGCAGCACATGCCTGGGCCCGGCGGAAATGCCGAGCGGATAGGCGTGCGTGTCGCCGTGGACGCGCAGCACATCGGACACCTCGCCGCTCTGGCCGTCGACGGTGCGATAGCTGAACACATCGGCCACGTGCACCGTCTCCTTGCCGCCTTCGGTGGTGACGGCGAGGTCGGTCGGCACGGCGAGCTTGCCCTCGACGATGGTCCTGGCGGCACCGGTGTGCTTGTCGACGAGATAGATGCCGTTGTCGGTCATCGACGTCACGAACAGGCGGCCGCGCGAATCGAAGGCGAGGTTGTCGAGGCCGGGCTTGAGCGAGGCCACCAGCTTCTTGGCCTTGCTGGTCAGGCTGATGCTCCAGACGTCGCCGGTGCCGGTGTCGATGACAAAGAGATTGTCGCGATTCTGCGGATCGATGTTGGCGGCGGCCGGGATCTTGAAACCCGAGGCGATCACGTCGATCGCGCCCGTCTCGAGGTTGACTTTCGCGACCTCGCCCTTGAACCACAGCGGCCCGTAGAGAAAACCGTCGTCGCGGTGGATCTCGAAACCGTTCAGGCCGCCCAGCTTCTCGGCGATCCGACGCAGCTCGGTGCGCGGGAACGACTTGAAGTCGGGCTTGTCGACGTTCTTGAGGTCGATCTCGTAGAGCGCGTCGCCGAGGAAGACTTCCGACACGAACAGCCTTCCGTCCTTGCCGAAGGCCAGCGAGTTGGGGCCGCCCATGCCGTTGGCGACCTCGATGGTCTTGCCGTTCGGCTTGCGGATGTAGACCTTGCCCAACAGGAAGGCCGTCCACGCCATGGTGCCGTCATCGGCGAAGGCGATGTCGTCGGCCATGCCGGTTGGCGCGTCGATCACGCGGTCGACTTCGCCGGTATCGACCTGCACGCGGTAGAGTGCCTGGCCGATCACAGAACCGGCGAAAAGCTGGTCGTCCTTGTTGAAGGCGAGGCCATGGACACCGTGAAACCACGAGCCGGGCACCAGAAACTGCTGGCTATACTCCTTGGAAGTAGCGGAAGACGTCGCTGGCGCTGCCTGTTGCGCAAGCGCACTGCCCGCGACGGCAACCGCAAATGCTGCCGCCGTGCAAAACCGGCCCAAACTCATCCATTTCCTCCGACCGTCTCTCGCGGCGCGGACTTTAGACCGCGCGACACATTTTGTAACGCCGTACCCTTCAGCTACCATGGCAATGCTTGAAAAACATGCTCTTTGCGGGAGAAAGCACATGGCGGGTCCGCTTTCGGGACTGACGATCGTCGAGCTGGCCGGTATCGGGCCGGGGCCGATGTGCTCGATGATGCTGGGCGACATGGGCGCCAACGTGATCCGCGTCGACCGTACCAAGACGCATGTCATGGATCGCCTCGCCGATCCCAAGTTCGCCGTGCACAACAGGAGCCGGCGCTCGGTCTCGGTCGACCTGCAGAAGAAGGAAGGCATCGACGTGGTGCTGCGCCTGATCGAGAAGGCCGACGGCATGACCGAGCCGTTCCGTCCCGGCGTCGCCGAACGTCTGGGCGTCGGCCCCGACGTCTGCCTCCAGCGCAACCCGAGGCTGGTCTATGGCCGCATGACCGGCTGGGGCCAGGAAGGTCCGCTCGCCAAGGCGGCCGGCCACGACATCAACTACATCGCGCTGACCGGCGCGCTGCACGCCATTGGCTCCAAGGACAAGCCGATGCCGCCGCTCAACCTGGTGGGCGACTTCGGCGGCGGCGGCATGCTGCTGGCCTTCGGCATGGTGTGCGGGCTGCTCGAGGCGCAGAAGTCGGGCAAGGGCCAGGTCGTCGACGCGGCCATGGTCGACGGCGCGGCGCTGCTGCTGGGCGGCATCTACGGCATGGCGGGCGCCGGCCTGTGGAAGGACGAGCGCGAGACCAACATGCTGGACGGTGGCGCACACTTCTATGGCACCTACGAGACCAAGGACGGCAAGTTCGTTTCCGTCGGCTCGATCGAACCGCAGTTCTACGAGCTGCTGCTCGAAAAGACGGGACTGAAAGGCCAGAACCTGCCGGCACAGATGGACCGCAAGATGTGGGGCGACCTCAAGGCCAAGCTCGAGGGTATCTTCAAGACCAAGACGCGTGACGAATGGTGCGCGGTCATGGAAGGCACCGACATCTGCTTCGCGCCTGTGCTCACCATGCAGGAGGCCTCGCAGCATCCGCACGCCAAGGCGCGCGGCGCCTATGTCGACGTCTCGGGCTTCGCCCAGCCGGCCGCCGCGCCGCGGTTCTCGCGCACCAAGGAAAGCGTGAAAGGCCCCGCCGCCAAGCGCGGCCAGCACACCGACGAGATCCTGGACGAGAGTGGCTTCTCGGCCAGGGAGATCGGCGAGCTGAAGGCGGCGGGAATCGTCGGGCCGCAGTAGTGCCACACCGATGATCCGCGCCTTCGAACTGGCCGTCCGGCAGCTCGGCGACCCCCGGCTGCGCGTCATCATCTGGCAATCACTGGCGCTGTCGCTGGTGCTGCAGATCGCCATCGGCGTCGTGGCGTGGTGGGCGCTGCAGTCCTTCGCCACCTTCCAGTGGGGCTGGCTGAACGAGACCATCCGCTGGCTCGGCGGCGGCGCGGTCACGGTACTGGCGCTGATGCTGTTCCCGGCGAGCTTCGGCATCGTGATCTCGATCTTCCTCGAGAAGATCGCCGACATCGTCGAAAGCGTGCACTACCCCAAGCTCGGCCAGGCGCGTGGCATTCCGGTCTGGGTCGGCCTCCGCTCGGGTGTCGTGTTCCTGCTCACCCTGGTGGCACTCAACCTCGTGTTGCTGCCATTCTACCTGGTGGCGCTGTTCATCGCCGGGCTGGGCGCGGCGCTGTTCTACGGCGCCAACGGCTGGCTCGCCGGCCGGGAGTACTATGAGCAGGTCGCGCTGCGCCGCCTCGACCCGGCCGACGTGAAGGCCTGGCGCAAGGCCAATGGCGGCGTGCTGTGGCTGACGGGCGTCGTCCTGGTGTTCCTAGGCACCGTCCCGATCCTGAACCTGATCGTGCCGGTCCTGGGAGTAGCGGCCATGGTGCATGTGGCGCAAACGCTGAAGCCACCCCTTAATTTGCCAGCCGGGCCGCGCTAGAATGACGGCATGAAAAGGGCATTTGGGGTTTTCGCGTTCATCCTTCTCCTCGGTGGCTGCGTCACGGAATCCAGTCCGCAATATTCCCTCGCCACCGGCGAGAAGGGCGTTTTCACCTCGCGTAATCCCGGCACGCCGATCCCGCTCGATCGCATCAAGGGGATGGACGAGCAGCAGCTCGCCACCACGTTCGGCACCGCATCACTCGACCGCAAGGACGAGCCGGCGCGCGTGCTGCGCTACCAGTCCGACGCCTGCACGTTGTTCGTCTCGCTCTATCGCCGCAACGGCGCGCCTTGGCGGGCCGAGTTCGCCGACGCCTACGACACCCACCTGCGGCCTCTGCCGCCTGACCAGTGCGCCGGCTCGGTGGCGGCGCAGAAGCGGCGCATCGTCTAGCGCCCGCCGCGATCCTCGCGCCACAGGTCGAGCTTCTCCTGGATCGGGCGGTCGGAGAAGGAGAACAGCACGGCCTCGCCCCTGGGTTTGTGCACCACCTTGGCCCAGCTCGGCACGATGAAGTGGTCGCGCTTCTTCCAGCGGAAGGTCCGATCGCCGATCGTGCTCTCGCCCTCGCCCTCGACCACCGAGAACACCGTACCGTCGGTACTGCGGTAGGACGCCGTCGCAAAGCCTTTGGGCAGAAGCTGCATGAAAGTGCCCATGGTGGCGATGGGCGCGCCACCGCTCGCCGGATTGACGTAGCGCAGCTTGTAGCCGTGGCAGGCGTCGGGCGGGCCGGCCTTGGCGAGGCCCCGCAGCGCCTCACGCGTGCGGCTATAGGGATAGTTGAAGATCGGCGAGGTCTGCCGGGCCGGCTTCCAGTCCACCGGCAGCAGGCCGCTGGCGAACCTGGCGTCGGATGTGCCCTGCGGCGTGGTGACGGCCTGTTCGTCGGTCTCGCCGTTCTCGGCGAAGCCCGCGTTGAACATCGCCACCAGCGGGATGTCGAGACCGTCCAGCCAGACCATGGGCTGCGACGAATCGTTGCCATGGTCGTGCCAGGTCCAGGTCGGCGTGATGACGAAGTCGCCCTCGCGCATGATCGTGCGCTCGCCGTCGACGGCGGTGTAGGCACCCTCGCCCTCGACGATGAAGCGCAGCGCCGACTGGGTGTGGCGATGAGCCGGCGCCACCTCCCCCGGCAGGATGAGCTGCAGGCCGGCGTAAAGTGTGGGCGTGATGCAGGCGCTGCCCGGCATCGCCGGATTCTCCAGGATCAGCACTCGTCGCACCGCCTCCTTGGCGGTGATCAGCGTGCCCGACTCCATCAGGAATGGCCGGACTTTGTCGTAGTCCCAGCTCGCCGCCTGGTATTTGGGCGCGGGAGCCGGGGGTACAAGCTGATGCAGCGACTCCCAGAGTGGCGCCAAGGAGAGGCCGCCGATGCGTTCATAGAAATCGCGGCGGGCGTTGTTGCGGCTGGCGGGTATTGCCATCTGGCTACTCGGCGGCGGCGCGCATCGGCGCCATCCGTGCCGCCGCCCGGGTGCGGCAAGCCGAGGCGAAGGCACCAAACACCTTCATCGAGACCGGATTCTCGAGCGCCTTGTATTCGGGGTGCCATTGAAGAGCGAGAGCGAAGCCAGGTGCGTCGGGCACGCTGAAGGCCTCGACCTGGCCGTCCTCGCAGCAGGTCGCCTCAAGCTTGGCGCGCGACGCCAGCACGTCGACGCCCTGGGCATGCAGCGAGTTCACCTTCACGCGGCGCTCGCCCAGCAGCCGATGCAGTATCCCGCCCTCGACGATGTCGATGTCGTGCGCCGGCGCGTAGTTCACGTCCATGTCGGGCGACTTGGGCGAGCGGTGATCACGCCGGCCGTCGACCTCGTGCACAAGCTGGTGCAGCGAGCCGCCCAGCGCCACGTTGACCTCCTGCAGGCCACGGCAGATCGCGAACAGCGGCACGCCGCGGTCGATGGCGTGACGGATCAGCGGCAGGGTGGTGGCGTCGCGGGCGGGGTCGTGGGCCGTGCCGGGCCGGCTTTCCTTGCCGTAGTGATGCGGCTCGACATTGGACGGGCTGCCCGTCAGCAGGACACCGTCCAGCGTATCCAGCAGCCGGTCGAGAGCTTCGGCCATGGCAACATCATCGCCCAGTTCCGGCCCGAAGGCGGGGATCAGCACCGGCAGGGCGCCAACGGCGCGAATTACGGCCTGGACGTATTTTTCGCCCGCGGAGTGGTGCCAGCCGCCACGACCGTTTTCCTTGAGACAGGCGGAAATGCCCACGAGCGGGCGCAGAGAAGACCGATCCATACCCTTGTTGAACCCTGCAAATAGAGGGATTTATCATCGCCGCTCAGCGCCTGGTTGGCAATTGCCCGGCGGCTGGGCGCTCCCGCATCTTGTGCAGTCCAGCCCTGCATGGTACCGCCCGCGCCGCCCCCAGTGGCTCCCGACCAGTGCCCAACGAAAGCGACAGTGTGCCATGACGACCACGCCTCCGCCCGCCAAGCCGGCCGCCGACCAGCCCCAGGCCGTTGCCTCGCTGACCATGCACGGCCAGTACATCAAGGACTTGAGCTTCGAGAACCCGCGCGCGCCGCAGAGCCTGATCGAGCAGACCCAGCCGCAGCTCACCCTCAATGTCCAGGTGACCAACCGCCAGTTCGACGCCAAGACCTTCGAGGTGGCGCTGACGATCGAGGCCAGCGCCCAGACGCCCGAGAAGGAACCGCTGTTCATGCTGGAGCTGGTCTATGCCGGCACCGTGTCGCTCGGCGAGTTGCCGCAGGATGCCTACGGGCCGCTGCTGTTCATCGAAACGCCGCGCCTGCTGTTCCCCTTCGCCCGCGCCGTGGTGGCCAACGCCACGCGCGAGGCGGGCTTTCCGCCACTCAATATTGCACCGGTCGATTTCGTGGCCCTCTACCGCCAGCAACTCGAAGCCAATGGCGGCAGGATGCCCGGAGTCGCCGACGGCCCGGTCGGCCACGCCTAGGACGCGGCAACTCCGGCCGCGTCAGGCCTTCGACCAGAGCGGATCGCTGAGCTTTTTCAGGAATTCGGCGTGGGCCGCGAGTTCGGCCGTGCTGACCATATGCGGCCGGGCCGGACGCACCGGCCGGTTGTTCGCCGCCGCAGTGCCGTCTGTGGCCGTGCCGGTCATTTCCGGCGCGAGGCCGAGATCGCGCTGCCGGCCCCCGCTCAGCTCGAGATAGACCTCGGCCAGCAACTCCGAATCGAGCAACGCGCCGTGCTTGGTACGATGGGCATTGTCGATGCCGAAGCGCTCGCACAGCGCATCGAGGCTGGCGCGCTGGCCGGGAAACCTGCGTCGCGCCATCGACACCGTGTCGACGTAGGGATTGGCGATCCTGGCCCTCCCCGCGCGTTCCAGTTCGGCGTTGAGGAAGCCCAGGTCAAATTGCGCGTTGTGGATCACGAGTTGCGCGTCGCCCAGGAACGCCAGCAGCTCGTCAGCCTTGTCGGCGAACAGCGGCTTGTCGGACAGAAACTCCTCGGTGAGGCCGTGTACGTCCTGCGCGCCGGTCGGCATGTCGCGCTCGGGATTGAAGTAGCATTGGAACGAGAGACCGGTGGCCACCATGTTCACGAGTTCGAGGCAGCCCACTTCGACGATGCGGTGGCCGGCGAGCGGATCGAGGCCGGTGGTTTCGGTGTCGAGGACGATTTCACGCATCCCGACCTTGTAGCCAGTTGCCGCGCTATTTGCGACGGGCGCGCGCGAGCTGGCCTGTGAATCGCTCGCGCCACGGGTTGGGCGGCCAGAAGCGACCGGGATGCTGGCTGAGCCGTGTCACCGCCGCGGCGAGGGCAGCCCGCGTGGGGGCGATCCCCAGCCCGGTCGGGATGATCTGGCTCGCCTTGCGGCGCTTCAGCGCGTCCGGGACCTGCTGACGCAGGATCCCGTCCAACTTTTCCGCCGTCATGCCGGGCCGCGCCATGACGCGCCGGCGCTGCAGGAAGGCTGGCGCGCTCACCACCAGCGTGGCGTCGACGCGGCGCTCGCCCAGACCCTCGAACAGCAGCGGGATGTCGAGCACGACCAGCTTCTCGCCGGCGAGTGCCGCGCGGCGCAGGAACGCCTTCTGTCGCTGGCCGACCAGGGGATGAACGATCGCCTCGAGCTTGCGCAGCGCCTCCCTGTTACCGAAGACGCGCGCGCCCAGCGCCTGGCGATCGAGCACGCCCGCCTTCACGACGCCGGGAAACGCCGCCTCGATGCCGCGCAGCGCAGCGCCCCCCGGCGCCTGAAGCGCATGCACGGCGGCATCGGCGTCGTACACCGGCACACCCATCTCCCGCAGCATCCTGGCCGCGGTCGACTTGCCCATGCCGATCGAGCCGGTCAGTCCGACGATGACCATCAACGGCTACACAGCACGGCGGCTCAGGGCACCAGGATCGTCTGGCCCGTGGTCTTGCGGCTTTCGAGGTCGATATGCGACTGGGCGGCATTGGCCAGCGGATAGCGCTGGTCGATGGCGATCTTGACCTTGCCGCTCTTCACCATCTTGAACAGCGACTTGGCCGAGGCCTCGAGTTCCGCCCGCGTCGCCGTATAGACGCCCAGGCTCGGGCGCGTCACGTAGAGCGAGCCCTTGGTGTTGAGGATGCCGAGCGCCACCGGCGGCACCGCGCCCGAGGCATTGCCGAACGAGACCATCAGGCCGCGCGGCTGCAGGCAGTCGAGCGAGGCGTTCCAGGTGTCCTTGCCGACGCCGTCGAACACGACGGGCACGCCCTTGCCCTTGGTGATCTTCTTTACCTGGGCGACAATGTCTTCCTTGGTGTAGTCGATCACCCACTTGTAGCCGTTCTTCTTGGCGAGCGCGGCCTTCTCCGGCGACGACACGGTACCGATCACCTTATAGCCGCGCGCCTTGGCCCACTGGCCGAACAACAGGCCGACGCCGCCGGCCGCGGCATGGAACAGGATGGTGTCGCCCTTCTTGAGCCACGCCTTGGCGGTGTGATCGACGAGATATTCCGTGGTCATGCCCTTCAGCATGATCGCCGCCGCCTGCTCGTCGCTCACGCCCTTGGGCACGTGCACGAGCTGGTCGACGCCCATTAGGCGCTCCTGGCAGTAGGCGCCCAACACGCCGCAATAGGCGACGCGGTCGCCCTTCTTGAAGCCCTTCACCTTGGGCCCGACTTCGACGATCACGCCGGACGCCTCGCGGCCCACGGCATTCGGCATCGGCGTCTGGTAGAGACCGGAGCGTGTGTAGACGTCGATGAAGTTGAGGCCGATCGCGGTGTGGCGGATCTTCACCTGGCCTGGGCCGGGGGCGCCGACCTCGACGTCGTGAAGTTGCATCTTCTCCGGGCCGCCGTTTTCATGCATCAGAATGGACTTGGACATCTGTCTCTCCCTTGAAATTCGTTGGCTACTCGGCGGCGCGCTTTGACTTGGCCGCCTGGTATTTCTCGATCTCGCTCGCCACGGCCGACTGCGACTGCATCGAGTAGGTGTCGCGGTTGGCGGTGGCGATGTCATAGCTCTGCTGTCTCGGCGCATTGGAACGGCGCTGGAAATGCGGATGGACGAAGCGCGCCATCAGCTCATAGGAGCGCTGCGTCGCCGGCCAGTCGGCCCAGTTGTGGGCGAGCAACAGGACGGCGCCGAAGCCGCCCTCCGAGCCCTTCCACAACCGCTCGAAATGGCGGATGCAGTCGTCCGGCGTGCCGATGCAGGCGATGCCTTCCTTGGTCAGGTACTCCGCCGCGTCGGTTATGCCGGGCGGCAGGATCGGGAAGGTGGCGACGTCGGTGAAGTATTTGGCGAAGCGGTCGATGCCGAATTTCACATCCTCGAGCGCCTGCTCACGCGTCTCGGCGACATGCGCGAAAGTGACAATGCGCCACTTCGAGCGGTCCGACACCTTGCCGTTCTGCCGCGCATGTTCCTGGTAGGTCTGCCAGTTGGCGGCATGCGCCTTGAGCGCGTCGTCCGACGTGCCGCCGATCGACAGCATGCCGATGCCATGCCGGCCCGACGCCACGGCGCCGACCGGCGAGCGCGCGCAGGCCACGGCCATTTCCATGTTGGGCTGGCTGTAGGACCGGAGCTGAAGCTGGGCCGCCGTCAGATCGAACCAGTCGGTCTTCCTGGTCACCGACTTGCCGGCCATCAGCTCGATGATCACGTCGAGCGACTGGTTCATGCGGTCACGCTGGTCCGCGGCCTTGATGCCGATCTTGGCGGCATCATGGACCAACGCGCCCGGACCGACGCCGAACATGGCGCGGCCGCGCGTCATAT
>MEMN01000143.1:22500-28033 GCA_001767945.1 Alphaproteobacteria bacterium RIFCSPHIGHO2_12_FULL_66_14 | reverse complement strand
GAAATTCCCGAGGGACTGGTCGGCCAGACGGTGCGCGAAGTACTGGGCGCCTCGCTGGAGCGCGCCGGCCTCGGCGGTGAGGACTGGCGCATCGACGTGCTGCTGGACGAGATCGGCGTCGCGCCGGAAATCGCGGAGCAGCGCTTCGGCACGCTGTCGGGCGGCTGGCAGCGGCTGATGCTGATCGCCGCGGCGGCGCGGCTGGAGGAGCCCGACCTCCTGATCCTCGACGAGCCGACCAACCATCTCGACCTCGCCAACATCAACACGCTGGAGCGCTGGCTGACGGTCGAGTTCAAGATCCCGATGCTGATCGTGAGCCACGACCGCGAATGCCTCGATCGCGTGACCGAGCGTACGCTGTTCCTGCGCTCGGACGGCGTTCATGCCTTCAAGACGCGGTTCTCGCTGGCCCGCGAGGAGCTGCTGCGCCGCGACGCCACCGCGGCGGCGCGCAGCCGCCTGGAAGCCAAGGAAATCGAGCGGCTGGAGCGGGCGGCGGCGCGCTACAAGGTCTGGGCGGTCAAGAATCCCGACCTCAACAAGCGCAAGAACGCCGTCGAATCGCGGATTGCGAAGATCGAGGCTGAGCGGACCCAGACCTACGCGACGCGTGAGCGCCGGCTGGAGCTGAGCGAGGGCGAGATCGACGCCAAGGTGGCGCTCCGGATCGCCGATCTCGATGTCGTGGTGCCCGGCGGCGGCCGTAAGCTGCTGGCCATCGATCGCCTGACCGTGGCCGCCGGCGACCGCGTGGCGGTGCTGGGGGCGAACGGGACGGGCAAGTCGACGCTCTTGTCGGCGCTGGCGACCGCCTACGATCCGGCGCTGGAGCACTACGACAGCCAGGCCGCGATCCGATTCAACCCGTCCTGCCGGCTGGTCTATTTCGACCAGACGATGCGCGACCTGCCGACAGCCACGACGATCCTCGACTATGTCGTCGAAGCCGAGGGTGCCACCGAGAAGGAGGCGGTGCGGCTGCTGGCCCAGGCGGGCTTCGCCTTTGCGCGCATCCGCCAGCCGATCGGCCTGCTGAGCCACGGCGAACGCGCCCGGCTGGTGTTCCTGAAGATGAAACTCTTGCGCCCCAACATCTACCTGCTCGACGAGCCGACCAACCATCTCGACATCGAGGGCCAGGAGGCGCTGGAGGCCGAGCTCGAGCAGGGCGAGATTTCCTGCCTGTTCGTCAGCCACGACCGCTACTTCACCCGCACGGCGGCGACGCGTTTCCTCGAAATCCGCAAGGACCGGTTGGTCGAGGTCGAGAGCGCCGATTCCTTCTTCGACGCGCAGCGGTGATGCTTCAGCGCTGCGGGCCGGCGATCCGCGTGATCCGGTGAACCTCGGCCCCGTCCTCGGCGGTGGCAGTATGGTCGAAGCCCGGCTCGATGCTCCACTCGACAAGACCGACGGCGCCATTCGCGCGCTGCACCGCCGTCGCGGTGGCGATCCGCGAAGCGCTGCCGCCTCGGGCGATATAGACGATGGCGGAGCCGTCCCCCGCCTCGACGGTGAGATCCACCGCCCGCACCAGACAGGCCTGGGCACATGTCCCGATCAATCGGGCGTTGGAGGGATGGTCGACAACCAGCCGCAACACGCCGTCGCCGGTGTAGAGCTCGGCGTGCTGTTCCCGGCAGAGACCGATCGAGTCGTTCCGGGTCATGCCTCGATCGGCCTTGGTTGCCTTGCTCATCCCGCGACGACCTTGCGCAGCGCATCGAGCGTCGTTTCCGGCTCCGGCCGGTAGCGGTAATCGGGGTCGGCCTGGACCAGCCGGACGATGCCGCTGCCGTCGATGACGAAGCGCGACGGCACTGGCAGGCGCCACGACGGATCGCCGTTACGGACCGCGAGGTCGTTGCCGAAGCCCATATAGACGGCCTTCAGGTCGTCGGGCAGGGTGAAGGCGAGGCCGAAGGCTTCGGCGGCCGTCGACTTCTCGTCCCACACGATCGGGAAGGTGAGCTTCTGTTTGGCGGCCATGTCTGCCGTGCGTTCCGGCAGCTCGGGCGAGATCACGACCAGCGAGGCGCCAAGGCCCGCGATGTCGGCGTAGATGGTCTGCAGAGCGTCCAGCTCATGCCTGCAATAGGGTCACCACGACCCTCGGAAGAACGAGACGACCAACGGGCCGGCGGCTAGGAGGTCGGCCGACGAAACCCGTCGGCCGTCGTGGTTGGCCAGCTCGAAGGCCGGCGCGGGCTTGCCGGCCGGCACGATGCGATCGAGGATCCCGGACTTCCGCAGATCGTCCGTCGCGCGATGCATGATGGCCGCCCGTTCGGGCGGAATCCGGCCCGCGCTCGCGGCGCGGGTTTCTGCCAATTTGTCTGCCAGTGACATGATCTAATCCTTCCTTCGAAGAGACATCAGCTTGTCGTCCCGCTCATGGCCGGCCCCGCCGGGCACGCGGCTTGACCGGCATGTCCATCAGGTCGAGCGCCGGGCGGACGACGCCTTCGAGCAGCACGCGGTCGGGCATCGTGCGCGCCAATACGCGGAGGCCCAGCAGGACCCCCAGCAGGTGGGTGGAGACAGCGTCGGAATCGATGTTGCGCGGCATCTGGCCGGCGCTTCGGCCCGCCTCGATGTTGCGCCGGAAGAAGGCGCGGATCTCGTCGAGGTAGCCCGCGACGACCTTGCCGATTTCGGCATCGTGCGGCGCCACGTCGAGCGCCGAGTTGACCAGCAGGCAGCCCTTGCGGTCGCGGTCGGCGAGGGACCGCTCGATGATCTCTGCGAGAAAGGCCCGGATGGCCTCCTTCGGCCGCCCATCACCCTCCAGCCGGGCGATGCGTTCGCGCATCGAGCGGTCCGCATAGCGGGCCAGTGCCGCGACGAACAGGGCGCGCTTGCCGCCATAAGCATTGTAGAGGCTGGCGCCGCCGATGCCCATGTGCTCGGCCAGGTCGCGCACCGATGTCGCCTCATAGCCGCGCGCCCAGAAGCAGTCGACGGCACCGTCGATGGCTTTGCTTTCGTCGAATTCCTTGAGCCGGCCCATTGGGGCAGCAGACCATTATTTTAGATCGAACGCTACAGAATTCAGAGGCCGTCGTCAGATCGGCCGCCTAGTCGCCAACGGGGGTCATGGCGCGATGTTTGCCCCTTGGCGCCGACAATGCCTGGACGACGCCTCGTCCACGTGCTGACGACCGTCTCCGAACTGGACGAAAAAGCGCGAACCTGGAGCGTCAGCCGCATGGCACACCGGTCCATGAAGGCTTGCTCGGTTCCGGCCGCCGGCAGGGCCAAAAGGCGAGGCGGAGGTCCGTGTCGATGGGGTCGAGTGGCATGATAGGCTTATCCCCTCAGCGCGCCGGCGTCAGCGTTTCGGCGCCGCCGGCAGTGCTGCCGGCATGGACCCATGTTCCTTCGAGAACGCCGTCGGCGCGGACGCGGTAGAGCACCAGGTATTCCCCCGTGAAAACGCTGTTGTGGTCGCCACGCAGGGTGTCGCCGATGAAGATCGCCAGCGTGTCGCCCTGGGCGAGGCCCTTGCCGACGTAGGTATGACGGGTATCGGCATTGAAGCAGGAGATGTCGTAGCCCTGGTCCGCGGCGCTTATCCTGCAGGTCCCGACGTAGGCGCTGTCGCGCGGCCCCGAACCCTTGCCGGCCATTCCATAGTCGCCGGAAAAATCCCGTGCGGGCTGCTCCAGGCCGCTCGCCCATGCGGATCCGCTCATGGCGATGATGCCGGTTGCAAGCACTGCTATCATTTTCATGTCTGTTCCTCCGCAATGTTCGATCGTCGGCACGCTATCCCGCGGCGGTCTTCACGCGCCTGTCACGACGCGGTGTTTCACCGCAACGTGACGGCGGGTGATCGCCTGCGGCTTGCCGGTCGCGCCGGTGGCATCGCGGTCGCGACGGCTTGACGAGATAATAGGAATGTACTATCAATCCTCTCAAAGAATCCGATCAACTGGAGGACGAAGGATGACCATGGAAGCGGAGGAGGCCTGGAGTGCCTCGGAGTTGTTGGCGCGGGTGCTGCGTGGCCCGGTGAAGCGGCGCACCCCGCCGCGGCTCAGGGTTTTCTTTCTCCGTCAGTTGCGTCTGTGCGGCGAGGTCAGCCTGGCCGCCAAGCGTACGGGTGTGCCGCTGTCGACCGCCTACCGCTGGCGCAGGCGCGACCCGGCGTTCCGCGAGCGCTGGGACGCTATCCAGCTACAACGCCGGGACATTATCGAGGACAGGCTGATGGCGATCGTCCGGGAGGGCGAATTGCGCTCGGTCTACCACAAGGGGCTGGAGGTCGGCTGGCGGCGAACGTTCACCCATCTCGCCTCCATCCGGGTGCTCGACTACTTGAACCGCCGGGCGGGCGAAAAAATGTCCCACAATGTTTCCCATTCCGAGGCCGCGGAACCGACGAAAAATCCTGAGGGACCAGTCGCTTGAGGGGCGCGTATGCCGCGCAGGATAGGAAGCCCTCAGTCCGGCGTCACACCGAAGCGGCGCTGCCAGAATTCGCGGCTGCGGCGCTCGCCGACGTCGCAGCCCAGCTCGTACTCGGGCCGCACGAAGCGGGTGTAGTCCTCGGGCGCGCCGCTGGTTCGACGCGGTGTGGCCTGCGCGAGCTGGACGCCGTCGCGTCCCGTGGGCGAGACGGGCACACCGAGGTCGTCGACATCGAAGTCGGGGCGCGGCCCGACATCGGCCACTTCCTGCAGGAGCTTCTTGCGCACGGCGCGGGGGAAGTCCTCGAAGTTGACGGCGACCTCGACGAAGGAGCGCGGGCCGCCGATCACGCAATGGAGGTAGTAGCGATCGAGGTCGGTCTCGCTCGGGAAACCGTAGGGGTTGGGCCGGTCGTTCATGATCGGCAGGCCATTGATCATGATGCGCTCCTTGAGCGCGTCGTGCCGCAGGTCGGTGACCAGGCCGCCGTCGTTGTTGGAACCGTCGCCCGAGATGTCGAGCACCTTGCGCTCGGTCTCGTAGGGGGCGCGGTCGAACAGCGGGATGGCGTAGCGGATGGCGCCGCTGATCGAGGTGCGGCGCGCGATCGAGATCGGCGCCTGGGTAAGGCGGTTGGTGAAGGCCAGGATCGCCGCCTCGGAATCGAGCAGGGTCCAGTCGACCAGCAGCTTCTGCACCCAGGAATCCGACCATTCGAAATAGGCGACGGCGATCCGTCCGTGGTTGCCGCTCAGGATCGCCTTGACGATCACCGGGTCGCGGAAGGCCTCGACATAGCCCTGGCGCTGCAGACGGGCCTCGTCGGGGTCGATGCTTCCCGAGATGTCGATGGCCAGCACCAGGGCCACGTCGACTTCCTTGCGGTCCTGGGCGGCGGCGGGCAGGGCGAGCAACAGGAACGCGAACAGACACAGCAGCCGGGCCATGGCGATCTCCGCGGTCGAACTCAACGCGACATGCACGAACCATACCGCCCGTCGGAAGCCCCTGTCAGCCGTGCTCTGGACGGCCGGTGGCGGCGACCGTTAGCCTCTGTGGACAGACCAGCCGGAGAATGCCCGTGGATCTAGCACTCAGCGCCCAGGACGAGGCTTTT
>MEMN01000143.1:20244-22489 GCA_001767945.1 Alphaproteobacteria bacterium RIFCSPHIGHO2_12_FULL_66_14 | reverse complement strand
CCGCCGCTTCCTCGACGACAACCTGACGGAGGACCTGCGCGAGGCCGGGCGCAAGACCGGCGGCGTCTTCGCCGACGTTGCAGCCGGTATGCGCTGGCACAAAGTGCTGGCCCGCAAGGGCTGGTCGGCGCCGAGCTGGCCCAAGGAATATGGCGGCACCGGCTGGAGCGCCATCCAGCGCTACATCTTCTCGCGCGAGTGCACGGCCGTCGACGCGCCGCGCATCTTCGCCATGGGCCTGCGCATGGTCGGCCCGGTGATCATGAAATACGGCACGCCGGAGCAGAAGGCCAAGTACCTGCCGCGTATCGTGTCGGGCGACATCATCTTCTGCCAGGGCTACTCCGAGCCGGGCTCGGGCTCCGATCTTGCCAGCCTCAAGACCCGGGCGGTGAGGGACGGCGACGACTACGTCATCAACGGCACCAAGATCTGGACGACGGGCGCGCATGTCGCCGACCACATGTTCTGCCTGGTGCGCACCGGAACGGAAGGCAAGCCGCAGGACGGCATCTCCTTCGTGCTGATCGACTCGATGGACACGCCGGGCCTCACCGTGAAGCCGATCGTCACGCTGGCCGGCGATCACGAGGTCAACCAGGTGTTCTTCGACAATGTGCGGACACCCATCGCCAACCGCATCGGGCCGGAGAACGCCGGCTGGACGGTGGCCAAGTACCTGCTCGAGTTCGAGCGCGGCGGCGAGGCCTATACGCCCAATCTCTATGCAAGGCTCGACGACCTGCGCCGCATCGTGCGCGAGGAGGCGGCCGACGGTTCCGGCAAGCTCGCCACCGAACGCAGCTTCGCCGAACGCCTGGCCGAGGCCGAGATGGACATCCAGGCGCTGGAGATGATCGAGCTGCAGGTGCTGTCCGACCTCAGCAAGGGCAAGAACCCGGGCGCCGCCTCGTCGGCGATGAAGATCCGGGGCAGCGAGACCTCGCAGAAAATCGACCATCTCGGCATCGAGGCGCTGGCCTGGTATGCCGCGCCCTTCGAGCCCGAGGCGCGGCTGCTCGGCCACAACGCGCCGACCGTGACGCCGGAGTGGGGTATCACCGCGATGCCGCTCTATCTCAACAACCGCGCCGCCTCGATCTACGCCGGCTCCAACGAGGTCCAGCGCAACATCATCGCCAAGGCAGTGTTGGGCCTGTGAACGCGGCGGTGAGCGGCGTCTACACGCTGCACGGCTTCAACCCGTCGCCCTATTCGGTGAAGATGCGGGCGCTGATGCGCTACCGCCGCCTGCCCTTCGTATGGCACGCCACCGGCAATCCACGCGACGTCGCGGTCGCGGCCGGCCTGCCGCCGGTCATTCCGGTGCTGTGTTTCCCCGACGGAAGGGTGATGAACGATTCGACGCCGCTCGCCCATGCCCTCGAACGCGAGCATCCCGGACAGCGCTCGGTGATCCCCGAAGATCCCGGCCTCGCCTATGTCAGCGATCTGCTCGAGGACTTCGGCGACGAATGGATCACCAAGATGATGTTCCATTACCGCTGGTATTACGCTGCCGACCGCGACTTCGCCCAGGTCTGGGTCGTGAGCTCGCGCGATCCGGTGATGGAGGAGGGCCAGCGCCGGCAGGCGATGCAGTCCTTCAACGACCGCCAGGTCGGGCGCATGGCGCTGGTTGGCTGCACCGAGCAGAACCGGCCGGTCATCGAGGAGAGTTACCGCTTCGTGCTCGACACGCTCGACAAGCATCTGCGGACGCTGCCGTTCCTGCTGGGCTCGCGACCGTCATTGGCCGACTTCGGCTTTTGCGGCCAGCTGCAGATCCTGTCGGTCGATCCGACGCCGGCTGCCGAAATGCGTGCCCGGGCGCCCGACGTCTTCTGCTGGCTGATGCGGCTCGATGACGCCTCGGGGGTGGAAGGCGCCTGGATCGACGCCGCGGCGCCATTGCCCGAGGGCATCGCCGCTTTGTTGAAACATGCCGGCGCGACCTACCTGCCGTTGCTCGCCGCCAACGCCCGCGCCCTGCAGGACGGGGCCGAGATCTTTGAGGTCGAACTGCTCGGCCGGCCCTATGCCCAGGCGCCTTTCCGCTATCAGGGCAAGTGCTTCGATGCGCTCCGCAAGCGCCTGGCCGCCCTGCCGGCGATGGCCCGGCGGCGGCTCGATCCGGTGCTCGAGGAAGCCGGATGCCTGCGCAGCCTGGCATGAACCCCAGCCAGCCTCCGATGCTGCCGCGGACCATCATGGGCTACGTGTTGCAGGCGAGCGGCCTGCATCA
>MEMN01000143.1:1967-20222 GCA_001767945.1 Alphaproteobacteria bacterium RIFCSPHIGHO2_12_FULL_66_14 | reverse complement strand
GATGCCATCGGCAGCGGCGCCGTGCGCACCATCTTCCTGCTGGCACTGGCCTATGCCGGAGTGGCGATCCTCGAACAGGCGCTCAAGCTTGTCCTCAACGTCTACCGCGCCTGGGTGAGCGAGACCGCGGTGCGCGCGCTCCGACGGACGCTGCATGTGCAACGCGCCGACCTCGCCACCGACATGTCGTCGCCCGGCATCACCGGCGTCGAGATCGCGATGATCGTCGAGGAAGCGCAGCCGATCGGCGGCTTCGTCGGCGTCAGCATCTCCGAACCGCTGCTGCAGGGCGGCATCCTGGCCAGCGTCATCGGCTACATGATCTATCTCGAGCCCTGGATGGCGGCGCTCTGCCCGCTGTTCTTCCTGCCGCAGCTGGTGTTCGTGCCGCTGATGCAATGGGCCATCAACCGCCGCGCCGCGGCGCGCATCCGCACCATGCGCGAAGTGAGCAGCGGCATCGCCGGCGCGGTGGTGGACGTGCTCGACGTGCCGGGCGAGAGCGCCCGCATCGACCGTGTCTTCGAGCTCAACATGGGCATCTACAGGTTCAAGTACTCGATGAACCTGGCGATGAACCTCATGTACTACTTCTCGGTCGCAGCGGCGCTGGGCGTCGGCGGCTGGTTTGCCGTCGAGGGCCGCATCGAGGTCGGCACGGTGGTGGCGATCGTCTCGGGGCTGGGCAAGCTCAATGACCCATGGGGCGATCTGGTGAACTGGGGGCGCGAACTTTCGGTCGTCGGCGTCAAATACCGGCTGTTCGCGGATATCGTGAACGGGCTCAACGCTGCGCCGCGAGGCTAGCGCGCAGGCGGCACCAGAATCGCTGCACCACGCAGCGCCCCTGTGCGCAGCGCGTGCAGCGCTTCATTGGCGTCGGCCAGGGCAAAGCGCTCGATCTCGGTGCGCACCGGCACCTGGGGCGCGATGCGCAGGAACGCCTCGGCGTCGGCTCGCGTCAGGTTGGCGACCGAGACTATCTCGCGCTCGCCCCACAGGTCGGCATAGGGGAAGGAGGGGATGTCGCTCATATGGATGCCACCGCACACGACGCGCCCGCCCTTGCGGACGGCGCGCAGCGCCAGCGGCACGAGATAGCCGGCGGGTGCGAAGATGATCGCGGCGTCCAACGGCCCGGGCGGCATCTCTTCCGACGCGCCGGCCCACTCCGCGCCAAGCTCGCGGGCGAAGCGTTGCGCCACCGTGTCGCCGCCGCGGGTGAAGGCAAAGACGTCGCGGCCCTGCCAGCGCGCGATCTGGATCACGATGTGAGCCGCGGCGCCAAAGCCGTAGAGACCGAGCCGCTTGCCGTCTCCCGCCTTGGCCAGCGCTCGATAGCCGATCAGGCCAGCGCAGAGCAGCGGGGCGGCGTGGAGATCGTCGTAGGCGTCGGGGAGGGCGAAGCAGAAGCGCGCGTCGGCCACCACGCGGTCGGCGTAGCCGCCATCGATCTGATAGCCCGTGAAGCGCGCCTGGTCGCAGAGATTCTCGCGCCCGGCACGGCAATGCTCGCAGACGCCGCACGCCCAGCCCAGCCACGGAATGCCGACCCGCAGGCCGGGGGCGAAGCCCTGGACGTCGGGTCCGCTGGCGAGCACGCGGCCCACGATCTCGTGGCCAGGCACGAGCGGCAGCTTCGGCGAGGCCAGTTCGCCGTCGACCACGTGAAGATCGGTCCGGCAAACGGCGCAGGCGGTCACCTCGATCAGCGTCTGGCCGGGTCCGGGCGAGGGGTCGGGCAGCCGCCGAGGCACCAAGGGTGCCCCGCATCGCTCGAGGACCATGGCGAACATGATCACCCCTGCCTGAGCGTCAGCGTGAGACAGTCGCGAGTGTCGCGATGCAATGCGCCCATCCAGTTCATTTTGGCAGGTTGCATCGGCAGTGTGATATGTTGTAGTGCATACTTGCTCGCAGCCAGGTGGGGACCGCTGCGAGAGTAGTCATAATATTGAGCATGTGTGAGTGCTCTGGGAAAATGTCTTTGCCGACAACGGTCACCGAGGCGTTCTCACGTCTGGCTGCAACTGCTACTGATTCGCCCGCCCTGGTCGCGCCTGGCTTGGTGCCGCTGTCGTTCGGCGGGCTCGGGCGTCTCATTCGCGATATCGGCACGCAGTTGCGGGCAGCCGGCATCGATCCGCAGTCGCGGGTGGGCATTGCCTTGCCGCGCGGCCCGGAGGCAGCGCTGCTGAGCGTCGCGGTGTGCTGCAGCGCGACGCTTCTTCCCCTCAATCCCGCCCTCAGTCCCGGGGAACTCGAGTCGGAGCTGGAGAAGATCCGTGTCGATGCGCTGATCGTGCCCGGCTGGATGGACATTCCGGCTTGGGCCTCGGCTGGTCGGAGTACCTTCGGGCTCTTCCAGGTGTCCAGGGCAACGACGTCGTTCGACACCGTCGCGCTTACCCAAGTCCGGCCAATCGCCCGTCGCGCCCTTGAGCCCGGCGCGCTGAACGGCCAGTCGGTGGCGGCAATCTTCCGGACGTCGGGCACCACCGGCTCGGCCAAGCGCGTCCCGGTAACCCACGAGAACCTGCTCGAGATGGCGCACAAGATGCGACGCTGGCTGAAGCTGTCGCCGGCCGACCGCTCGGCATGCGTCATGCCGATCTATTACAATGCTGGGTTCAAGGCGACGCTGGTCGTGCCGCTGCTGATCGGCTGCAGCGTGGCACTGCCTGCCGCCACGGGGCCGCAGGACTTCGAACGCTGGGTCAGCGAGCTGCGCCCGACGTGGCTGACGGCGGCGCCGGCCTATCTGCAGGCGATCCTCGACAAGTTGCGCCCGTTGCCGGCCGGCAAGCCCGAGCATTCGCTCCGCTTCGTGCTTTCGACGGCGTCCTATCTACCCGATGCGGTGCGCACGGAACTTGCCGCCCGGCTGGGCGTGCCGGTGCTCGAATTCTACGGCTTGTGCGAAGCCGGCATGATGACGGCGCCCACCCTGCCGCCCGCGGTGGCCAGGCCGGGCACGGTCGGCGCGATCCCGCCTGGGGAACTGGCGATACGGGGCGACGATGGCGCGTTGTTGCCACCCGGAGAGATCGGCCAGATCGTGCTTCGTGGTCCCAGCGTCATGCCGGGATATCTCCACGACATCGACGATGCACCCGCCGGCCTGGTCGATGGCTGGCTCGCCACCGGCGATCTCGGCGTCGTCGATGCCGACGGCATTCTGACGATCACCGGGCGCACCAGGGAAATCATCAACCGGGGCGGCGAGAAAATATCGCCATACGATGTCGAGAAGGTGCTGCTGCAGCATCCTGCGGTGCGGGAAGCCGCGGCCTTCGCCGTTCCCCATCCCCGGCTGGGAGAGAGCGTTGCCGCTGCTGTGGTCCTCAACGACGCCGTGGTGGAAACCTCGTCGGCACTGGTCGAGTTCCTGCGCGACCGTCTGGCGCCATTCCAAATGCCCCGGCACGTCCATATCCTGCCGGCTCTGCCCAAAGGGACGACGGGCAAGATCTCGCGATCGCAGCTGTCCGCCGACTTCTCCCGTGAGGTCCGGAAAATCGTGCACCCGGACGAGCCGCTGCAGATCCAGATCACCGCGATCTGGAGGCGGATCCTCAATCATTCCGATTTCGGCGTCGACGACGACTTCTTCGAGGCTGGAGGCGATTCGCTCCAGGCCACCGAAATGCTTCTGGAGCTGGAAGCGGTCACCCGGCAGGCAATAGCCCCGTCGGACATCAAGGCCGAACTCACGGTGCGCCACTTGGCCACGACCCTGGCCCGCGCCGCCGCGGCTCGGCACGAGCTCGTCACCAGGGTCAAGGACGGCAGCGGACGGCCATTGTTCATCTGCCACGGCGATTTCGACGGCTGGGGCATTTATGCCCTTCGGCTCGCCGAACTCATCAAGGACGACGGGCCGATCTATCTGCTCCATCCCAACTTCGACAAAGCGGCTGGAATCGACACGATCGAGGCGATGGCCAGGCGCTATGTGCCCCATCTGCTGGCGGCCCAGCCTGAAGGGAAGTTCCGGCTCGCCGGCTACTGTCATGGCGGCCTCGCCGCCTGGGAGATCGCGCACCAGCTCGAAGCAGCGGGCCGTGAGGTCGATCAGGTCGTGCTGGTGGACACGTTTTCCATCAATGCCCGTCCGACGGTGCGTGGCATCGCCCGGACCGTCAGCGCCTTGGGCGGGATCGCGCCCAAGGCCATCGGTGATCGTGTCAAGACGCAGGGCATGCCGGCCGTCTGGTCGGGCACGCGGCGGCTCATGCAGAAAGATCGAGCTCTCGTCTGGCGCGTGGCCAAGCGCCTGTACCAGGGCACGGCGGTGACCGGCGCTTCGCTGCGCACAGCCTACTATCGCGCGATGTCCCATTATCTGCCGCCGCGAATCGGCAGCCGTGTGATCTGCCTGCTGAGCGACGAGTATGCGAGCCGGACTGAATTTTCGGCGGCGGCGTGGAAGGGACTGGCGTCTCAGGTGGTTCAGGAGCACGTGCCCGGCGCTCACAACACCTGCATCACCAGTCATGTCGATGACCTGGCCGGAACCCTGAATAGGCTGCTGAGTCCGGCCAAGCCCTTGTAAGAGTACAACTCACACCACATTGTAGGGGCATGAGCGACCCCTATTCAGTGCTCGGCGTGCCGCGAAACGCTTCTGAAGACGACATCCGAAAAGCGTTCCGCACCCTCGCCAAGAAGCACCATCCCGATCTCAATCCGGGCGACAAGGCGGCGGAAGCGAAATTCAAGGAGATTTCGCAGGCCAACGATCTGTTGTCCGACCCGGAGAAACGTCGCCGCTTCGACGCCGGCGAGATCGACGCCACGGGCCAGGAGATGCCGCCGCGTGGCTTCTATCGCGACCAGGCGGGTGGCGCCGGCGGCGGCAAGTACGCGCACTCGGGTGCCCACGAGTCCTTCGTCGACATGGGTGGGATCTTCTCGGAGATGTTCGGCGATCGACGCGGATTCGGGGGCGCGAGCGGCGGCTTCGACATGAGCGGGATTCCACTCACCTATACGCTCCGCGTGCCGTTCCTCGTCGCCGCGCGCGGCGGCAAGCAGCGGGTCGGCCTGCCTGGCGGCAAGACCCTCGACATCGACATTCCCGAAGGCGCGACCGACGGCCAGACCCTGCGACTGAAGGGGCAGGGCATGCCGGGCGCCAATGGCGGCCCGCCGGGCGACGCCTATGTCGAACTGCGGGTCGAGCCCCACGCCTTCTTCGAGGCGCGCGACAACGACATCCATGTCGAACTGCCGGTGACCCTCACCGAGGCGGCGCTGGGCGGCAAGATCCGGGTGCCGACCGTGGGTGGGGCGGTCATGCTGAATGTTCCTGCCGGCTCGAACACCGGAACATCGCTTCGCCTCAAGGGCCGCGGCCTGCTCGACCGCAAGTCCGGCCAGCGCGGCGACCAGTATGTGAAGCTCAAGGTGATGCTGCCTGAGCAACCGGATGAGAAGTTGAAGGAATTTCTCGAGAAATGGGAAGCAGGACGGGCCTTCGATCCGCGCAAGGGCATGGAGCAGTTCACATGACGACGCTCGACGACCTGCTGCGCGTGCACGGCGGCCTCACCACCGTCCATGTCGAGCGATGGGTGGCGCGCGGCCTGCTGCGGCCGTCCGGCAATGCCGGTTCGTGGACGTTCGAGACGATCGACGTGGCCCGCACGCATCTGCTGGCCGAGCTGACGGGCGATCTCGGCCTCGACGACGAGACAGTCGAGATGGTGATCGACCTCGTCGACCAGGTGCACACACTGCGCGGCCAGCTCGACCTCATCGGTCGGGCGATCGCCGAACAACCGGCGGCAACGCGCGAGGCGATCGCGGCGGTGCTCGCGAGGCTGGGCGACCGCTAGCTCAAGCGGCCCGGTGACCGAGCGCCTTCATGTCGTCGAACCATCGCGTGATCTGGGGCTTGCTGCGCGTGCCGACGCTGCCGAGCACGGTGTCGCGGACCGGCGAAAACCCTACGAAGCGCAGGATGTTGCGCTTGAGGTTCTTCAGCCCATGGGCGCCGAAGTACCAGCGATAGACGAGGCTGGGCATGCCCATGGTCACCACGATACGCGCCGACCGTCCCGTCAGGAACATCTCGGGAAAGCCGCTCGGGCGGTGAGCATAGGCAAAGCCAGGCCGCAGCGTGTGCTCAAGGAAGGCCTTCAGGATGGCCGGAACATCGCCCAGCCAGAGCGGAAAAATCACCACGACATGGTTGGCCCATTTGATCGTTTCCTGGGCAGCGACGATGTCGGGCAATACTTCACCGTGCTCGAACTCGCCTTGCGAATGAACGAAGCCGAAATTCAGTGTCGCAATGTCGAGGCGGCGCACTTCGTGCCCACCTTCGGCGGCGCCGGTAGCGTAGGCGTCTGCCAGGGCGTGGCAGAGCCCTTTGCGAACCGGATCGGGATGTCCGTTGAGGATCAGGATCTTTGCGGTCATGCGAAATGGCTCGCATGATCGTCGCGGCCGGGCCTTGACCTAGATCATTCAGGCTCGACGTTCGCCCGCCTACCTCACGGCGTCAGACCTCAGCCTTCCGTCAGCTGTCGCCACGCGGTCGCGACCGCGCTCACCGCCGACGGATCGGCGATCATGTCGAGATGGCCGTGGCCCGGCACCACGGTGACGCCGATGCGGGGATTGATCGCCTGCATCATCGGCTGGAACTGAGCGGCATTGAACAGCTCGTCGTCGGCGCCGACCACGATCCGCGTCGGCGCCTTGATGCGCGCCAGCACCGCGCGCCAGTCCAGGCCGAGCTGCAGGCTGGCCATCAGCCGGAAGGAGTAGACCGGCGTGCGGCGGTCGTCCGCTTTCGCCTGGGTGGCGAAATGAATGGCCGGCAGTCCCTGGAACCAGGGCAACCCGATCCGGTCGAGCAGCGACAGGGCCACGACGCGTGGCAGCGCCACGCCGGCCCATCCGCCTGAGTTGGGCTTGTTGGTGAGTGAGTCCGGCGCGATGAAGGGCGAGATCGCGAGATAGTCGTCGAACAGCCCGGCATGCGGACCGCCCGCGATGCGCAACACGAAGCCGCCACCGGAAGAAAACCCGGCGAGCGTGCGATGGACACCTTGTTTGTCGATCCCCACGCCTTTGACGAGATCGGCCAGGTCGTCGTCGAGCTGGCCGCGATACGAGACATCGCCGTTCCGGGTCCCGCTGCCGCCATGGCCGCGCAGGCTGATGGCGTAGACCGTAGCGCCCGCCGCCTGCAGCGCCTGGGCGAGCTTGAGCATCTCGGTGCCGGAGCCGGTGGAGCCGTGCATCAGAACGACCGCGCGGTCGGCGCGGCCGGGATAGAGGCGATAGTTGAGCGGCGCGCCGTCACGCGCCTTGACGCTCTGCACCTTGGGACTCTCGGCGAAGTTCCACTGCGCGATTCCGGGAATGGTGTTGCCGGCGGCCAATACTGGCGGCGCGCTTGGAGAATCGAAGGCGATGACGGCGGCGAGGGCGCCGACTGTCAGGACGACGAGGATGCCCAAACCGAACGTCAGGCGGCGTATCCAGCGTTTCATCGGTTCAAAGCCTTCCAGATCTTGTGAGCAGTGATCGGCATGTCGATGTGGCGCACGCCCAGCGGACGTAGCGCATCGAGGATGGCATTGCCGAGGGCGGCCGGCGCGCCGTTGGTCGGCAGTTCGCCCATGCCCTTCAGGCCGAGAAAATTGTTGGGCGAGGGGGTGGCGATCGTCTCGACCTGCAGGTCTGGCACATCATCGGCGTGCGGCAGGGCGTAGTCCATCAAGGTGCCGCTGAGCAGTTGTCCCGTGCCCTCGTCGTAGACGGCTTCCTCCATCAGGGCATTGCCGAGCCCGTGCACGATGCCGCCATGCATCTGACCCGCCAGCAGGCGTGGATTCACCACAACGCCGGTGTCGGCCACCGCAGTGAAACGGTCGATGCGGGTGACGCCGGTGTCGGTGTCGACTTCTACCTCGCAGACCATGACGCCGGTCGGAAAGGCCTCGATCTTGTCGGCGAACACCGCATCGCCCTCGAACGGCTTCCAGACCGCCAACTCGAACAGCCCGAGGCGGCGGTCTGTGCCCACGACCTCGAAGGCGCCATCGCGATAGGCGATGTCGGCAGGCGCCGCCTCCAGCCGCTCGGCGGCGAGATCGCGGCCGCGCTGGATCACGACGTCGGCGGCGCGTGCGATCGTCGTGCCGCTGATGATGGTCGAGGACGAGCCGCCGGTGCCGCCGCCGTGCGGGATGGTCTGCGTGTCGCCTTGGCGGATTTCGATGCGTTCGACCGGCACATCAAGCGCCGCCGACAGGATCTGGGCGAAGATCGTCTCGTGACCCTGGCCCTGGCTCTGAGTGCCCAGCCGCGCGACCAGCCGATCGGGCTCGACCTGCACAACGACATGCTCGTCGGCGATGCCGCCGGTGCCGTGCAGATGGCAGGAAAGGCCGAGACCGCGTCGTTTGCCGGCGGCCTCGCTCGCGGCGCGACGTGCCTTGAAACCAGGAGCGTCGGCCTGGCGCAGGGCCGTCTCGAACAGCCGCGGGCAGTCCGCCGCGTCGTAGGTGTAGCCGCTTGCCGCAGTGTAGGGCATGTCGCCGAGTTGAAGTAGGTTGAGCCGGCGCAGCTCGCTGGGCGAGCGGCCGGTCTCGTGGGCGGCGATGTCGACCAGTCGTTCGAGCAGGAACGTCGCCTCGGGTTTGCCGGCGCCCCGGATCGCATCGACCGGCACGGTATTGGTGAAGGCACAGTCGAAATCGAGGCGGATCGCTGGAATGCGGTAGAGACCGGAGATCACCTTGGCCATGCCGGTGGTCGCGATGGTGGGCGCGAACATCGAGACATAAGCGCCGAAGTTGGCCTCGGCCTTGACCCGCACACCCAGGAACCTGCCGGCGGCATCGAGCGCAAGTTCGCCGGTCGCCATGAGATCCCGGGAATGGCTGTCGGCCAGGGCCAGTTCGGCGCGGTCGGCGGTCCAGCGCAGACCGCGGCCGAGCTTGCGCGTCGCCCAGGCGATCAGCACCGGCTCGGCGTAGATTGGATACTTCGGCCCGAAACCGCCGCCCACGTCCTCGGTGACCAGCCGCAGCTTGTCTTTGCCGATGTTAAGGACACGCTCGCACATCAGCCGGTGCGGGATCTGCACGCCCTGCGACCCGAAGGTGACGGTCACGAGGTCGGCGTTGGCGTCGTAGGCCGACCAGGCCGCACGCGTCTCCATGTAATGCACGATCTGGCGCGGCGAACGGATCGTTAGTTTCGCGACGTGAGCCGCCTTGGCGAAGGCGGCATTGGTGGCCGCGGCATCGCCCTTGCCCCATCGGCACATCAGGTTGCCAGGCACGTTGTCATGGACCAGTGCGGCGCCTGGACTGAGTGCCTGCGCCACCGTCACCACGGCGGGCAGTTCCTCGTAGTCGACGACCAGCAGATCGGCGGCGTCGCGGGCCTGGTCGAGCGTGCCGGCCACGATCATGGCGACGATATCGCCGACATGGCGCACCTTGCCGACCGGCATCGGCAGATGTGGCGGCTCGCGGTGACGGTTGCCGGCCTCGTCCTTGATCTCGCTGATGGCGGGCAGGTGACCGAGCTTGTCGGCGGCGGTGTCCTCTGCAGTGTAGATGGCGGCGACGCCCGGCGAGGCGAGGGCGGCCTCCTTGTCGACGCCGGCGATCCGGGCATGGGCATGCGGTGAGCGCACGAACAGGACGGCCAGCGCTTCGGCGGGCACGGTGTCGTCGGTGTAGCGGCCACGTCCCGTGAGGAAACGTTGGTCCTCGCGACGGTTTATCGGCTGGCCTAGCTTCAACGGCGCGTTCATGCGCTCCGTCAAGCCGCCAGCGCGTTGCTGATCACCTTCAAGGCGGCGTCGATGTCGGCGCGGTTGACGTCGAGGTGGGTGACGGCGCGGATGCGATTGCCGGCAGCGGCCCCCATGCCGACGCCGCGCTCCTTGCAGGCCTCGACCAGCTTGGCCGTGGTCCAGCCGGGCTTGGTCACTTCGAAGAAGACCAGGTTGGTCTCCATGCGCGGCACGTCGATTTTCAGGCCCTTGATGTTGGCAATGCCCTCGGAGAGATGGCGGGCGTTGTCGTGATCCTCGGCGAGGCGGTCCCAGTTGTGCTCGAGGGCATAGAGTGCCGCCGCGGCGATCACGCCGGACTGGCGCATCGATCCGCCCAGCATCTGCTTCTGGCGCCAGGCTTCCTTGATGAAGTCCTTCGAGCCGGCGAGGCTCGCGCCGACCGGGGCACCGAGACCCTTGGTGTAGTCGAGCCAGAGCGAGTCGACGCAGGCCGCGTAGTCGCGGGCCTTGGTGCCTGATTTGACGGCTGCGTTGCAGAGCCGCGCGCCATCCATGTGGAGGCTGAGGCCGGCTTCACGCGCCACCTTGGTCACGCCCTGCATCGTGGCGAGCGGCCAGACCGTGCCGCAGCCGCCGTTTGACGTGTTCTCGATCGAGACCAGGCGCGAGCGCGGCGCGTTGCGGCTGTTGGGATCGCGCAGGGCTTCGCGAACCTGCTCGCCGGTGAAGACGCCGTGGGGGCCGTCCAGCATGCGAATCATGACGCCGGCATTGGCGGCGGTGCCGCCGCCCTCGGCGTTGATGATGTGGGCGGTGCGATCGGCGATCACCTCGTCGCCCAGCCGGCAATGCACACGGATGGCGATCTGGTTGGCCATGGTGCCACTCGGCAGGAAAACCGCGTCCTCCGTGCCCAGGAGATCGCAGATGCGTTCGCGCAGACGCTCGACGGTGGGGTCCTCCATCTTCTGCTCATCACCCACCTCGGCGTCGGCCATGGCTTTCCGCATGCCGGGCGAGGGCTTGGTCTTGGTGTCGCTGTAGAGGTCGATGAAACGGTTTTGCATGGCGTGTCGTGTTCTCCTGCGCCACCATAGCCGCATACGGCAGAGGGAGGAAACATGAGCCAGTTTGCGGCCCAGCCCACAGCGGCGCTCATACCGGAGGAGCTGCTCTACGCCGTCGACGGCGCCATTGCGACGGTCACCCTGAACGCCCCGCAGCGCCTGAACACTATCTCGGGGCCGATGCTGAAGCAGCTCACGGATGCACTGGTACGGGCGAACGAGGATCCGGCCGTGCGCGTCGTGATCCTGACCGGCACGGGCCGTGCCTTCTGCGCCGGGCTCAATCTCGAGGCGCAGTCCAAGGGTACGGACAATCTCAGTGTCGGCTCGGGCGCCACGCCCACCAACATCGACCTGCGCAACACGCCACCGCCGGTACTGCATGCCATGGACAAGCCGGTGATCGCCGCGTTGAACGGCTCGGCGGCGGGCTACGGGCTCGATCTCGCGCTCGGTGCCGATATCCGCGTCATGGCGCAGTCGGCCAAGCTCGCGGCGTCCTATGCCAAGCGCGGCGTGCTGCCCGAATCGGGCGGCACCTGGTACCTGCCGCGGATGCTGGGCTGGGCCAAGGCGGCCGAGCTGATCTTCACGGGTCGTACCCTGACCGCAGCCCAGTCGCTGGAAGTCGGCCTGGTGAACAAGGTGGCCCCCGATGCCGAGGTCATGGGTGCGGCGCGCGACCTGGCGCTAGAGATCGCCGCCAATGCGCCGCTCGCCATCCAGGCCGCCAAGCGCATGATGCGCATGGCCTGGAACGAGTCGTTCAACGAGCATGTCCATCATGTCTTCCTGCAGCTTCTGCCGCTGATGCAGACCGAGGACATGAAGGAAGGCATCAGGGCCTTCCTCGAAAAGCGGGAACCCGATTTCAAGGGGCGTTGATCCCCCGGAAACACCCGGTGATGCCTTCAAAAAGGCGATTTTGAAACTGAGATTGGATAGGGTTTAATGTAGCCGACACGCAGTGGGAGACGACAAGCGGGCGGGTCGACGGTCAAGACAATCAGGGACTTTTCTCAGGGAGACGGATTCGATGTTCAAGGCAATCGCAGCGGGAACTTTGGCGACGGTTCTGCTCGCCGGTGCGGCTCATGCCGAGGGGCCAGCCTATACTTGGACTGGCTACGGAGTCGGTTCGGGCAAGTGCCCGACCTACAAGATGACGATTAACGTCACCTTGGAAGGTAACGAGGTGAAGGGCCTTTTCCAGCAGGAAGGCCGCCCGCAGCGTCACTTCGAGGTGAACATGGCCGCCGATAAATCCTTCAAGACCAGGGCCGTGGTCGGCAACAACAACATGATCGACGTCATCGGCTCCCTCAAGGACGGCGCGCCGAAGATCATGCTCGATGGCTACTGCCTGTTCGAAGGCCCGCTCATCAAGAAGTAGCGATGTCCCGCCGCGTGGCGGTCACTCCATCACGATCGCCACGCGGCCGGTGACGCTGCGCTCCAGCAGCGCGCGCATCGCCTCGGCCGCCTGCTCGAGCCTGAAGGTGCGGTCGACGTGCGGACGGCAAAGGCCCGCCTCGCACCAGCCGCGGATGCGTTCCATCAGGGCAAAGGTGCGGCCGGCCTGCTCGAAGCGGGCGTCGTGCGGGCTCCAGCCGACATAGTAACCGTAGTTGAAGCCGGTCACGGCGATGGTCTTGACCAGCAGGATGTTGGCGGGGATTTGCGGGATGGTGCCGCCGGCAAAGCCGATCGGGCAGATGCGGCCCTCGACGGCCATGCAGCGCAGCGACTGGGCGAAGACCTCGCCGCCGACCGGATCGTAGACACGGTCGACGCCGCGGCCGTTGGTCAACTCCAGCACTTCCTTGCGAAAGTCGCTGGTCGCGTAGTCGATCACATGATCGGCGCCGCGCGCCCTGGCGAACGCCGTCTTGCGTGCGCCACCGGCCGTCGCGATCACCGTGGCGCCCAGGATTTTGCCGATCTCGACGGCGGCCATACCGACGCCGCCCGCCGCCGCGTGAACCAGCAGAGTTTGTCCCTTCTGCACGTCCAGCGCCATCGACCAGGTGAGCGCGCCGGCCGAAGTCGGGTAGGAGATGGCGAGCTGAATTGCCTCGACGAACCCCGCGCTCTTCGGCTTGGGGAAGACGTTGACCTCGTGCGCCACTACCTCCTCGGCGAGCCCACCCCAGTCGAGGACGGCCACCACTTCGTCGCCGACCTTGAGGCGTCGGCAGGCCGCATCGACCTCGGTGACGACGCCCGAGACCTCGGTCCCCGGGGCGAAGGGAAAGGACGGGCGGCGCTGGTACTTTCCGGCGATGACCAGGGTGGTGGCGAAGCTCACGCCGGCAGCGCGGATCTTGATTCGCACCTGACCCGCCCCGAGCGGCGCGGACGGCACCGTTTCCAGCCGCAGATCTTCAGGGCCGCCCCATTGGCGGCAGATCATCGCCTTCATAGCGTCACCGGCAGGTTCTTCACGCCGCGCAGGATGAGAGAATCGTGCCACTCCGGATCGCCCCCCGAAAGACGGATATGGGGCAGGCGTTCGGCGAGCCGGGTCGCGGCGATCTGTGCCTCCAGACGGGCCAGCGGCGCGCCGAGACAGAAGTGGATGCCATGTCCGAAGGTCAAGTGCGGGTTCTGCGTCCGGCCAATGTCGAAGCGCTCGGCTTCGTCGAAGGCCTCGGGGTCGCGGTTGGCCGAGTTCATGAAGGCGAAGACGCGCTGGCCCTCGCGGATGGTCCTGCCGCCCACCTCGAGATCGGTCGCGGCGACGCGGGCGAACGCGCCCGACGGGCCGTCGTAGCGCAGGAACTCCTCGACTGCCGTTGCGGCCAGGGACCGATCGGCGACCAGCCGCTCCCATTCGCCACGGTGCTTCATCGAATAGAGAAAGCCGTTGCCGATCAAGTTGGTGGTGGTCTCGTGGCCGGCGAACAGCAGCAGGATGCAGGTGCCGATGATCTCGTCCGTGCTGAGCGCATCGCGGTCGTCGCGCGCCAGCACGAGCTGGCTGATCATGTCGGCGCGCGGCCGGGCGGTGCGGTCCTCGACCAAGGTGCGGAAATAGTCGGACATCGCCTTGGCGCCCGATTCGGCGCGCAGGTATTTGTTGCCGGCGACCTGGGCGGTGCCGATGAAGAGCGCGATGTCGTCGGACCAGACTTTGACGCGCTCGAGGTCGGCGCGCGGCACGCCCAGCAGGTCCATGATGACCGAGGCGGGGAGCGGATAGGCGAAGTGGGCGATGTAATCGACCGTCTCGCCGCGTTTCGCCCTGGCTTGCATGCCGTCGATCAGGTGGGAGACGATGTCCTCGATGTTGGGCCGCAGGTTCTCGACCGAGGTCGGCGTAAAGGCCTTGTTGAACAGGCGGCGCAGGCGGGTGTGGTCCGGCGGGTCGCGGAACACCATCCAGTGGTTGAGATAACGCACCAGGCTTTCGATCGATCCCTTCCGGTATTCGGGATTGGTCTTGAAGAAGGGCGTCAGCCTGTTGGCGGAGATCTGCCGGTTGTTCAGTGCCACCTGCTTCACGTCGGCATAGCGCGTGATGATCCACGCCTTCATCGCCGGCGACCAGTGCACCGGGTCTTCCACGCGCAGGCGGGCGAATTCGGGGAAGGGATTGGCATTGGTCGCGGGATTGCCGAGGTCGAAGACGTAGGACATGGGTCGAGGCTAACGTCCGGCGACTTACCAAACAAGTGTTTGGTTGCTACAATGCGCCATGTCCCGCAAAAAACTCCTGGCCATATCGGCGCACCGCTTTGCCAAGGGCGGCTTCGAGGCGACGTCGATGCGCGACATCGCGGGCGAGGCCGGCATGCTTGTCGGTTCGATGTACTATCACTTCCCCTCCAAGAACGAGTTGATTGCCGCGGTCTACGAAGCGGGCGTGGTCGAGATCGGGGCGGCGGTCGATGCTGCCGTCACCCGGGCGCGCACGCCGTGGGCTCGGCTGGAAGCAGCCTGCGTCGCCCATCTCGACGCACTGCTTTCCGACAAGGCCCATGCCGCCGTCATGACCGCCGACCTCAGCCGCCTCGACCCGCACCTGCGGCGCCGGCTGGTCGTGATGCGTGACGGCTACGAGAAGCGCTTCGTCGAACTGGTGACGGCGCTTCCGCTGCCCGCAGGCACCGACCGCACCTTGTGGCGCCTGCAATTGCTCGGCGCCCTCAACTGGACACCGACCTGGTACCGGCCGGGCGGCAAGTCGCCCGCCGCCATCGGCAAGGCGCTGGTGGCGGCGCTGCGCTAGTGGGCTATAGAAAGCCGATGACCGTCGAAATCCGCTACGTCGGGCCCGGGGACGAGGACCTGTTCCTTCGCGTTGCGCCGGATGTCTTTGACCATCCGGTCGAGCGTCGCCAGCTCACCCATTACCTCGCGACGCCGGGTCATCACCTCATGGTGGCGATCGCCAATGGCGAGATCGTGGGCCAGGTCGCGGCGGTCGTGCATCGCCATCCCGATGGCCGGCCGACCGAGCTCTACATTGATGAAGTGGCGGTGGCGCCGGAACTCCAGCGTCAGGGCATCGCACGGCGCCTGCTCGACGCCATGCTGGCGTTTGGTAAGGAACTGGGCTGCCAGGAAGCCTGGGTGGGCACGGAGCCGGATAACGCGCCGGCCAGGCAACTCTACGAACCCCGAAGCGCGCCCGCCGAGGCCTTCACCATGTATGTGCTCAGGCTCTAGGCGAACGCCGCCACACTCAATGCCTTGCCGAAGCGGCGGCTGCAGTCGAGCGGGTCGCCGTACTTGCGGTGCCGCGCCGTATGCTGGGCGGCGGCGAGCAGCAGCCGGCCACGGTCGGGCAAGCGGTTCTTGCCGAAATCCTCCAGCATGCAGAGCGCGATTTCCTGGTTGTGCGGATCGTTGCCCAGCCGGCTCGCTGCCATGGCGAGCGCGCACACCAGCGGTGCCGTGTCGTGGCCACTCGCGAAATAGGCTTTTGCCCATCCCAGCGCCTTGGGGGCGTCGAGGGCGATGGTCGCCGCCTCGACTCGGGCAGCCATTTGGTCAGCGTCGAGGCCTGTAGCACTGGACGGCATCTCGATCTGCGGCGGCAGCAGATCACCGCTCAGCTTCTGGTGCCAGGCGTTCTGGTTGAGGTAGGCCGCCGCAAGATAGAGCAGCTTCAGCCGCTGTGGATGTTCGAAATTGTCCCAGAACCAGCCCAGCGTGTTGCAGTACTCGTAGCAATGCTGGGGCAGCGAGAAGTTGATGTCGGCGTGGGTCTCCAGCACGACCTGCGCGGCGCCGAGCTGGATCGCGTCCAGGATCGAGCGCGGGCTCTTGCCGGCCTTCAGCAGCGCCGTCAGTTGCTCGATGTAGGCGGGCTCGGGCTGGCGCAGCACAACCTCGATGAAGGCGTCGGCCTCGGCCTGCGTGAGCGGCGTCTTGTTACCGGCGAGGATGGCGCGTTCCTGCTCGGTCGTGCCGCTGTAGGGAACGGCGTGCAGTTCGTTGCCTTCGAGATAGACGGTGATGGCGTTGCAGGCGACTTCGTAGAGCGAGTACCAGCGCGGACCGACGGCGATGTCGAGAGCGCCGGCATAGAGGACGTCGTGCGCCATGTCCCAGCCGATGGCGTCGCCCAGCTCGACGGTGGCGCGGGCGCGGAAGGACTTGTGGCCGGTGGTGTATGAGCGGTTCTGGAAGGAGCGGTCCTGGACATCGATCAGGCCGGCGAAGACAAGCTCGGCCAGCGCCGCGCGCCGCTCAGAGGGCTCGGCCATGAGGCCGAGGAAGGTGCGGTAGGCGTCGACCACCTCGCCACGATGGACCAGGGTCATCCATTGACCGAGGCGGTCGTGCAGCGCTCCGTCGAGTTTTAGCGGCGGCTGGTCGGGCCAGTGCACCACCGGCGCCGGTGGCAGCCCATCCGCCATCTGGAAGCCGCGCGAATAGTGGCCCGGGGCCTTGGCAATCTTCTGATTCCAGATGTCGAGGCCGGTCGGGATGTACCAGATGGTCTGCGCCATCGGCAGGCCCGCCGCCGCGCCCGGCAGCATCTTCGCGAGATGCAGCGTCGCACGTGCGCTCAACAGGCAATGGTCGTTGTTGACGAAGTTAACGAAGCCATCGTCGATGCGCTCATGATAGGGCACGTGAGTATAGGGGGCATGAATGCGCACGGCCTCGCGCAGCATTTCCGGCAACGGCCGGCCGGCTTTCACCAACCCATAGTAGACCTCGCTGGCGCCGTGCTGGTCGCGCGCCAGGATGCGTTCTTCGAGGGCTGCATAAAGCGGGTCGGAACGCGTACTCGCAACGGCTGCTGAGTCTGGCGGCATGGTCGACCTCCGAAGAGTCGACATTAGACGCCGGGCGGGCCTGCCTTCCAAGTCGCCATTTTGCCTACCGTCGCCGAGCGGCGCGCCTTTCCAGGCGTTCCGCCCAGCAAGACGGAATGCCGTTGCGTGAGTGCTCGGATTGGGAAACCATCGCCGCAGCCGAGACGAACCGCAATCCTGGAGAAAGCCGATGTCGCATGTGATCAAGACCGTCGAAGACGGCGTGATGAAGATCGTTCTCAACCGCGCCGAGGCGATGAACGCGCTTACCCGGGATATGATGACCGGGTTGACCGAGTCGCTGGAAGAGGCGGCGGGCGATCGCAAGATCGGCTGCGTCGTGGTGCGCGGCGCCGGCGACAAGGCCTTCTGCGCCGGCGGCGACGTGAAGTCGATGGCGGCGGGTCGCGACCAGGACAAGACCTACGAGGACAAGGTCCACGACATCCGCATCCGCATGCAGGTCTCGGAGCTGCTGCATGAGATGGGCAAGCCGACCATCGCCATGGTGAACGGCGTGGCGGCGGGGGCAGGACTGTCGCTCGCCCTGGCGGCCGACATGCGCTTCGTCGGCAGGAGTGCGCGGATGACGACGGCTTTCGCCAAGGTGGGCTTCTCGGGCGATTTTGGCTCGCACTATTTCCTGCACAAGCTGGTAGGCACGTCCAAGGCGCGCGAGCTCTACTTCACGGCCGAGATCCTGAACGCCGAACAGATCGAGAAGCTGGGACTCGCCAACCGCGTCATCGACGACGCCAATCTCGACAGCGAGACCATGACCTTCGCCAGGAAACTCGCGGCTGGCCCGCGGGTGGCGTGGTGGCACGTGAAGAAGAACATGAAGGTGGCCGAGGAGGGCACCCTCTCCGAGGCGCTCGACAGTGAGGCGGCGCGCATGATCCGCACCGGCGAGACCGAGGATCACAAGGAAGCGGCCCGCGCTTTCGTCGAGAAGCGCGCGCCGGTTTTCAAAGGCTACTGAGGCCGGAACCGGGCGGCGAGGCGGCGGAGCGTGCCGATCACGCCCGTCGGCATCGCCACGATGGCGGCGATCAGCAGCATGGCATAGAGCAGCGCCGACAGGCCCTTGCCGAGCCCGGCCGTGACGTCGGGGAAGAACTGCAGGAACAGGCCGCCCACGATC
>MEMN01000143.1:463-1832 GCA_001767945.1 Alphaproteobacteria bacterium RIFCSPHIGHO2_12_FULL_66_14 | reverse complement strand
CTGCCGCTGCGAGATCGTGATCGCGCGCGGCCGTCATGGCCCGGCCGGAGCGGCTCTGGAGGAGGTTGGCGGCGAGCCACAGGCCTGCCGCGAGCAGCCCCAGCGCCATCAGGAAGCCCCAGCGGTCGTTGCTCAGGAACGCGCCGGGCGGCGCGGGAAAATCGAGATAGAGGCCCTGCACGCCGCCGGTCCATTGCTCGATCAGCCGCCAGCGCAGGAGCTGCGGGAAAGCGATGGCAAATGCGTAGCTCACCAGGGCCTGGGTCCACAGGTTGGGGGAGCCGGCAATCCGGCCGAGGCCGTAGCCGGCGGCGTAGCCCGCCAGTGGGGCGAGGAGGAGCGCCCAGTAGAGCGAAAGAGGGGTGTGGGCGCCCAGGATGGCGGCGGTGTAGCCGCCGATGCCGAACAGCGCCGCCTGGGCGAAGGAGAATTGGCCGCTGACACCGCACAGGATCACCAGGCCCACCAGCGCGATCGCCCAGATCACGGCCTGGGTGAAGCGGAAGACGATGAAATCCGGGAAGCAGAACGAAAGCGCGGCCGCCGCCACGAAGCCCATGGTCCACACGGTCCGCATGGCGCTACCATAGGCGACCAGGAAGACGAACGGGAGGGGTCCGATGAAGCTTAGGCAATGCGTTTTCGTCTGCGGCGACCTGGAGCGTTCGCGCGAGGAACTATGCGACATCCTGGGCATCGACGTCGCCTACCGCGACCCCGGCGTCGCCAAGTGGGGCCTGGTCAACGTCGTCTGTCCGACCGGTCACGACTTCCTCGAGATCGTGACGCCGTTCCAGCAGGGCACGTCGGCGGGCCGCTATATCGAGCGACGCAAGGGCGACGGTGGCTACATGGTCATCCTCCAGGTTCCCGACGCCGCGGCCGAACGCAAGCGTGTGACCGATCTCGGGATCCGCGCGGTGGCGCAGAAGGACCTGCCGGAATACCAGTACACCCACTTCCACCCCTCCGACACGGCGGGCGTTCTGCTGTCGCTCGACACGACTTTCGCGCCCAAGGGCGTCGATCCGGCGCTGTGGTGGCCGCCGGCAGAGAAGGGCTGGCTGACGCATGCGCGCTCCGACGTCACCAACGGCCTGGCCGGCGTCGAAATCCAGAACGACAATCCCGGCGAGGCTGCGGCCAAGTGGTCGAAGATCCTGGGACGTCCGTTGGACGGTAACCGCATCAAGCTTGATGGCTCGGAGATCCGGTTCGTGCCGGCAACCGACGGGCGCGGGCCCGGCGTGTCGGCCTACGACGTGAAGGCGGCCAACAAGGACAAGATCCTTGCCGTGGCGGAGAAGCGCGGCAAGAAGCTGGGACCATCTCAGGTCGAGGTCTGCGGCTGCCGCATCAACCTGGTGTG
>MEMN01000143.1:0-450 GCA_001767945.1 Alphaproteobacteria bacterium RIFCSPHIGHO2_12_FULL_66_14 | reverse complement strand
TGGGTGAAGAGAAACATGAGGATGATGAAGTTCAGCATGTTGAAGGCAATGCCGGTACCGAACGCCGGCAGATAGCTGCTGAACTGATCGAACATCAGGCCAGCGCCCCAGCCGCCAACCGCCATGCCCATCGTGCCGCCGAAAAGCACCGTCGGAATGCGCCAGTTGGCCTCCTCCAGGGGATAGTACTCGCGGACGACGATCACATAGGCCGGCACCAGCCCGGCCAGCCCGAAGCCGAAGGCCGAGGAAACGAAAAACAGGGCAACGCCATCCTGGGTCAGCAGGAAGCCGGTCAACGCGGTGATCTGCGCCATAGAACTCAGCACCAGGGTTTGCAGGCCGCCGATGCGATCGCACAGCCAGCCCCAGAACTGCCGCGCCAGGAACGCGCTGCCCAGCAGGACCGACAGCATCACCGCACCGTACTGCGAGGCGAAGCCGAGGTCG
>MEMN01000142.1:8375-9039 GCA_001767945.1 Alphaproteobacteria bacterium RIFCSPHIGHO2_12_FULL_66_14 | reverse complement strand
CCGATGGCGTGGTGATCCTGTCCTTCCCGACCATGGCGGAGGCCAAGGCCTGGTATGACAGCCCGGAATATACGGCGGCCCGGGCACACCGTTTCCAGGCGGCAGACTACCGCGTGATTTTTGTGGAAGGCTTCGAGGGATAGGAAATCGCACTGCGATTTCCCCGAGAAGGCCTGCTGGCTGAAAGACAGCTGGCGGGGCCCGGATGAAGGAAGATGCATTTTCCTTGCGCTGGATACCTGCTTTCGCAGGTATCTGCGGAGAGGGCGGAGATGGATGCACCCTTATCCTCCCCTGCGATTCGAGGGAGGCATTTGGGCCGAAGACGGCGGGCGTTTTCAAGACGTATCCATCCCGGCCCAGGCTTGCGGACGGGCGGCCTGGTCGAGGCGCAGGAGCAGCGTGTCGATGCCGGGGCCGACGCGGCGGATGACGTGCCAGGGGACAGGCAGATCGCGCAGGCCGGCGTGAAGCAAAGTGCCGAGGCGGCGCGCGAGGCGGCGGGCATGCGGCGCGGGATTGGCGAGCACGCCCACGAGGCGGGTCGCGGCCTCCATCAGCAAAGTCCATTGCAGCGCGGGCGGGTCTTCCCCTTCGCCGCCGCCGCCGGAGCGCGCGGGATTTTCGATGAGCGGGAAGAGCGGCGCGCGTGCGCCCCGCCGCG
>MEMN01000142.1:3727-8336 GCA_001767945.1 Alphaproteobacteria bacterium RIFCSPHIGHO2_12_FULL_66_14 | reverse complement strand
CCGCGAGGACATGGATATAGCGGCGCACCAGCGCGGCGGCTGCGATCAGCTGCGCCCGCGCCTCCTTCGCGATAGCGGCAAAGGCCTCCGGCGCCGTGGCGCGCAGCAGCGCGCGCAGCGCGGACAGGAGCCGGGCGATGGGATACCAGAACTCGGGATGCGGGCGGGTCATCTCCGGAGCATAACCCCACGCGGAATGCGGCCGGATTCGCAGCGGCGGATATTTTTACAAGGCGTTGTTTTGGAGGGGCTTTATTGTTTGAAAGACGACCGAATTGGTCGCGCAAACGGAAACTTGTGCATCTAAATTTTGGGGGCGCGCAGGCGAGCGCAGAAGCCCCACCCTAGCCCTCCCCGCACGCGGGGAGGGGACGCGTCGTGCGTTGGGGAGAATGCGTTCTGCCAAACAGAACAACCTGTCCCCTCCCCGCACGCGGGGAGGGTCAGGGTGGGGCCAAGCCGCTAAGAAACCAGCGTTGCTTCGGTCTTCGCCTTCACTTCGTCCATGGTCACGCCGGGGGCGAGTTCGAGGACTTTCAGGCCGCCGGGGACGACGTCCATCACGCAGAGGTCGGTGATGATGCGGTTGACGACGCCCTTGCCGGTCAGCGGCAGGGTGCATTTTTTCAGCACCTTGGATTCGCCGGCCTTGTTGGCGTGGTCCATCACGACGACGATGCGCTTGACGCCCGCGACGAGGTCCATCGCGCCGCCCATGCCTTTGACCAGCTTGCCGGGGATCATCCAGTTGGCGAGGTCGCCGTTTTCAGCGACTTCCATGGCGCCGAGGATGGCGATGTTGATATGGCCGCCGCGGATCATGGCGAAGCTGGTGGCCGAGTCGAAGAAGCTGGTGCGCGGGAGGGTGGTGATCGTCTGCTTGCCGGCATTGATCAGGTCGGCGTCTTCCTCGCCTTCATAGGGGAACGGGCCCATGCCGAGCATGCCGTTTTCGGATTGCAGCGTCACGTCCATGCCTTCGGGGATGTGGTTGGCCACCATCGTCGGAATGCCTATGCCGAGGTTGACGTAGTAGCCGTCGTGGAGCTCTTTTGCGGCGCGGGCCGCCATCTCGTCGCGTGTCCAGGGCATCAGAAAGCCTCCCGCTTGCGCACGGTGCGCTGTTCTATCCGTTTCTCGAAGGTGCCCTTGATGATCCGCTGCACGAAGACGCCCGGCAGGTGGATATGGTCCGGGTCCAGATCACCTGTGGGGACGATCTCTTCCACTTCGGCGACGGTGACCTTGCCGGCCATCGCCATCGGCGGATTGAAGTTGCGGGCGGTCTTGTTGAAGATCAGGTTGCCTTGCGTGTCGGCCTTTTCGGCCTTGATGATCGAGAGATCGGCGACGAGGCCGGTTTCGAGGATATAGGTCTCGCCATTGAACTCGCGGTGTTCCTTGCCTTCGGCGACGAGCGTGCCGACGCCGGTTTTCGTGTAGAAGCCGGGGATGCCTGCCCCGCCGGCCCGGCAGCGCTCGGCGAGTGTGCCCTGGGGATTGAACTCAAGCTCCAGCTCGCCGGAGAGATACTGGCGCTCGAACTCCTTGTTCTCGCCGACATAGGACGAGATCATTTTTTTGATCTGCCGCGTCTTGAGGAGGAGGCCGAGGCCGAAATCATCGACGCCGGCATTGTTGGAAATGGCGGTGATGTTCTTCACGCCGCTATCGCGCAGGGCGAGGATCAGGTTTTCCGGGATGCCGCAGAGGCCGAAGCCGCCGGCCATCACCGTCATGCCATCGAAGGTCAGCCCTTCGAGAGCCTCCTTCGCCGATTTGTAGACCTTGCTTGCCATCAGGCTCCGCTCACTTCCTGCTCTATCGCGCCGAAGATCGAATGACCCGCGTCGTCATGCATCTCGATTCTAACCACATCGCCGGGCTTCAGGAACGGGGTTTCCGGCGCCCCCTTCAACGCTTGTTGAATCATTCTTATCTCAGCGATGCAGGAATAGCCAAGCCCCCCTTCGCTGACGGGTTTGCCGGGGCCGCCATCTGCGCCCTTGTTGGAGACGGTGCCCGAGCCGATGATCGTGCCCGCCGACAGCTTGCGGGTCTTCGCGGCATGGGCGACGAGGCGGGGGAGATTGAAGGTCGCGTCCACGGCGGCATTGGCACGGCCGAAGGGGGCGCCGTTGAGGTCGACGCGGAGCGGCAGGTGGACGAGGCCGTCCTGCCAGTTGGGGCCGAGCTCGTCGGGCGTGATGGCGACCGGCGAGAAGGCGCTGGCGGGCTTGGACTGGAAGAAGCCGAAGCCCTTGGCGAGCTCGCCCGGGATCAGCCCGCGCAGCGAGACGTCGTTGCAGAGCATGATCAGCTGGATGTGGAGGGCGGCTTCCTCTTCGCTGACGCCCATCGGCACGTCATCGGTGATCACGGCGATCTCGCCTTCCATGTCGCAGCCCCAGGCGGGATCGGCGAGCGGGATGGCATCGCGGGGGCCGAGGAAGCCGTCGGAACCGCCCTGGTACATCAGGGGATCGTAGTAGAAGCTTTCGGGCACCTTGTCGCCGCGCGCGGCGCGGACCAGCTCGACATGGTTGATATAGGCCGAACCGTCCGCCCACTGATAGGCGCGCGGCAGCGGGCTTTCGCAGTCATGCTCGTGGAAGCGGAACGTGGGGACGCTGCCCAGCTCCACCTGCCCCGCCAGCGTTTCCAGCTCCGGCCCGTAGATCGACCACTTGTCGAGCGCGGCCTGCAGCGTGGGCGCAATGCGGGCGGCATCGGTGGCGCGCGTCAGGTCGCGGCTGACGACGACAAGGCGGCCGTCACGCGTGCCGTTCCGGAGGGTGGCGAGTTTCATGTTTTTTGCTCCCTTTGCTATTCGTCATCCCGGGATTTGCGCAGCAAATGCCCGGGACCCAGTGTTCTTTTGCAGACTGTAGTCTGGGTCCCGGACAATCGCTACGCGATTTCCGGGATGACGCCATCTCAATTCTGGGCGCTAGTTCGACTCTTCCCGAATCTTCTCGTGCAGCCAGGCGGCATGCCTCGGCGCTTTCTTCGTTGCGGTCCATTCGTCGATCATTGGCTGGGCGACGGATTTCAGCTGGGCCATCTGATCCGGCGTGCCGATGTCGGCGGCGAGTTCGATCCGGTGGCCGCTCGGGTCGAAGAAATAGATCGACTTGAAGATGCCGTGATGGGTCGGGCCGAGCACGTCGATGCCGAGGGATTCGAGGTGCGCCTTGGTGGCCAGCAGTTCGCCCAGCGAGCCGAGGCGGAAGGCGATGTGCTGCACCCATTGCGGCGTGTTCGGGTCGCGGCCCATTTCGGGCTGTTCGGGCAGCTCGAAGAAGGCGAGCACGTTGCCGTTCCCGGCATCGAGGAAGATGTGCATGTACGGATCATAGGCGCCGGTCGAGGGCACATGGTCCTCGGCGATCGCCAGCTGGAAGTCCATGCCGAGCGTCTTCTGGTAAAACTCCACCGTCTCCTTCGCATCCTTGCAGCGATAGGCGACGTGGTGGACGCCGCGAAGTTTGGGGGTGGTCATGCTTGCGGTCCTCCTGAGCGCTCACCCTGAGCGAAGTCGAAGGGCGGGCGCGGGTTTTGCGAACGTATCATCTTGTGGCCCATCCTTCGACTTCGCTCAGGATGAGCGTTGCACCTGATCTCACACCTTCTCCTTCACGCCGAGCACGCCCCGCTCAACCTGGTCGCGTTCGATACTTTCGAACAGGGCCTTGAAGTTGCCTTCGCCGAAGCCTTCCTTGTAGTCGCCCTTGCGCTGGATGAACTCGAAGAAGACCGGGCCGATCTGTGGCTGGGCGAAGATCTGCAGGAGGAGGCGCGGCTCGCCGCCTTCGGTCGTGCCGTCGAGCAGCAGGCCGCGCGCCTTGAGGCCGGCGACATCCTCGCCGTGGCCCGGCAGGCGGGCATCGAGCATCTTGTAATAGGTTTCCGGCGGCGCGGTCATGAAGGGCACGCCGCGCTTTTTCAGGTCGTCCCAACAGGCATAGAGGTCGTCGCAGATCAGCGCGATGTGCTGGATGCCCTCGCCGTTGAACTCGCGCAGGAATTCCTCGATCTGGCCGCCGCCGCCCTTGCCTTCCTCGTTCAGCGGGATGCGGATCTTGCCGTCCGGCGCGGTCAGCGCCTTGGAGGTCAGGCCGGTATACTCGCCCTTGATGTCGAAGTAGCGGATCTCGCGGAAATTGAAGAGCGTTTCATAGAAGTCCGCCCAGTACTTCATGCGGCCGCCATAGACGTTGTGGGTCAGGTGATCGATCACCTTGAAGCCCGCGCCTTTCGGATTGCGGTCGACGCCCGGCAGGTAGTCGAAATCGATGTCATAGATCGAGAAGTTGCCATCGCCGCCGTCATAGCGGTCGACGAGGTAGATGATGGAATTGCCGATGCCGCGGATGGCGGGGATGTGCAGTTCCATGGGGCCGGTCTTCATCTCGACCGGCTCGCCGCCTTGCTTCAGCAGGTGGTCATAGGCGGCGCGGGCATTCTTGACGCGAAAGCCCATGCCGCAGGCGGAGGGGCCATGCTCGCGGCTGAAATACCAGGCGGGCGAATTCGGCTCGTAATTGGTGATCAGGTTGATGCCGCCCTGGCGCCACAGCTCGACATCCTTGGAACGGTGGCGGGCGAC
>MEMN01000142.1:3055-3705 GCA_001767945.1 Alphaproteobacteria bacterium RIFCSPHIGHO2_12_FULL_66_14 | reverse complement strand
TTTTCCGGCGCGGAAAACTCAATGAATTCGAAACCGTCGAGACCGGCGGGGTTGTCGAAGAGGTCGGCCATGTGGGAGGCTCCTGACTTGAAGGGCTGGGAATATAGTTTCATATGTAACTAATATTGCCTCGCCCTGCAAGGTTCGGAGGAGCCTAGATTGACACTCTACCTGGAACACATCGTCTTTGACGGTCGGGTTTGCGCCATTGAGCTCGCCAACCGCGAAGGCGAACGCGCAACGATAAAGTTCAACTCTGTTCGAAACATCGTTTTCTATAAAGAAACCGACTTTTATCCTGATATCGCCGCTCAAACGACGTTGCCGTTCTTGTGCAGGGATGGATGGGAAACCCAAGTGAAACGCGTCGTCGCCGACGGGGTTTTAGAAAACTTGGTCAAAGGCAGATATGACGCAGAAGAGCCCCTCATATTTCGGGTCTGGACACCCGATGAATGCTTCGAGATTCTTTGCTTTGAAGAACCGGAATACTCAACCACCTGACCCCAGAAATTTAAGAGCACAAAGTTGACGTTGATGCCGAATACGCCCCCCCCCGCGCCGCTGCGACTTGCGACGTTCCTGCCGTTCCGGCTGTCGGTGCTGTCGAACGCCGTCTCGCAGCGGATTGCCGAGCTGTATGACCGCGA
>MEMN01000142.1:2769-3033 GCA_001767945.1 Alphaproteobacteria bacterium RIFCSPHIGHO2_12_FULL_66_14 | reverse complement strand
GGCCGACACGCCCGGCATCAGCGCGACCGAGATCGGCCAGCGCACGCAGATGGACAAGGTGGCCGTCAGCCGGGCGGTCGCAGGCCTTATCGAGATGGGCTACCTGGAGCGGCGTCCGTCCACGGACGATGCGCGCCGGTCAAACCTCGTGCTGACGCCGGCGGGGCTCGGCATCTATGAGCTGATCGTGCCGCTGGCGTTGGCCGAGGAGGCACAGCTCGTCACCGCCCTCAGCGACAAGGAACAGGCCGAGCTGGCGCGGCT
>MEMN01000142.1:0-2739 GCA_001767945.1 Alphaproteobacteria bacterium RIFCSPHIGHO2_12_FULL_66_14 | reverse complement strand
CCCCCACTGCGTGGTGTAGGAAAAAAACAATTCCTGGATGCGATCCCTTTCCTCCACCACGCAGTGGGGGAGGTGGCAGGCCGCGAAGTGGCCTGACGGAGGGGGACCCTACCCCGCGCGCCGCCGGCGCTGGCCGAGGCTGCGGGAGACGGGGGCGTCTTCTTCCAGCGTCAGGCGTTCGACGAGGCGCGCGATGAAGGCGGAGAGCTGGTCGCGGATCTCGTAGGGCGCTTCCATCGGCAGGAAGTGCGACGTGCCGCGGATGCCGCGCATCATCAGCGACGGGTTCTGCTGGATGATCTGGGCACGGACCTTTCCGGAAATCACCGAGTCGCGGTTCGGGCGCAGGATAACGATGGGGATCTTCTTCTTGCGCACCTTGCGGAGCGCCGCCCACGGACGGTGGCGATGCGCCCCGAAGGTCTTGGCTTCCCATTTCGGCGTGCACAGCAGTTTCCAGCTCTGCGTCTCGGCGTCCGCATGGCCATGGTCGGCGCGGTCGAGACCGTCGAGCAGGTAATCGGCGAGGAAAGGTTCGCGCCAGGACTTGAAGGCCGGCTTGCTGGAATAACTGTCGAGCGCTTCGATGAAGGAGTTGAATTCGGCGCGCCGCTTCTTCGCACGGGCCGCCATGTTGTTGCGCGAGGTCAGCCAGTTGACCGGCGGGAAGACATGGTTCCAGAAATAGGTCTTGCGCGACAGGATGACCGGATCGGCGAGGACGAGGCCCTTCACGAGATCCGGCCGCTTGCCGGCGACCAGCAGCGCCACGCAGCCGCCCATGGAATGGCCGCCGAGCACAACGCCATGCGGCGCTTCCTCGTCGAGGAAAGCGATCACGTCGTCGCGGTACTTGTTCCAGGACGCGAGCGATCCCTTGGCCGGCAGGGTCGAACGGCCATGGCCGCGCAGGTCGAGCGCCGCCACGCGGGCGCGCAGGCCAAGCGGCGCCAGCATCGACTGATAGGTCATCGCGTTGAAGCCGGTGGCATGCAGCCAGACCGCAGCATAAGGCTTGATCGGGTCGCCGAACTCGATGCCGGCCATTTCGCCGCCAGACTTCAAGTGTTCACGGAAACGGCGCATCAGCCGGCGGCTCCAAAGACCTTACGGAGCAGATCGGTTGTACGCGCCACTGGATTCTCCCGGATTTTCTTCTCCTCTTCCGCCACATAGAGGAAGATGCCGTCAAGCCCGAGCTTTACCGCATGCGACGTCAAGTCCGCCTGCACGCTCGATGTGGTGCCGCCGAGGCCGATTCCCGTCAGGTAGTTTTCCATCGACCGGAAGGCGCCGGACTCGGCCAGCGCAGTGCGCACGTGCGGGGTGAAGGCAGCGGTCAGCTGGGTCTCCGTCCGCGCGCGGAGGAAATCGGTGGCGGCCGTGTCGCCGCCGCGCAGGATGCCGAGGGCATCCCCGATGGTCATGTTGCGCACGGCGCCGAGGATCAGGGCGCGCGCTTCGGGAACCGAGGCTTCGGCCGCCCGGTTGAGACGCAGCTCGACATCATCGAGCGGGCCGCTGGCGCCGATCACGGCGAGGTTGCGCTGGACCTCGCGATAGGTCTTCGGCAGCGGGATGCGGATGCGCGGATCCCCGAAATAGCCGTTCTCCCTGCCCAGTTGGCTGGCGACATTCGTGGTGCCCACGGTCAGCGCTTCGCGCAGGCCTGCGTCGATTTCAGCGGTGGTCAGCGGCGCGGAGGGATCGGTGAGGACGGTGCCGAGGACGGGCGCGTAGACGCCGGCCGATTCGCACCCTGCCGGGAGGATCGCAAGAACCAGAGCCGCGAGGATGCCAGGTCTCATGCTTCAAACTCCCGGGGCCAGACTAGGCCGTGATACGCTACACGCGTTAACCCTACAGGACCGGTTCGCGGAAATGAAGGGCGCCCGGGCCCCTGCGCTGCGGAAGGCCGGCTTACCTTCTTTTCATGTTCCCCCTGTTGACCACGGCTGTAGTCAATAATATGACCACGCATGTAGTCATACGTCAGGTGGAGCATGATGCAGATTTCCGCTTCAGAACTAGAAGTCATGGAGGTGCTGTGGGCCCGTCCCGGCCTTGCGGCCAGCGATGTGCATGACGCCCTCGGCGACGGGCGCGACTGGAACGTGCGCACGGTGAAGACCTTCCTCGCCCGGCTGGTGGAGAAAGGCGCGCTGCGCACTGAAGAGGATGGCCGGCGCTACCTCTATTTCCCGCAGATCCAGGAAGACGAATACAAGGCCGAAGCGGCGACGCAGTTCATCGACCGCGTCTTCTCCGGCCGAGCCGCCCCTCTGGTGGCCCACCTCGCCGACAGCCGCGGCCTGACCCGCGAAGACATTGCCGCACTCGAGAAACTCCTGGGGGAGCTGAAGAAATGATCCACGCAGTCCTGACTGGAGATTTTTCGCACGCGCTCGAGACCCTGCTCGCGGTCTCGATGCTGATTGTGGTCGTGCTGATGGTGCGCCGCACGGTCTCGCGCCAGTTCGGCGCAGGCATTGTCTACCTGCTCTGGGCAATCCCGGTGGCGCGTTTCTTCCTGCCCCCGATGACGACGCCGGTCTCATTCCTCAACCTTGATATCGGCGCATTGTTTCCCGCTGCGGCGCCGCAGGCGGCCATCACCGCCTCCGAGACCACCACGACGACCGTTACGGTTGACGGTGCACTCGCGGCGGCCGCGTCCGCCCCCGCGCCGATTGCGCCCACGGCCGGCGTGGACATGGTGCCGGTGGACGTCTCGCTCTA
>MEMN01000141.1:902-18518 GCA_001767945.1 Alphaproteobacteria bacterium RIFCSPHIGHO2_12_FULL_66_14 | reverse complement strand
CTTCGCCTCGGCGATGGTGGTCACCGACGCGGCAGAGAAGGTCATCACGGACCTCAAACGCCGCGCCGCCAAGATCTGGAAGATCGATCCCGAGGCCGTCACCTGGGACAACGGCGAGGCCAAGCCCGCCGGCGACAATGCCGGCAAGTTCGATCCGCTGTCGTTGGCCCAGCTCGCCGCCCGGGCGACCGAGACCGGCGGGCCGATCGGCGCCGGCGCCTCGACCAACACCACCGGCGCCGAGGGTGGCTTCAGCACGCACATCTGCGACGTCGAGGTCGACCGCGACACCGGCCGCGTCTGGGTCACGCGCTACACCGCCTTCCAGGACGTCGGCCGGGCGATCCATCCCGACTACGTTGAGGGCCAGATGCAGGGCGGCGTCGCCCAGGGCATCGGCTGGGCGCTCTCGGAGGAGTACATCTACGACAAGAACGGCCGGCTCGATAACGCGGGCTTCCTCGACTATCGCATGCCCGTCACCTCGGACCTGCCGATGCTCGATGCCGTCATGATCGAGATCCCCAATCCGAAGCATCCGCAGGGCGTGCGCGGCGTCGGCGAGGTGCCGCTGGTCCCGGTGATGGCGGCGGTCGCCAACGCGCTGCACAACGCGCTCGGCCTCCGCTTCTACAGCCTGCCCATGTCGCCGCCCAAGGTGCTGGACGTGCTCGAGCCGGTGGCGAAGGCCGCCGACTAGGCTACCTGCTCAGTCGCCGAGCTGTTTCTTCAGCTCGGCCCAGCGGTCGAGGATGGGGAGGATCTTGTCCTCTTTCTCGGCCGGCAGGGAGAAGACGACTCGGTCGATGCCGATCTTCTCGCAAAGCCGCAGGCGCTCGATGTTGTCGGGCACGCGGAAGACGCTGATGGGCAGCGTGGTGGGATCGCGCCCCGCTTCCTTCGCCATGGCGCGGAACTGATCGACGATGCCCATGCCGTCCCGCTCGAGCCAGTCGTCGCGGGGAATCCAGCCGTCGCCGTAGCGGATGGCGCGGCGCGCGGCATGCGGAAAGCCGCCGCCGACGATGATCGGCGGATGCGGCGTCTGCCGGGGCTTCGGCCATTGCTTCATCTTGTCGAAGTTCACGAACTCGCCGTGATACTCCGGCTCCTCTTGGGTCCAGATCGTCTTCATCGCCTCGATGCGCTCGCGCGCCAGCTTGTGGCGCGTCTTGAAGACGGTGCCGTGGTTCTCGATCTCGTCCTGGTTCCAGCCGTTGCCGACGCCGAACAGGAAGCGGCCGCCCGAGAGTTGGTCGATGGTCGAGACCATCTTGGCCGTGACGATCGGGTCGCGCTGGATCACCAGCGCGATGCCGGTGCCGACCTTGAGCTTGGTCGTCACCGCGGCGGCGGTGTTGAGCGCCAGGAACGGATCCATGATCTCGTAGTATGGCCGGATCAGGCCGCCGCCCGCCGGATAGGCCGATTTGCGCGACGAGGGAATGTGCGTGTGCTCCGGCACCCACAGCGACTCGAAGCCGCGCTCCTCCAGCGCCCGCCCGAGCGGCGCGGGTTGCATGGAGTCCGCCGTGAAGAACATCACTGCGCCGATTTTCATGGTCCTGGTCGCTCCCCTCGTTCGTTGCCGACCTCCACGACTCGTGGAGGTCGAGAGTCCCACAGAACGGCCTTTAAGCCCTTGTTCCTCGTGACCTTTAGGCCGACGCCCAGGGACGCCGCGTGCGCGGCCGACGCGGGCAAAATTTGAATCGCCTTATTCGTTCCGACACTGGGTGCGGCGCGGAAAACGAAGACAGCATGTCTCGCATGCCCCCTCGACAGGAAACATAGGAAACGGACGGTTTCCTGTCAAGGGCCTGCCTCAGGCTTTGAAGCCGGCCGGCGGCTCGCAGGGCGTGGTGCCCATCACGCCGGGGGACGAGACTTCCAGGATCTCCATCGCCTCCGAGGTGCGGATCTCGTTGTGCCGCAGGTAGCCCGGGATGAAGAGCGAGTCGCCCTCCTCCACGCGGAGGGTCTTGCCGTCCTCGAACTCCAGATCGACCCAGCCCTTGATCATGTAGATGAACTGGCCGTCGCACTCGTGATAGTGCCAGCCGGTCGGCCGGCTCATGCCCTGGCTCGAACTCATCACCTGGGCGCGGAGCGTGCCGGCGCTGGCATCGGCGACGCCGAGGTCGCGATACTTGAAGAAGTCGCGCCGCCCCTTGACCAGCACGGGTTTGCTGGCGCGGGCATGGGCGACTTTCTGGCCGGACGCGGTCTGCGGGGACTTCTTCCTGGCGGTGACGGACGGCATTGCTTCCTCCATCTGGCTTTGGACAATACTGGCTACGCCTTCTTCGGGGACCAACCATAGATCTTCTGCAGGGACCCGCCCATCAGCACCGCACGCTCGCTGTCCGACAGGCGGTCGGTGACGCGGAACGACTCGACGCCCTCCTTGTAGGTGAGCAGGTTGACCGCACGCGTCCAGTCGGTGCCCCACATGCAGCGGCCGAGGCCGAAGGCCTCGAAGATGCTTTCCAGCGGATCCCAGATGTCGCGGAAGGGATACTTCTCGTGGCTGAGCGTGCAGGCGCCGCTGATCTTGACCATGATGTTGGGATGCGGCGCCAGCGCCAGCAGCTTGGGCAGTTCGATCCACGGCTGCTTGGGCGCCGGCGGCACGAAGGGCTGTTCCAGCCCGAGGTGATCGATCACCAGGGTGGTGTCGGGATTTCGTTTGGCGAGCTGGCCCACCTGCTCCAGGCGGCCGCGCGCCAGCAGGTTGACCGGCAGGTCGTGCCTGGCCGCAGCGGCCAGGACCCGGTTGATGCCGGGGTCGGCGGCATCGGTCGAGACCTCCGGCGTCATCATGATACGGATGGCCACCGTGCCGTCCATCGCCGCCCACTCCGCGATCGTGTCCTCGACCTTGGGGTCGTTGGCGTTGACCGGCTTGATCACGCCGAAGCGGCCGGGATGCGCCTTCTGCACCGCCACCGCGTAGCTCGCGTCCCAGCGGTACATCGTATAGACTGAGACCAGCAGCGCGCCGTCGACGCCGACCTCGTCCATGGCCTTGATCATGTCGGCCGCCGTCACTTCCGGCGGCCCGGCGAGCACGGCGTGCCACGGGCGGCCGGGGTGGTTGCGCTCATAGCAGTGAACCTGGACGTCGATTGTCGGCATGGATGTCCTCCCACTCGATTGTTGGCGAGGCTATGGGGTGGCGCACTGGTGTTCAAGTGCGCGTCTACGCACTCGAGCAAAGCTGCTACGCCATTCCGCTAGAAGAACGGCAAAGCCAGGAGCGCCAACACCGGGAACTGGAACGAAGAACGCCTGAGTTCATCATCGGACGTGGTTCAAGAGGCCGACTTCAGCGCCTCTTCGATCTTCTTGGCGAGTTCGCGCTTGATGTAGGGTTTGGTGAGGAACCTGACGTCGGTCTCGAGGTCGCCCTTGCCCACGAGCGCGCCCTCGAAATATCCCGAGGCGAAGAGCACTTTTAGGCCGGGACGCATCTGCCTTGCCCTTTCGGCCAGGGCGCGACCGCCCAAGCTTCCCGGCATGACCACGTCGGTGAACAGCAGGTCGACGTCGTCTTCGCTTTCCAGCACCTCGAGCGCCTCGGCGCCGTTCGACGCCGAGGCGACCCGGTAACCGAGGCTGGTCAGCTGTTCCACCGCCTCTTCGAGGACGCCGGTGTTGTCGTCGACGACCAGGATTTTCGAGCGAATGGGTACCACCTTCGAAGATGCCAGTTCCGTTCTCTCCGCGGCGATGCGCTTCGACCGGTCGAGGTCGTAGGCGAGCAGGCCGAAGCCGAGGAGTCTCGTCCACGAGTCGGAGAGAGGCCGAAGAACGATCTGAGCCTCGACCATGGTTCCATCCTTGCGGGCAAGACGAGCCGTCGTCTCATGTCGGCCCCACTGCAAGGCATCCTTGAGCGACGCGCTGGACTTGCCGGTTATGGCGTCCGATTTCGTATAGAGATCGGAAAGCCGCCGGCCGACGATCTCCTCCGCGGTGTAGCCCAGGAGCGCGCGTGCGCCGGCATTCCAGGTAAGGATGTCGCCGTTGATGTCGAGAATAACGATCGCATAGTCAGTCAGATCGTCGACGAAAAGCTGCATCAGATCGCGCACGTTCGCGGTCTTCATGACTCACTCCCTCACAGGTTCAACCACCCCTACGCCTCACTTGCCGCCGCGCGCCGACCGAAGCCCGGCCCGTCCCCGTTGCCGAGCGCGCCGCGAACGATCCGGGCGAGGTCGGCCTTGAGGTGCGGCTTTGCCAGGAGCATCACGCCGCCATCGGGCGGGCCGTCGCACGTGAGCTCGTTCTCCGGATAGCCCGACATGAACACGATGCGCGTATCGGGCCACAGGCGCGCCACTTCGTCAGACAGTCCCTTGCCGTTGAGCCGGCCGGGCATGACGACATCGGTGAGAAGAAGGTCGAACCGGCCGGCCCTGAGCCGTTCGAGCGCCTGTTCGGCGTTGCCGGCCTGCTCCACGTCGTAGCCGAGGCTTTGCAGCTGCTCGCCGATGACGGCGCGAACCGCTTCTTCGTCTTCCACGACCAGAATGCGCTCATTGCCGCGCGGCAGAAGTCTCGCGCGCGATGGCGCCGCCGCTGCTGCTGCCGGCTCGCTGCGCGGGAAATACATCTTCACCGATGTCCCGCGGCTGATTTCGCTGCTGACTGCGATATGGCCGTTCGACTGCCTGATGAAGCCGTAGACCATGCTGAGGCCGAGGCCGGTGCCTTTGCCGACCTCCTTGGTGGTAAAGAACGGCTCGAAGACCCGCCTCAGATTTTCGGGCGATATGCCGGAACCGGTATCGGTGACAGACAGCATCGCGTAGTCGCCCGGCACCAGATCCTCGTCCTCCTGTCGCGCAACGTAGGCCCGGTCGAGCGGGACGTTCTTCGTCTCGATCACCAAGCGGCCGCCCATGGGCATGGCGTCGCGTGCATTGAGGCAAAGATTGATCAGCGAGGTTTCCACCTGGGTACGGTCGACGTTGGTCGTCCACAGGTTGGGAGCAGCGACGGTCTGCACGATGATGTGCTCGCCCAGCGTGCGCAGCAACAAACGTCCCGTCGTCGACACGATGTCGTTCAGGTCGGATTTTTCCGGCTTGAGGACCTGCTGGCGGGAGAAAGCCAGCAGCTGACGCGTCAATTCGGCGGCCTTTTGTCCGGCGTCCCAGATCCGCTGCGCGCGCTTGGTGACCTCGGGCGGCATGCGGTCGTTGTCGAGCAAGGCATCGGCGTTCGCGAGCACGATCGTCAGGATATTGTTGAAATCGTGCGCCACACCGCCCGTAAGCTGGCCGACCGCCTCCATCTTCTGCGACTGGAAAAGCTGTTCGCTCGTCCGCCTGTGGCTGTCCATGACCTCGTGGCGCATGCTTGCCTCCAGCGCGACGCGCCGGTCGAAGATCACGGCAACGATGGCCATCAGCAGGACCAAGGACGCAATCAGGGCGATGACGGCGGCGAAGACGGAGTGATCGAGCGCCGGCGAGCTGCGACCTTGACCGGCACTGGCAAAGCAATAAGTCGATGCCATCGCCGTGTAATGCATCGCCGTGACGGCGAGGCCAAGGATCAGCGCACCCACCACCTCCTGAACCCGGCTGAACCGGGTCACCGGCGTCTTGCTGAGCCAGTGCCAAGCCTGAAGTGCCAGGATGGCCAGCCCCACGGCGACGACGAGGGAAGCACCGAACAGGGTCGGGTCGTAGCGAACGAGGGCGTTGAGCTCCAGGGCGAACATGCCCGTGTAGTGCATGGCGCCGATGCCCACCCCCATCAGCGTGCCGCCGATCAGCAGGCGGTTGGTGCTCACCACCGGCCGGGCGACGACGTGCAGGGCGACGCCTGCCGCCAATATGGCCGGCACGATCGACACCGCCGTGATCCACGGATCGTAGGAAACCGGAATCGGCAGGACGTGGGCAAGCATGCCGATGAAATGCATCGCCCAGATGCCGCCGCCCATCGCGATGGCGCCGATGGCAAGCCAGCCGTAACGCAGGCCGAGGTCGCGCAGTTCGGCAATCCGGGTGGCGAACTGGAGGAAGGCATAGCCGCCGAGTGCTGCGACCAGATACGACAGAAGGACCAGCGCGTAGTTGTACTTCGCCGGCAATGCCAGCGAGGGATCGACGCCCAGGGCGAAAAAATCAGAGAGATTGATCAAAGCAAGGGCCGCCACTGACGCAATCCGCAGATGATAATCAATAGCACAATGCCGGGGTGATCGCTACGCCACGCGCATCACGCCCCGCGATTGGCCCGCCGCCACAGGCCCCGCACCCCGACACCCAACGCCAGCGCCGCCCCGATCAGGAACCCACTCGAGTAGCCGCCGGTGAGCGACAGCGCCGCGCTGAACAGCAGCGGCAGGACCAGCGAGCCCGCGTCGCCAAAGGCCAGCACCGCGCCGGTCGTGGCGCCGATTCGGCCCGGCGGCGACAGCCGCGCCACTTCGGCCAGCAGCACGCCGTGCCAGCTCACCGCGGTCACGCTGAGCGAGGTGGCGATGGTGGTGGCGGCCCAGGTCGGCCAGGCGGGATCGATCAGCGCCGTCAGAACCGCGGCGCCGGCCATACCGACGCCCAGCAACGCCAGCAGTGTCGCAGGCCGCACCAGGCGCGAGGCGAGCCAGCCCCAGCCGATGCGAGCCGGCACCGCGACGGCGACGGCGATGGCGAACACCAACCCGGCACGCTCGAGATCGTAGCCGAGGCCGCGCACGAGATAGAGCACGAAGAAACCGGTGAAGAGCGACTGCAGGCCGACGAAGCTGAACATGGCCACGCACATGGTGCGCAGCGCCGGATCGCGCAGGACACCCGCAACGTTGGCGCGGATATCGGCCGGCGACAGTGGCTGGGCGGGATTGCGGTCGGTGTCGAAGCGCGCCCGCAACGGCTGCAGCGCTACGACCGTAAGCAGGCAGAGGCCGGCGATGACCAGGAGCGCCAGCCGCCAGCCGCCGGCCACGACCAGTGCCGGCGCCACGACGCCCGCCAGCATCAGCCCGGCCGGCACGCCGGTCTGCTTGATCGAGAACATCAGCGGCGCGAGGTTCCGGGGCGAGAGCCGGCCGAGCAGGTGCGAGCTCGACGGCGTCGACAGCGCCTGGCCGAGACCACCCACGAACGCGCCCAGGGCGAACAGCGGCAGCCAGCCCGCGGTGGTGACGGCGAGACCCGCGCCGAGGCCCAGCATGCCGACCTGCGTCATGCGGAGCGCACCATAGCGCAGGATGAAGCCGCCGCAGCCCATCGTGGTTATGAAACCCGCGACCGACCCGATGGCGAGATAGACGCCGACCAGCGCCGGATCGACGGCGAGGTCGATGACGATGGCGGCGGCGATCAGCGGCACCGTCGAGCGCCCGAGCGTCGCGAAGGTCTGCTGCACCGTCATGGCGCCAAGGGCGAGGTAGAGATTGAAGATTTTCAGGCTCCGGCGGGGTGTGGTATTGCCACGTTAGCGGAATGCGTCGTGTCGACAAATCGACCCAGCCACCCGCCACCCGCGTAGCGGCTGTCGCCTTCACTCATCATCTTCGGACTTCCTCTCCCCCGCCGCGCGGTCGGAGAGGACGCATGAGATGCTCATGCGTTGCCGGTAATCCGGAGAATGAAATCGATCCCGAGCCCGACGGGACGCGTAAGGAGCCATCCCACGATGTCCAGGTTCATGCCGAGCTGGTCACCGACCATCGGCAGGATGAACAGCAGGCCGAGGAGGATGGCCATGCCATAGGGCTCGAGCCGCGCCAGAGGCGCCGCCAGGACATCCGGCAGCAGCCCGACGGCAACGCGACCGCCGTCCAGCGGCGGCAGGGGGATCATATTGAAGACGGCGAGCACGACGTTGATGGCGATCGCGTTCTCGAGGTTGAGCAGGCTCCATTGCCCCACGACCGCCGGCAGGAAGACGACGAGATGGGCCAGGAAGCCCGCCGCCACGGCCATCAGAATGTTGGTGGCGGGTCCGGCAACGGCGACCCAGATCATGTCGCGGCGAGGATTGCGCAGCGCCTGGAAATCCACCGGGACGGGCCGGGCGTAGCCGAAGACAAAAGGCACCCGCAGCAACAGGAGCAGGCCTGGCAGCAGGATCGTGCCGAAGGGATCGATGTGCTTCAGGGGATTGAGGGTGACGCGGCCGAGCTGCCAGGCCGTCGGATCCCCGCAGCGGTAGGCCACGACTCCGTGTGCCGCCTCGTGGAGGGTGATCGCAAGGATCGCCGGCAGGATCCAGGTCGAAACCGTGTACGCCGTCTCGATCCACTGCTCGCTCATCTGACCTGTCGCTCCCTCACGCCTTCCAGGCGGCGCGGCGCGACGCTAGGTTGCCCTGCCCTCCTGTTCAAGGTTGCCGTGACATGAGCGTAGAGCCCACATGACCGTAGAAGCCGTGCGCGCATTTCTGGCGGCACATGCCCCCGACATCAGCGTCGTCGAACTCGCAGCCAGCACCGCCACGGTCGAGATGGCCGCCAAGGGGCATGGCGTCGCGCCGGCGCAGATCGCCAAGACACTGTCGCTCCGGATCAAGGATCGTACCCTGCTGATCGTGACGTCGGGCGATGCACGGCTGAACAACCGGAAGATCAAGGATGTGCTGGGCGGCAAGCCGCGCATGCTGGGCGCCGACGAGGTGGTGGCCTTGACCGGCCATCCGGTGGGCGGTGTCTGTCCGTTCGGGTTGGCGACGCCGCTTCCGGTCTATTGCGATGTCTCGCTGAAAGAATTCGACGAGGTCGTGCCGGCCGCCGGTTCGGTCAACTCGGCGCTGCGCATCAGCCCGACACGCCTGGCATCGCTCGTGGACGCCGAATGGGTCGACGTCTGCGATCGAGGCTAGCTCTTCGCGGCCTTCTGCTCCTCCAGCCGGTCGGTAGCGGGCGGCGGGGTGGGAGAAAGCTCGGCGAGCTCGGCGCGCAATTCGGGGGTCATGTCGATCTTCACGGAAGCGAGCGAGTCCTTGAGCTGATCGAGGTTGCGGGCGCCGATGATGGGCGCGGTGACGGCGGGATGGGCACCAACCCAGGCGATGGCGGCGCTGACGGGATGCAGGCCCTTCTGCAGGCAGAAGGCCACGAACTTCTCCGCGACGTCGAAGGTCCAAGCCTCGCCGTAGCGCGCCTCGTACATCTTGTTGGTCTTCAGGCGACCGGTAGCCTGCCCCAGATACTTGCCCGACAGAAGCCCCGCGGCGCCGGGGCTGTAGGGAATGACGCCGATGCCGTTGGCCTTGGCCATCGGCAGGATTTCGACCTCAGCCTGGCGCTTCACCAGATTGTACATCGGCTGGATGACCTGCAGCCGCGCCCAGTTGTGGCGCTCCTGGAGGTCGACCGCGCGCTGGGTCTGCCACGCCGACCAGTTGCTGACGGCGGGATAGAGCACCTTGCCCGCGCGCACTACGTCTTCCAGCCCGCGCATCATCTCCTCGATCGGCGTCAGGCTGTCGAACTTGTGCAGGAACAGCACGTCGATGCGGTCGGTCTGCAGGTGCCGGAGGCTCCGCTCCACCGCACGCACCACATGGCGGCGCGAACTGCCGCGCGCATTGATGTCGTTGCTGTGCGGGCTGAAGCACTTGGTGGTCAGCACGAGATCGTCGCGATGGCCTTTCGCCAGGCGGCCGAGGATCTCCTCGGACTTGCCCTTGTTGTACTCGTCGGCGCAGTCGAAGAAGTTGATGCCGGCGTCGCGGACGGCCTTGTACATAACGGCCGACGTCGCTTCATCGGCATCGCCGCCGAACGACATGGTGCCGAAGCAGAGTTCGGAGACGGAGACGCCGGTGCGGCCGAGGAGCCTGGTTTTCATCGGCGATTTCTAGCACGGCCCGTCGAATCGCTCTACGCTCGGAAAAACAGCGAGGGCGGAATGCAAGGTGAGGCTACGTACGATTTCATCGTGACCGGCGCGGGCTCGGCCGGCTGCGCCGTCGCCGGCCGCCTGAGCGAGGACGGTCGCTTCTCCGTGCTGCTGCTCGAGGCCGGTCCCAGCGACGCCTATCCCTGGATCCACATCCCGCTTGGCTACCACAAGACCTTCAACAATCCGAAGGTGAACTGGATGTTCGATTCGGAACCGGAGCCCGAGCTCAACGACCGCGTGATGTATCAGCCGCGCGGCAAGGTGCTGGGCGGCACCAGCTCGATCAACGGCATGGTCTATATGCGCGGCAATGCCGCCGACTACGACGAATGGCGGCAGCGTGGCTGCGAGGGCTGGGACTACGAGTCGGTGCTGCCCTACTTCAAGCGCGCCGAGGACAATGCGCGAGGCGCCGACGACTTTCACGGCACCGGCGGGCCGCTGAAGGTGAGCGACCATCGCTGGCAGCCGACCCTGGCCAAGGCGATGCACGACGCCGCGGTGCAGGCCGGCATCCCGGCCAATCCCGACTTCAACGGCGCGACCCAGGAAGGCGTGGGCTACTACCAGACCACCATCAACAAGGCACGGCGCTGGTCGAGCGCACGGGCCTATCTCGGCAGTGCCAAACAGCGCAAGAATCTCACCATCGCCACCCGGGCGCATGCGACGCGGGTGCTGATCAAGAATGGGACCGCGGTCGGCGTCGAGTACCGCACGCCGACGGGTCTCGCCTCGGCGCGGGCAAAGCGCGAAGTGATCGTCTCGGGCGGCGTCTACGGCTCGCCACAACTGCTTATGCTCTCCGGCCTCGGGCCGGGCGCCCATCTGCAGCAGCACGGCATTCCGGTGGTGCGCGACATGCCGGGTGTCGGCAGCCATCTGCACGACCATTTCAACACCTATGTCGGCTATCGCTGCTCGCAGCCGGTGACGATGAACGATCTCGCGATCAGCTTCCCGCGCCGGCTGATGGCGGCGGCGCAGTACGCGCTGGGCAGCACAGGGCCGCTCGCCAGCATGGGACTGTTCGTGGGCGCACTGATCCGGAGCGACAGGCGGCTGGAGCGGCCGGACCTGCAGATCAACATGTTCGCCTGGGCGGTGAAGGACCGGAACCGCCACGGCGTCATCCCGCAGCCTTTCTCGGCCTTTGGCTTGAGCCCTGTGCATCTCAGGCCCGACGGCCGCGGCACGGTGCGGCTGAAATCGCCGGATCCGCTGGCGGCACCCGAGATCCGATTCAATTTCCTGAAGAGCGCCTACGATTTCCAGGCGCTGATCGAGGGCATGCGCATCTGCCGCGAGATCGCGAAGCAGCCGGCGCTAAAACCCTTCATCGTCGAGGAGATCATGCCGGGGCCCGCGGTCACCGCCGAGGCCGACCTGAAAGCCGACATCCGCGCCCGCGGTGTCTCGAACCTGCATCCGGTCGGCACCTGCCGCATGGGGCGTGAGGCCGACGCGGTGGTCGACCCGCAGCTTCGCGTCCACGGCATCGGCGCGCTGCGCGTCGCCGACGCGTCGATCATGCCGTCCATCGTGGCCGGCAACACCAACGCGCCCTCGATCATGATCGGCGAGAAGTGCGCCGACCTGGTGCGCGCTGCGGCAACGGAGCAGGCAACCTAGGGATAGGTAATCGTCACCGGCCAGTTGGTGGCGCCGCCCGAGTAGGTGTAGGCGGCGGCGTTGAAAGCCGGCGGTCCCATGCTGCCCTTGGCGTTGCGCGAGAAGCCGTAGCCCTCCTCGGGCTGGCCGAAGAAGCCGGTCCTCATCTTCGTCTCGCCTTTCTCGGCGTGAAACAGCGCCACGGCATAGACGCCCGGCGCCACGTTGCCGAATACGCAGGTCGCCTGCTGGCCGGAGATCGGCGCCACCACGCCCTTGAACTCCTGGCCGCTCTTGGGGAAAGTCGCGGCGGAATTGTAGAGGCCGCAGCGCACGTCGCCGTTGTTGTTGCGGAGCCCGGTCACATTGACGGAGATGGTGTTGCCCTGCTGGGCCTGGACAGCCGCGATGCCGAAGCCGGCGGCAAGAACGAAAGCGAGTCCGAAATTCGTGCACGTCATTTCCCTACTCCCCATTACTTTCATCACACCGGCCTCTGCCATGGCGGGCGAAGTCGCGGCGCGATCATAGCGATATCAGCGAGGGCGGTGGAGGGGCACCAGCACTTTGAGGCCTTCGACGGTGAGAGTGACCGACGAGGCCGGATCGCCGTCCGACCGCAGCCAGCCCCTGGCAACCGCGATGCGGATGGCGGCATCGACCGCGTCCGTATTCCCGGTCGCCAGCCTGCGCTGGACCTTGTCGACGTGCGTCCAGGTCGGCGGCGGCCGGCGGCCCGTGAGTTCGTGCACGGCGGCCAGCAGGGCGGAAATGAATTTTGCGGCATCGGGTGGTTTTGCGGTCATCGTGCCGGCCTCAGCTCCGCGGACAGGGAAAGACCTTCATCTCGGGCCCGAAGTCGTAGGGCGATGGCACCTGCGCCAGGGAAGTGACCTCCGGCGTCAGCGCCCAGGCGAAGGCGCGTTCGTGGCGCGAGCAGAAGGCGGCATCATGGCTGGGCCGACTCGCTGTCCGATTGGCGATCTCGGTAACCAGGACGTCGACATTCAGTCGCTTGCGGGCGACCAGGCTTCTCAATTCGACGGCATTCGTCGCCAGCTCCGGGTTGAATTTATCGAGGAAGGCCACGTACTGCTGGGTGAGCCGGCGGGAGCCGTCCGCCGCTTTGCACGAGAGGACGCCGACGGCCAGCTGCTGCTGAACGTTGCGGACGCGATAAGTATCGAGATCGGCGGCGCTGTAGCAGACAGCCCTTATGTTGGCGGGAGCGACGATCGCCGGCGCGGGTGCCTGATAGTTGGGAGCCACGCTGGTCTCGGGTTTCTCCAGGGTGCAGGACGCCAGCGCCAACCCGCACGCCGCGAAAAGGGAGGCACACGCCAGCTGCTTGTTCATCGAGGCCCCTCCGGCACTGGGCTGCAGCGCCCGTCACGCCGCTTCGTTCCCGTGGCAGCGCCCGTCTACAGGCTGCGGACTTGCGACGCAAACTGACGCTGGACATCCTTTGGCCCCTGAACAGACCCGCCAGGGAAATGTCGGCCAGCATGGCGGAACAAGACGCTGGCGGCCGCTTGCGCAGCGCCGTGCGCTACGCGACGGACCTACCGGCACCTCTCGGACGAATCGGACCGCTGGCCGGACCAGCCGTTTGTTCCCGGTACGGCACCAATATCGGATTCACCCTCGAAGCGGTGCCGGAATCCGGACCCTCGCCGCCAGCACATTCGACGACCTCGCTTGGATCCGTTCCGACAGGCGCCTCTTCCGCCACGTCTTGATGCGCACCACTCGGGACTGGTCGGACATGCCGACGGGTGTCGAGCACGACGAGAAGCACTTTCGCCGATGAAAGAGAGCGCTTCGCACTAAGAAGAATTTGCAGTGACGACCCGACATCCGACGATCGGGCGCTACACTCGATGTGCACTCGATGTGAACTTCGGCGGCGCCTCCGCCGTTCCTCGCGAGACAATGCAACATCGTGTTCAGCGGCGATTCCTTTCGCGGCGCCATCTGTTTGCTGTTTGCAGTGCCTACGCAGCCTCAAGCATGCAACTAATGTCCCTTCCATACAACCTATGGGATAGTCCTTTCCACCTTCAATAAATTGACCAGTGCCGTCACATATCGGCACGTCTCTCGTCGAGATAATGCTTCGCATTGAGAACATGTCGCAAGAGGCCCGCGGACATCGCGCCGGCCTCTCACGATCCACCCTTCCGCAGGGCGCACGAAACCCATTTGACTCGATAAAATAAGCTTCGGTTTGATGTACTTTTCCTGGATTCGCGAGTACCGTTGTCCTTTATTGGATCGACACTTAACTCGTCGCTCGGCACAGGCTTCAGACAGCCAAGCGAGGTTGTCGTGACAGCAAAGTTTCCGTGGTTCGTCTTGTCACTACTTACAGTTGTATCCCCATTTGTCGGGGGAAATGCCGACGCCCAGTCTCAGCCCGTGCAGGCGCAGCCGGCGGCAGCGGCTCCGACCGACGAGATGCGCGCTGCCTACGACGCCGCTTTTCAGGAGACGCTTCGCAAGCCCGCGGACCCCGCCACGCTCATCGCCTTCGCCGAGATCGCCATCAAGACCGGAGATCTCGAAGGAGCAATCTCGGCGCTCGATCGCCTTTTGCTCATCGACGGCGATCAACCCGAGGTGAAGCTTGAGCTCGGTGTTCTCTATTTTCGTCTCGGTTCCTTCGAGGCGGCACGGACGTATCTGGAAGAAGTGGCTTCCTCCAAGCGCGCCTCCGCAGCCCTCAAGGCGCGCGCGGCGGATTTCCTGAAGGAGGCCAAGCGCCCCTGAGCTTCAGGCAACGCGGTTCGAACAGGTCGATGCCGGCGTCAAGCCACGTGGCTTTCGGCATCTGATATGGGCGGCGGACCCGGTTCCGCCGATCGAGAGGACGTCATGGGAAGTTTCGGCTTCCGAATCCTTGCAGTCATGGTTATCGGCCTGCTATCGGCGCCACCGTCGTGGGCGCGCGTCGGCGTGGCGTCGGTCATCGACGGCCAGCCAAAGGGCCTGCCACCGGAAGGCGTCGAGCGCATTCTTCATGTCGGCAACGACATGCAGCCCAACGAGCGGGTCAGCACCGGTGCGAACGACAAGGCACACATCGTCTTCCTGGACGGAACGTCGCTCACCGTCGGGCCGAATAGCGTGCTGACGATCGACAAGTTCGTCTACGATCCGCAACGCAGGACCGGCGAACTCGCCTTGAACGCGTCGCGCGGCGTCTTTCGTCTGGTCGGCGGCGCGATCAGCAAGAACTCCGAAATCAAGATCAAGACGCCGTCGGCGACCATGGGCATTCGCGGCGGCATCGCAACCTTCGCGGTGACCGCAACCGGCGCGACCACCGCCAATTTTCTATTCGGCGGCTCGATGACGGTGACCAGCCAGGGCGTGACGCGAACGACGACGCAGCCCGGCTCGCGGATCGTGGCGCCCGTGGGCGCGCCGCCCGCGCCGCCGGCGACGATCCCGCCCGGCAGCCTCGGAAACAGCAACAACTCCTTTCAGAGTGCCGGAGGCGGCCAGCAGGGCGGCGGCGGTCCCGGTGCCGGCCCTCCCGGCGGCGGCGGCCGGCCGTCGATCGCCGCCATCGGCGTCGCCTTCGCGAACTCGGGATTGAGCCGCTCCAATTCGGCGATGGCGCCGGCTGCGGCGCTCGCCGCCGTTCCCGCCACCCAGCAGGCGCAATTGAAGGTCGCGGTCGCGACTGCTGCGCCTCAGGCGGTTGCCGGCCCGCAGACGGCAGCGGCCTCCCAACCGGGAGCGGGTCCGCAACTCGCCGCCGCCGGTCCTCAACAGGGCGCCGGCCCCCTTCAGAACGCCGGTCCGCTTCAGGGGGCCACTCCACTTCAGGGGGCCACTCCACTTCAGGGGGTAGGTCCGCTTCAAGGTGCGGGGCCGCCGCAAGGGGCGGCGCCCATCCTGGCGACGGCACCGGCCGGTCCGGCAGGGGCGCCCGCGCCCGTTCTGGCGGCCGGCACTCCGGCGCCCGCCAGCCCGCTGGCCGGCAGCGCTCAGACGCTCAACCAATTGCTCGGACAGATCCTGGCAGGGCCCAATGCACCGAGCCCGCAAGTCCTCACGCTGCTCGTCAACACCCTTGCGCCACCGCCGACCGCGGTGCCGACGCCGACGTTCACGCCGCCCGCACCACCGGCGCCCGCACCGGTCTCAACATCCCCCGTCGTTGCAGCACCGGCAAATACGACGACGACGACTTCGCTTCCGCCGCCAACCTTCGACACGACGAAGCAATCACAAGTCAGCCAGCAGTAGCCGGCCGATCGGCGTCTGCATTCTCGTTGGCTTTTTCCTTCAGCGCGTCGACGTCTCGCGCCGAGCGTACCGCCGGGCCGTCAGTTCTCCCGAATAGCAGGATTGATCGCGAGCGACCCGCCCGCTTCTCCGCCGGCCTCGTAGGCCATCGGTGACACCATCCGGCCGGCACGGCACACCGTCCTGAGCTTCAAATCGAGTTTCTCGAGTTCGGTATCGACGACCGCGGTCTTGAGGACAACGAGGCCGCGCCCGGTGCCGTTGTTCACCTCGTCCCGCCTCACCTTCATCGCCATGAGCTTGTCCGCGATGGACGCGACCATGCCCAGCGCGAAGGATGCATTCGCCAGGTGCCGCTCCTGGTGGCGGAACCGCCGGTAGTCCGAGCCGGTCTTGTAGCGGCCGAGCTCCGACCGCACCGCGGTGTCGATCAGCTCGGTCAGGTAGTGCGCCACTTCGATATCCGAGCGCAGACCGAAGAAGACGTACCTCCCCTCGCCTGCCTGGTTCTTCTCGCGCCAGACCCGGCAATCGCAGAACTCCGCGATCGCGCCGATGCAATCGTCGAGCGGGATACGTTTCTTGCGGAGCGTCTCATACTCGCGTCGCTCGCAGATTGCCTCACGAATCTCGACGTCGGTCAGCGAAAGGTCGTGGCGGTCGAGCAACTCGGCGACCTTGCCCGCCGCCGCCAACGCCTCGCCTTCGGTGCAGCCGTTGTCGATCGTCTTGGCGCGCAGACCCTGGATGCGCGTCCGGAGCTTGTCGAACGCGCCTCCGGTCATTTGGCGCGGTTCCTGTAACCCTGAATGAGGGCGAACGCGACGCCGACGGCGAGACCGGGAAGCATCGAGAAGATGGCAATCGACGCCGCCCCCATCTCGCAGCCGCCTGAGTCGCCCGGCGTCCCGCATCGGGGGTCGAGTAGATGGGCTGCAATCAGAACGATGAAAAACATGACCACCGGCGCGACGACCATGCCGACCAGTCCGAAAGCGAGAGTCTTTCCTGCGAGTCGGAGCATTTGCGTTACCAGGTGGTTGGCGATGGTGCAGTCGCTTGGGAGTGGAATCTAAGCCGCTCGCCCGATTTAATCCAGTAACGGGCCGCACCAAGTCCCTCTCCTTGAAGCACGTGGTCGCGACGATCGGCAGCGTTCTGCCTTCGGTAGCGTGCGACGTGGCTTCCTGAGGAAGATTTCGTAATTCGGGCTGAGACGGTATTTCGGTGACGCTCGCCGCGAAGCCGTTGAGCGTCCGATCGGTGTAGCTGGCGCGTGCGTCGGCCGACCCTGCGCGCTGAACGGCTCTCCGGTAAGCAGGTTCAACCCATTGCTTCGCAGCGGCATGACGTTGCCGGCCAATTGCCCCTCGACCTTCTCGGCAACCGGCATGGTCGCGACGACGTCGCCGTAGCCCGAGGTCAGGATGTCCGGAACCTAGTAGGTCGCCGCGCCGGACCGCCGGTCCTGGAAGGAGCCGAATTTCCGGTTGCCGAGCCAGCTGATCAAGTCGCCCTGGACGCCTTCAATCTCCATCAGACGCGCCGGCCGAACCACGGCAATTGACATTTCATTGCCGGAATCCTCGTATGGCTACGAACTGGAGGTGAATGCGCCCGCCGGCAGGCCGAATAGCCAAATTGTGGTGCGGAACGCATCACCTGCACCGCCAACGGGTTTTAGAAGACATCGGCGGAAAAACCATCGATTGTATTGGATCGTACGGATGGAGTTCTTTATGGCCATGGCCGATCCAGCGACACGTGCGGATCACCATCCCGGTACGGACGACGGGACGGCCGATGCGGTGCGTGCAGCACAGATCGACCTGCTCTATCGCGCACCGGCATTCCTGCTGATCAACCTTGCGATCGC
>MEMN01000141.1:182-888 GCA_001767945.1 Alphaproteobacteria bacterium RIFCSPHIGHO2_12_FULL_66_14 | reverse complement strand
CAGTCCTATGGCCTGTCTATCCGACCTTGGCCATCGTCCCATGGCTTGCCCTCGTGTATCTGGTCGTGGCCATTCGCGTCCTCGATCGCCGACGGTACCTGAGTCTGTCCGGTCGTGGGCATGAGGCCGGCCGCTGGGGCCGACGCTTCGTGCTCGGCGCTGCGGCGACCGGGTGCCTCTGGGGCCTTGCCGCCTCGGTCCTGCTCCTCACCCCCGACTTCGAGTACCATGTCTTCGTTTTCTACCTGCTCGCCGGTGTGGCGGCCGCAGCGACCGTTGCGCACGCGGCCCACGTTCCCGCCTTTGTTGGCTTCATCATCCCTACCTTCGCCCCGCTCCTCGCCGCCACGCTTGTGCGGGAGGGCGCCACGTCGCCGATCCTGGCAATCCTGTTGGCGGCATTCGTCGGTCTTCTCATGGCAGTTGGGCTCACCATCAACCGCTGGATGGTCGACACTACGCGACTTCAGATCGCCCGGACCGCCTTGGCGAGCGATCTGGAAGCCGCTTCCGCCGAGTTGCGCCGGCGCGATGCCATCCTTCGCGCCATGGTGGGCAGTGCCACGGAATTGTTGCGGACCTTCGACCTCGAGCGCTCGATGCCTGCGGTACTGAAGATCATCGGTGAATCCACGAACGTCAGCCGGGTCTATCTCTACCGGAACTCCGGAAGCCCAGACGGAGGCCTCAAGACCTCGAAATATTT
>MEMN01000141.1:0-156 GCA_001767945.1 Alphaproteobacteria bacterium RIFCSPHIGHO2_12_FULL_66_14 | reverse complement strand
CGGAAGCAGCCAGGGATCTGCCACCAACAGTCGACTTCGAGGCAGCGGGTCTGGGCGCCTGGGAGCGCGCGCTGGCCCATGGGGAAGCGCAGACGGCCATCGTCCGGCTGCTCGAAGGCCCAGCCAGGGATCTCTTCGTCCAGTACGGAACGAAGT
>MEMN01000140.1:33979-37798 GCA_001767945.1 Alphaproteobacteria bacterium RIFCSPHIGHO2_12_FULL_66_14 | reverse complement strand
GGCTGAAAGGCATCTTTATCCAGGTCGGCCGCACCGGCGCGCTGACGCCGGTGGCCGATCTCGAGCCGATCAATGTTGGCGGCGTCGTGGTCGCACGCGCCACGCTCCACAACGCCGACGAGATCGAGCGGCTCGACGTGCGCGAAGGCGACATGGTGATCGTGCAGCGCGCTGGCGATGTCATTCCGCAGGTGCTGGGATACGTGCCCGAAGAGCGGCCGAAGAACGCGAAGAAGTTCCATTTTCCGACTCACTGCCCGTGTCCGCTCAAGACGCCGATCAAGAGCGAGGAGGGCGGCGTGGTGCGGCGCTGCTCGGGCGGGCTCGAATGCCCGTTCCAGCAGGTCGAGCGGTTGCGCTATTTCGTGTCGCGCAATTGCTTCGACATCGAGGGGCTGGGAGGCACGCACATCGAGAATTTCTTCAACGACGGGCTGCTCAAGATTCCCGGCGATATCTTCCGGCTACCGAGCAAGAAGGACCTGATCAGGGAGCGCGAGGGTTGGGGCGACCTGTCAGTCAATAACCTCATCAAGGCCATCGAGGACCGAAAGACGATCTCGCTCGACCGTTTCATCAACGCGCTCGGCATTCCGCTGATCGGCGAGGCCACCGCCAGGATCATGGCCCAGGAATACGCCGATGTGGACGACTGGCTGGCCGAAATGCTGAAGGCCGCCAAGGAGCGCAAGAAGACGCCCGGCGACGTGAAGAAGGAAAAGGCAGTGGCCGAGGTGGGCGAGAGCTACGGCCGGCTTTGCAATGTCGAACAGATTGGCGTGACCACCGCCGATGCGATCGCCGTCTTCTTCAGCGAGGGCCACAACGTCGAGATCATCAGGGACCTGCGCAAGCAACTCACCGTTGAGGCGGTGAAACGCCGCGTGATCGCGTCCGACGCCGTCCTCAAGGACAAGGTCGTGGTCTTCACCGGGGAGCTCTCGACCATGACCCGCGACGCCGCCAAGGCGCGGGCCGAGGAACTGGGTGCCAAGGTGACGGACTCGGTGTCGAAGAAGACCAGCCTCGTTGTGGTCGGCGAGAACGCCGGTTCCAAGGCGCGCAAGGCGGCCGAACTCGGCGTGCAGACCATGACCGAGGAAGAGTGGGTCAAGCTAAGCAAGTAGCCTCAGCGAGGCGCTTGCGGCATCATCATGGAAAGTTGGAGTTGATTGTAATGGATCTGGCCCGTTTCCCGCGTCGTAGCTACACTCATGCCCCCACGCCGATAGAGCTGCTTCCGCACTTTACCAAGGCACTGGCGGCGAGTTGTCCGGGCGGAGTCGGGCCGGAGATCTGGATCAAGCGCGACGATCTGCTGGGCCTCTTTCCCGGCGGCAACAAGACCCGCAAGCTCGAATTCCTCGCTGCGGATGCGCTGGCGCAGGGGGCGGATACGCTGATCACCTGCGGTGCGCCGCAGTCCAATCATTGCCGCATCACCCTCTCGGCCGCGGTCAAGGAAGGGCTGAAATGCCGCTTCGTGATCGAGGAGCGCGTCCCCGGGAGCTACAGCAAGGAAGCCGGCGGCAACAACTTCATGTTCGAATTGATGGGCGTCGAGGCCATCACCGTGGTGCCCGGCGGTTCGGATATGGGGGCTGCCATGTCCAGGGTTGCGCAGGAAGTCGCCTCGCTCGGTCGCAAGGGCTACATCATCCCGGGCGGCGGTTCGAACGCCATCGGCGGGTTGGGCTATGTCGCCTGCGTGCAGGAAATGCAGCAGCAATGGTTTGACATGGGGTTGGCGCTCGATGCCGTCGTGGTCGGTTCGGGCAGCTCAGGCACCCATGGCGGCATGGTGGCGGGCTTCTTCGGCAACCACATCAGGATCCCGCTGATCGGTATTGGCGTCAGCCGTGATCCCGCCGACCAGGAGCCGCTGGTCCTCAAGGAAGCACAGGCCGTGGCCGACCTGCTCGGCATCGGCAAGATCCCGCGCGAGGCGGTCAAGAGCTTCGGCGGCTTCTGGCAGCCGAAATACTCCGTGCCCAACGCGAAGATGGTGGAAGCCGTTCAGATGCTGGCGCGGACCGAGGGCATCCTGCTCGACCCGGTCTATACCGGAAAGATCATGGCGGGCCTCATCGGCCTCGCGCGCCAGGGCCACTTCAAGCCCAACGCCAAGGTGCTCTTCATGCACACGGGCGGACTACCGTCGCTCCATGTCTATGAAGACGTCGTGCTTGGCCGGACTGTTTTGCCGGATTAGAGCCTAGATGGCGCGGGTCGCCTCGGCGAGCCACGCGCGCGTCGCCTCGTCGACCTCGGGCCCCACCGCCTCGCGCACGCGCCGGTGATAGGCATTCAGCCATGCCCGCTCGGGGTCGGTCAGCAGGCCGGGCTCGATGCAGGCGAGGTCGATCGGCGCCAGGGTCAACGTCTCGAACTCGTAGTAGCGCCGGTCGGCGCCGTCGATCGCGGCCTCGCGCACCGCCACCAGGTTCTCGATGCGGATGCCGTAGGCGTTGGCCTTGTAGTAGCCCGGCTCGTTGCTGACGATCATGCCGGGCAGCAGGGCCACGTTGTTGGCCATCTTGGAAATCCGGTGCGGTCCCTCGTGGACCGAGAGATAGGCGCCGACGCCGTGGCCGGTGCCGTGGTCGTAGTCGAGGCCGGCCTGCCACAGGTGGTAGCGCGCCAGCGCGTCGAGCTGCGAGCCGGTGGTGCCGGCGGGAAAGCGCGCCATGGCCAGCGCGATATGGCCCTTGAGCACCCGCGTGAAGCGATCCCGCATCTCGGGTGACGGCGTACCGATCGCCACCGTGCGGGTGATGTCGGTGGTGCCATCGCGATATTGCCCGCCGGAGTCGACCAGATAGAGGCTGCCCGGCTGCAATACCCGCTCGGTCGCCTCGGAGGCGTGGTAGTGCACGATCGCGCCATTGGCGCCGGCGCCGGAAATGGTGTCGAAGCTGAGGTCGCGCAGTTGGCCGGTCTGCTGACGCAGTGCCTGCAGCCGATCGGAGGCCTCGATCTCGCGTAACTTGCCGCCTTTCGATTCGCGCGCCAGCCAGCCCAGGAAGCGGCTGACAGCGGCGCCGTCGCGATGGTGCGCGGCGCGGATACCCGTGAGTTCCACGGCGTTCTTGCAGGCCTTGGGCAGCGCGACCGGATCGGCCTCGCGCACGAGAGCGGCGCCGGCCTGTTGCAGCCGCGTCGCCGCCCAGTGCGGCGCTGTCGAGGTTTCAACCAGGATGCGCCTGGCCATCTTGCCCAGCGTGTCGAGGGCGCTGCCCAGCTCTTCGGGCGGCGCCAGCGTGACGGTATTGCCGAGCCAGGCCAGCGTGCGGTCGGGCACCTTGCGGCGGTCCATGTAGAGATCGATGTGACCATCGGCGTGCAGCAGCGCGAAGCCCAGGGCGAACGGGGTGCGCGGCACGTCGCCGCCGCGGACGTTCAGCAACCAGGCGATGGAGTCGGGCGCGGTGATCAGCGCCACGTCGGCTCCCTTGGCGGCGACGATTTCGGCGATGCGCGTGCGCTTGGCCTCGCTGGTTTCGCCGGCGAACTCGACGGGATGCGGCAGCACCGGGGCCAGCGGCGCCGGTGGCCGGTCGCGCCACACGGCGTCGATGGGATTGGACTCGAGCGGGACGAATGACCCTCCGGCACGCTGGCAGGCGCGGGCGAAGCGGTCGTGGCCGTCGACGGTTTGCAGCCAGGGATCGAACCCCAGTTTGGCTCCCTTGGGCAGGTTCTCCGCGATCCAGGCCTCGGGTGAGTCTTCCGGGATCTGGTGAGGCACGAAGGCGGCGGTGTCGATCTGGGTACGGACCGCCAGCGTATAGCGGCCATCGATGAAGATCGCGGCGCGGT
>MEMN01000140.1:9570-33887 GCA_001767945.1 Alphaproteobacteria bacterium RIFCSPHIGHO2_12_FULL_66_14 | reverse complement strand
TCGTCGGCGCGCGGCACCACGAAGCCGTCGACGCCGCGTCGCGCCAGTTCCATGCGCAGAAGCGTCAGGCGCTCTGCCGGGGCGGGTACCGTGCCGAGCCCGTTGTCGGCGCCGGCGAGTTCTGCCCGCCAGGCGGTCAACGCCTTGGTCAATTCGGTATCGGAATCGGGGACGATCAGTTCGACCCACTCCGGGCCGGCCAGTCCTTCTGGGGCGGCGGCCACGCCACGCATCAGGGCATCGAGGGCGGACGGGTCTGGGTCACGGCCGCGCCGGCGCAGGAGCTGAAGAACGTCGTCGGGGGCTGAACTCATGGTGCGCCGGACCCTACGCGGGGCGTCCTGTGGAGGCAAACTGAGCAATATTTGTTCTTTCGCTAATGCGAAATGCTAAAATATTGTGCCTCATGCGTCAAACGCATGGCAGGAGTTCCACTCCCAGACTTATCGTTGTAACTCAAGGCTCTATATTTGCTTAGTGCGATGCAGCATCGCGTATCGCGTCGCACCATTAGAGGAGAGTACCATGATGACCCAGCCGATTCAGATGTTTGAAAGTCTGACCAGCGAAACTGCGCCGGCAGGGAGGAAAGAAACCGTGAAGGCCGGCTTTTCCCTCGCCGACCGCCAGATGATCGAATTGCGCGCGCGCTATGCCCGCGCCGAACTCATGGCCAACGCCCTGGGCGATGCCCTGTTGTGGCTGGGCCGCCAGTACGGCCGCCTCGTGGCGGGGCTCAAGGCGGACCTCAAGTTGCGCGCAGCCGAGTCGCAGCTGCTGCGCATGACCGACCGCGAACTGGCCGACCTCGGGCTCGCCCGTGGCGACATTCCGTTCGCCGTCCGCGAGGCCGCCGAAGGCCTCGCGCCGCAGATCGATGCCGTCACCGGCAACGTTGTTGCGGCCAACCAGAACCTGCACCGCGCCGCGTAAGCGTCTTTAGCGTAGCGTAAGCGTAAGCGTACAAAGGGCCGGCGAAAGCCGGCCCTTTTTCGTTGCGGCTTTCGGCGGCGATCGGGTGCTAGCACTGCCAGCATCCGCTCACGCAGATGTGAACGGATCAAGGTTGCAGATTCAGCAGGAATCTGCCCTGAATTCTGTCAGGCTGACGCTTGATCCGCGTCGGCCTTTTCTTTGGCCATGCCCCGCCCGGCGCCGCCGCCGGTATGTATCCCTGGAGGATGAGGGGAGGTCCCGCGGCCTTTACCGATGTACTGTGCCGTGCGTAGCAAGCAAAGGCTGCCCCCGTCGGAGACCGTCCGGCAGGTGGGGTGGACCGAGGCGCGAACAACGCGTCCGAGGACTGAGTTTCGACGGTCTGCTGCGGCCGCCCCCACGCTTGTCAGGGGTGGGGCCGCAGGGTCAGATTCCTGCAAAGTCACAGGTGGGCGCTCAACCTGTGTCACAACATTTGTCTCAACTTGGTGTGACACTGGGGTGTGACACACTCCAGCTCTCCGGCGTGCGGAGAGCTGCTATTCTAAGAACTCCCGGCGCAGCAGCAGGCTGCGCCACCAGGCGCCGCCGGTCTCGAGATCGAGGCGGTGTTCGAAGATCAGCCCGCACCGGGCGTAGGTCGAAAGTATCAGCGCCGCCTGTTCCACCAGCAGCCCGCTCAGCAACACGCGGCCGCCCGGTCGCACCGCCTGTGCGAACGACGGGGCGAGATCGACCAGCGGGCCGGCGAGGATGTTGGCGACGATGAGATCGTACGGTGCGCGCGCGGCGATCTCGGGCGCCTGGAGGCCTGAAGCGACGACGAAGCGGCAGAGTGTGCCGACGCCGTTCAGGCCGGCGTTCTCTTCCGCCACCGCCGCCGCCTCGGCGTCGTTGTCGCCGCCCAGCACCGGGCGTCGCCACAGCTTGGCCATGGCAATGGCGAGGATGCCGCTGCCGCAGCCGACATCGACCGCATTGGCGGTTTCCGACGGATCGAGCGTCGCCAGCAGTTCCAGGCAGCCGCGCGTGGTGGCGTGGGTGCCGGTGCCGAAGGCGAGGCCGGCATCGATGCGCAGGGGCAGCAGGCCGGTCGGCCGGCCGTCGGCCACGTGCGAGGGATAGACCCAGAAGGGTCCGACCGCGAAAGGCCGGAACGAGCGCTGGTTCTCCGCCACCCAATCCTTGTCCGGAAGATCCTCCCAGTGCCAACCGGCGTCGATCGCCCCCCGAACCGGGGACCGGTCGCCGTCGCCGTAGATTTCGATCCGCCAGGGTCCGTCGCGCGAGACCTCATGGCTGGTGACGACGAAGCCCCTCTCCGCCAGGTGCTCGAGGGTCTGTTCTCGCGCGACGCGATCGGCAGCCGCAACGACGGTCCAGGCCTTCCAGCCGCTCACGCGGCCTCGATGAAGCTGTCGAGCACCTTCTTGGGGCCGGCCTTCTCGAAATCGATGTCGAGCTTGTTGCCGTCGACCGCGACGATGCGGCCGTAGCCGAACTTCTGGTGGAACACGCGCTGGCCGACGCCGAGGTCGGGCTTGTCGCCCTCGACGGCGCGGCGGTCGTCCAGGGTCTCGTCGCGCCAGCGCGTGCGTCGTGCGCCGCCGGTGCCGAGGCTCTCGTAGTCGAAGCCGCTCGCCTGGTCGCGCAGGCCGCCGTGATGGCCGGCCGAATAGGTGGCGTAGAGGCCAGCGTCGCTGCTTTCGGCTAGGTGGCCGGTCGGCAGCTCGCGCAGGAAGCGCGACGGGATCGCGGCCTGCCACTGGTTGAAGATACGCCGGTTGGCGGCGAAGGAGACATAGGCCCGCTTGCGCGCACGCGTCAGGCCGACATAGGCCAGGCGCCGTTCTTCCTCGAGTCCGGCCAGCCCCTTGTCGTCGAGCGCGCGCTGGTTGGGGAACAGGCCTTCCTCCCAGCCCGGCAGGAACACGGTGTCGAACTCCAGCCCCTTGGCGGCGTGCAAGGTCATGAGGCTCACCATGTCGGTGTCGCTGCGGTCGGCCATGTCGGTCAGCAGCGCTACGTGCTCGAGGAAGGCCGGCAGCGAGTCGAATTCCTGCAGGGCGTTGGTGAGTTCCTTCAGGTTCTCCAGCCGGCCCTCGGCTTCGACCGAGCGGTCGAGCCGCAGCATGTCGGTGTAGCCCGATTCGTCGAGCAGGGTCTCGACCACCTCGACGTGGCTCATGCCGTCGAGCATGGCGCGCCAGCGCTCGAAGTTGCGGATCAGGTCGCCGAGCGACTTGCGCGGCCGGGCCTTCAGCTCGTCGGTCTCGAGCGCACGACGCGTCGCCTCGAACAGCGAGATCTTCTGGCTGCGCTGGATCTGCCGCAGCGTGCGCAGCGCCGATTCGCCCAGACCGCGGCGCGGGGTGTTGTAGATGCGCTCGAAGGCGAGGTCGTCATCGTGCTGCACCGTGACGCGGCAGTAGGCCAGGGCGTCGCGGATCTCCTGGCGCTCGTAGAAGCGCGGGCCGCCGATCACCCGATAGGGCAGGCCCATGGTGATGAAGCGTTCCTCGAACTCGCGAGTCTGGAAGCCAGCGCGCACCAGGATGGCGATCTGGGCGAGCTTCTGCTTGTCGCGCTGCAGCGCCTCGATCTCCTCTCCGATGCCGCGGGCCTCCTCGTCGCCGTCCCAGACGCCGCGCACCGCGATGCGTTCGCCTTCCTTCATCTCCGTCCACAGCGTTTTTCCGAGGCGACCCTCGTTGTGGGAGATGAGGTGCGAGGCGGCGGCCAGGATGTGCGGTGTCGAGCGGTAGTTGCGCTCCAGGCGAACGATGGTGGCGCCGGGGAAATCCTTCTCGAAGCGCAGGATGTTGCCGACTTCGGCGCCGCGCCAGCCGTAGATCGACTGGTCGTCGTCGCCGACGCAGCAGACATCCTCGGTGCCCTGCGCCAGCAGCCGCAGCCACAGATACTGCGCCACGTTGGTATCCTGGTATTCGTCGACCAGGATGTGGCGGAAGCGGCGGTGATACTGCGCAAGCACGTCGGGGTGCTTCTGCCACAGGGTCACGCAATGCATGACGAGGTCGCCGAAATCGACGGCATTCACTTCGGCGAGGCGCTCCTGGTACTGGCGGTAGATCTCGGCGGCCTTGCCGCCGGCAAATTCACCGGCCTCGTCGCCCGAGACCTTGTCGGGCGTGAGTGCACGGTCCTTCCAGCGCTGGATGATGCCGCTCAGCACGCGTGCCGGCCATTTCTTGTCGTCGATGCCCTCGGCCTGCAGCAGCTGCTTGATCAGCCGCGTCTGGTCGTCGGTGTCGAGGATGGTGAAATTGCTCTTGAGACCCACCAACTCGGCGTGTCGGCGCAGCACGCGCACGCCGATCGCATGGAAGGTGCCGAGCCACATGCCGTCGGCCGCGCCACCGATCAGCGAGGCCACGCGGTCGAGCATCTCGCGCGCCGCCTTGTTGGTAAAGGTGACCGCCAGGATCTGCGAGGTCCGCGCCCGGCCGGTGATCAGAAGATGGGCGATGCGCGAGGTGAGGACCCGGGTCTTGCCGGTGCCGGCACCGGCCAGCACCAGCAAAGGCCCGCCCTGGTGGGTCACGGCCACGCGTTGTTCCTCGTTCAGCCCGTCGAGATGGGCTGTGGACGCAACGGCGCGCCGCGCCGGCTCGGGCTGGGCCGGGGCGGGATCGTCGGTGATTTCGAACGGGTCGGCGGGGGGCGCCATGCACCGTCATATAGCAATCGGCGCGGCGGACGCCTATCTTCCAGACTGTGGACGCGCCCACTGTAAACGGCCCATTGTCAAAGTAGGGGTGTACGAATGGCCCGAGGGTTGAACGGTTCCGCAAACGGTACGGGCCACTGGCCAACCGGCCAGGAAGGCGTCGAGGCCCGGATACCCGGCCGGTCGTCCGGCTTGCCGCCGGCCATTGCCGAAGTACTGCCGGCCGTGGTCGGACTCAAGACGACCATCCCGGAGAGCCGCCGTTCGGCCCAGACCCTGGGCTCCGAGCGCGAGGGCCACGGCATTGTGATCGACGACGAAGGCCTGATCGTCACCATCGGCTACCTGATCATGGAAGCCGACACCGTCACCATCACCGACATCGACGGCACCGAGTGGCCCGCCCACATCGTGGGCTACGACTACGAAAGCGGTTTCGGCCTGGTGCGCACCGAAATGCCGCTGGCCGTCAAGCCAATGCGGTTCGGCGATTCGGACACGCTGTCGCTGCGCAGCGAGGCCGTCGTTGCCGGCTTGGGCGGCGAGAAGGCGACGCTCAAGGTCAAGGTCGCCAGTCGCCGCGAGTTCGCGGGCTATTGGGAATATCTGCTCGACAACGCGATCTTCACCGTCCCTGCGTATCCGCTGTGGGGCGGTTCAGCGCTGGTCGACGCCGACGGCACGCTGCTGGGCGTCGGCTCGCTGCTGGTCCAGGAGGCGCTGGGACCGGGCGCACCGGCCTTTCCCGGCAACATGTACGTGCCGATCAACCGGCTGAAGCCGATCTTTTCCGAGCTGGTGGCCAACGGCCGGCTGTCGACGCCGCCCCGGCCCTGGCTCGGGGTCTACACGGTCGAGCACATGGGGCAGCTCGTGATCGGCGGCATTTCCGATGCCGGCCCGGCCGATCGCGCCGGCCTGCAGCGCGGTGACATCCTGCATGCGCTGAACGACGAGGTGCTGGACGATGTCGCCGACTTCTATCGCAAGCTGTGGGAGAGCGGCCCTGCCGGCACGACCGTGAGGCTGCGCATGGAGCGCGACAACGACGCCTTCGAGGTCGCAGTCCGTTCCGGCGATCGGGCGCGCTATCACAAATACGGCGCCGACTGACAGTCCGGCGCCTGCGGGCCGCCTGTGAATAGTCCGGCACGTCGCGCTTTGACTTGGGCCGCGCGCGCTGCATAGGTTCGTCGCGAACGTCGACAGCGCAAGGGAGTTGCATCAATGGCCAGGGCCTTCGCCTCGCAGGCGGACATGGTGGACAAGAAGATCACCTTCAGCCGCCTGTCCGAGCACGCCTATGCGTTCACGGCCGAGGGCGATCCCAACACCGGAATCGTGGTCGGCGACGACGCGGTGATGGTGATCGATGCTCAGGCGACGCCAAAAATGGCCGAACAGGTAATCGAGCGCATCCGCACCGTCACCGACAAGCCGATCAAGTATGTGGTGCTGTCACACTATCATGCGGTCCGCGTGCTCGGCGCCAGCGGCTACAATCCCGAGCACATCATCTGCAGCGAAGCGACGCGCGAGATGATCGTCGAGCGCGGCGCGCAGGACTACAAATCCGAGCTCCAGCGCTTCCCGCGGCTGTTCCAGGCGGCCGAGACCATTCCGGGCCTCACTTGGCCCACCATCACCTTCAACGACCGCATGACCCTGTGGCTGGGCAAGCTGCAGGTCGACATCATCCATGCCGGGCGTGGCCACACCAAGGGCGACACGATCGTCTGGTTGCCCGAGGAACGCACGCTGTTCAGCGGCGACCTCGTCGAATACGGCGCCACGCCCTATTGCGGAGATGCACACTACAAGGACTGGCCCGAGACGCTGCAGAAGCTGCGCGATCTCAAGGCCGAGGCGCTGGTGCCGGGGCGCGGCGATGCGCTGATCGGCGAGGGCGCCGTGGAAGAGGGCATCGCCGGCACGCAAGGGTTCCTGGCCGACCTCTACAAGGCCGTGTCGGCCAGTGCGGACGCCGGAGATTCGCTTAAGAATGCCTATGACAAGGCGATGGCGGCACTGCAGCCGCGCTACGGCAACTGGGTGATCTTCGAGCACTGCATGCCGTTCGACGTGTCGCGCGCCTACGACGAGGCCAAGGGCCTCGACCATCCGCGCATCTGGACGGCCGAGCGCGACATCGAGATGTGGGCGGCGCTGGAAAAGGGCACCTGAACCAGGCTCCATGGGCTCGTACGTATACCGCCGCTATCCATATCGGCGGCCAACCGAACTCGACGGCGGGAGCAGGCGCCGGCCGATCGTGATCGTGGGGGCTGGTATCGCCGGCCCGACGCTTGCCCTGGCACTGGCGGCGCGGGGCGTGGCGTCGGTCGTGCTCGACGAAGACGACTCGGTGAGCAACGGCAGTCGGTCGATCTGCCAGGCCAAGCACAGCCTCGAGGTCTGGGACCGCTTCGGCATCGCCCAACGCATGGTCGACAAGGGCATCACCTGGGAACAGGGCGAGGTCTATCTCCACGACAGGCCGATCTACCACTTCGATCTGGCGCCCGAACCCGGCCACAAATTTCCTGCCTTCGTGAATCTGCAGCAGTATTACGTCGAGGAGTATCTCTTCGACCGCTGCCTTGCCGAGAAGCTGATCGAGCTGCGGTTCCGCAACAAGGTCGTGGGCGTGCGGCCGGGCCCGGACTCGGTGTCGGTCGATGTCGAGACGCCGGACGGCCGCTATGCGCTCGAGGCCGGCTGGCTGGTCGCGTGCGACGGCGTGCGCAGCACGGTGCGGCACCTGCTCGATCTGCCCTTTCCCGGCGAGGTCTTCCACGACCAGTTCCTGATCGCTGACATCCGCTTCACCAGCGAACAGCCGAAGGAGCGGCGCTTCTGGTTCTATCCGCCGTTTCACCCGACCAATTCCGTGCTGCTGCACCGCCAGGCCGACAACGTGCTGCGCGTCGACTTCCAGCTCGGCCGCGATGCCGATCCCGAGGAGGAGAAGAAGCCGGCGAACGTCGATCGCCGCCTGCGCCAGATGTTCGGTCCCGACGCCACCTGGGAACACGAATGGACCAGCGTCTACACCTTCACCTGCCGCATGATGGAACGCTTCGTGGAGGGCCGAGTGATCTTCGCCGGCGATGCCGCCCATGTCGTCTCGCCGTTCGGGGCGCGCGGCGGCAACGCGGCGGTGGCCGACGTTGACAATCTCGCCTGGAAGCTGGCGCGCGTACTCGCCGGCAGTTCGCCGGTTTCGTTGCTCGACAGCTATTGCAGCGAACGCCGCGCCGCCGCGCGCGAGAACATCCTGAACTCCACGCGCAGCACCGACTTCATCACACCGAAGTTTCCGGCATCGCGCGCCTTCCGTGACGCCACCTTGGCGCTGGCGCGGGACTTTCCCTTTGCCCGGACCCTGGTGAACAGCGGTCGGCTGTCGGTGCCGACCGTCCAGCCCGGGTCGCCGCTGGACACGCCGGACGGCGACGCCGACTGGTTGCGCGGGCCGGCGCCGGGCTCGGCGATGGTCGACGCGCCGGTGGCCAACGGCGATGGCGGCTTCCTGATCGACCATGTCGGACCGGGATTCACGCTGTTGTCCTTCGCCCCGCGGACCGCCGACCTGCCCGAATTGCCGGCCGGCGTAGCCGGCCTGATGGTGGCGCGTGAAGGGCCTGCGCCGGCCGGATGGACGGCGCTGCGGGATCGCGACGGGCTGGTACGGCAGCGCTACGATGGCCGGGCCGGCACGGCCTATCTGATTCGTCCGGATCGCTATGTCGCGGCGCGCTGGCGGCGGCCGGATACGACGGAACTGGCGGCCGCGCTGCGGCGTTCCACCGGTCACGGCTGAAGGAGAAGGCAATGGCGGAAGCGGCTTCCGGAGCGCTGCGGCGCACGCTCAATCTCGGTCGGCCCGACGAGGTCTACAATGCCATCGTCGATGCGCATAGGGATCTGAACGACGAGCAGTGCCGCGCCTTCGACGCGGGATTGATCCTGCTGCTTGCCAACCATGTCGGCGACGCCGGCGTCATCGGCGAGGCGCTGGCGGCCGCCCGCAGCTCGCTGGAAGGCGGCTCCCGATGACCGGACCCCTTGCCGGACGCATCGCGCTGGTCACCGGCGCCGGGCGCGGCAACGGCGCGGCCATTGCCCACGGCCTGGCACAGGCCGGCGCCAGGGTGATCGTGACCGACGTTGACCGCCAGACGGCGCACGACACTGCCGAGGTGATCGTCAAGGCGGGCGGCGACGCGCGTGGCTTCGCCCTTGATGTCACCGATGAAGTGGGCTGCGGTAGGCTTGCCGAGGATATTGCCCTGCTGGTCGGACCGATCCGCATCCTGGTGAACAACGCCGGCATTTTTCTGCGCGGCAATTTTACCGCGGCCGAGGGCAGGGAACGCTGGAGTCGGACCATGGCGGTGAACGTGCAGGGGACCTTCAATGTCACGATGGCCTTCGTCGAACAATTGAAGCAGACCCATGGCACGATCGTGAATGTCGCTTCGACCAATTCGTTCGTGGCGCCAGCCGGCAGCGGCGCCTACCCGGTCTCCAAGGGCGCCATCGCCCAGTTCACGCGCGGCCTGGCGGCCGAACTGGCGCCCGACGGGGTGCGGGTGAACGCCATCGCGCCCGGCATCATCGCCACGGCGATGACCGAAGTGACGCGGGCCGATCCCAAACGCCTGGAGTCATTCCTCTCCCATGTGCCGATGAAGCGTGTCGGTCAGCCGGAGGAGCTGGTTGGCCCGGTGGTCTTTCTCTGCTCCGATGCCGCGAGCTACGTGACGGGGGTCGTTCTGCCCGTCGATGGGGGATACCTTGCCGTCTAAGCCAGCATCAGTCTCCGTTCGCCCGGCGACCGTCGACGACGTCGATCTCCTCCATCGCTTCTCGGTCGATCTCGCGACCTATGAAGACGAGCCCGATGCCGTCGCCTCGACGCCCCAGACCCTGGCCCGCGACGGTTTCGGTGCCGACCCGAAGTTCGCCGCCATGATCGCCGAGCGCGGCGGCACGCCGGTCGGCTTCGCGCTCTACACCTTCAATTATTCGGTCTGGACGGCAGCGCGCGGTATTTTCATCGAAGATATCTGGGTCGTGCCGGGGGAGCGCCGCGGCGGTGTCGCCCGCGCCTTGATGGCGGCACTCGCCCGCGAGGGCGCCGCCAAAGGCTTTAAGCGCATCGACCTCAATGTGCTCGACTGGAATCCGGCGCGCGGCTTCTATGAGCGCCTGGGCTTCCGCTGGATCCGCAACTGGCTGCCGTATCGGCTGAGTGGCGAGGCGCTCGCGAAGCTCGCCACTTCTTCGGCCCTTACTTCTTCGAAAGACCCATGACTCTGCCGGCCTTGGCCGGTTTGGGCAGCAGCCGGTGCATCACCCACAGGCTCTCCAGCCGTTCGGCCACCGGCACCGGCCAGGGCGCGGAGCGGCGCGAGGCATAGTCGATGTTCATCACGATGGTCTCGTTGGTCGCCGCCAGGTAGCCCTGCTCGGCATGGAACATCTCGTGGAAGAGATGGACCTTCTTGCCGTCGCGCGCGAGAAGCTGGGTGGCGAAGCGCATCGGCGCGCCTTCCTTCATCTCGCGATCGTAGGTGACATGGGTTTCGAGCACGAAGGTCATGCCGAGTTTGCTGTCGACGTAGCGGCGGCCCAACCCCATGTTGCGCATGAAGGCGCCCGATGCCTGGTCGAAGGCGGTGACGTAGAAGGCGACATTCATGTGGCCGTTCCAGTCGACCCACTCCGGCAGCACGGTGGAACGATGGGTGTCGAGCGGTGCTGAGGTAACGAGATCGGGCAGTTCATAAGGCAGTGAATCGAGCATGTACGCTACTTCTTCTTGATGCCGATGAGTCGGCCGGCCTGTTTCGGTTTGGGCAAGGTGGCATGCGCCGCCGCCATCTTTTCGATGCGCTCCAGGGCGAAGTCGGGCCATGGCGTGGAACGGCGGCTCGCATAGTCGATGTTCATCAGCATCAACTCGTTGGTGGCGGCGAGATAGCCTTCGCTGGCGTGATACATGGCGTGGATATAGTGCAGGCGCTTGGCATCGTGATCGAGGATCTGGGTGGTGACGCGGAGCTCGTCGCCCTCCTTGACCTCGCGGTCGTAGGTGACGTGGGCCTCCAGCACGAACGTCATGCCGATCTTGTCGCGGGTATATTCGAAGCCGCAGCCGAACTGTTTGCAAAGCGTGTCGGTCGCCTGGTCGAAGGCCACCACGTAGTAGCCGACGTTCATATGGCCGTTCCAGTCGATCCAGTCGGGCTTCACGGTGGCGCGGTGACGGTCGAAGGGGGCGCCAAGATCGAGTTCGATCATGGGGTATGGAGCTAATTTCATGCGGCGGGACCGTAGCGAACAGCCCATGCGCACCGCAAGTTCTCTTCGCAGTCGTTTCAGGGGCAATCGTTTCAAGGAGTATCGAGATGGCCAAGAAGCCGACAGCCGTGGTCCTGGGCGTCGGAGCAGAACGCGGCGTGGGCGCCGGCCTCAGCCGCCGCTTTGCAAAAGAGGGTTGCCACGTGCTGGTCGCCGGACGCACGTCAGCCAAGATCGAGAAGGTCGCCGAGACCATTCGTGCCGCTGGTGGCTCGGCAAATGCCGTCGTGACCGATGGCACCAAGGAAGCCGACGTTGTCGCCCTGTTCGACCGAGCCATGGCCGACGATGCCGAGGGATCTCCGGCCGATCTCGTGGTGTTCAACATGGGCAACAACCAGGCGGTCGATTTCCGCGAGATGACAGCGCAGCATTTCGAGGACTCCTGGCGCGTCGGCTGCTTCGCCGGCTTCCTGTTCGCGCGCGAGGCGGCGCGCCGGCTGGCACCGCTCGGCCGCGGCACCGTGATCTTCACCGGCGCCTCGGGGTCGTTGCGCGGCCGGCCGCGCTTTGCCGCCTTCAATGCCACCAAGGGCGGACTTCGTCTCATGGTGCAGTCGATGGCGCGGGAGTTCGGTCCGCAGGGCATCCATGTCGCACATGTCATCATCGACGGCGGCATCGAGGGCGACCGGCTGCTGTCGCGCATGCCCGACCGCAAGGAGAAGGCCGGCCCCGATGGGCTGCTGGGCATCGAGGCAATCGTCGAGAACTACTGGCACATCCATCGCCAGCCGCGCAGCGCCTGGACGCACGAACTCGATATCCGGCCCTATAGGGAGACGTTCTAGGGTGCGGTCTTCCCCGTCCGCGCACCTTCATACCAGCGCGACATCAGTTCGATGGCGAACCAGGTCAGAATCGAGCTGGCGAGCAGCGCGTACAGCGCATTATGCCAGCCGACCAGGTCGACGATCAGCGCGAACAGCGCCGGCGAGAAGGCATTGACCAGCAGGATCGGCGTCGCGATCAGCCCCAGCACAGCGCCATAACCCTGGGTGCCGAACAGGGCGAGCGGCACGGCGCCGCGCACGATCGTGATCACGCCTTGCGAGGCTCCCAGCAGCAGGGTGAAGGTGACGAGCAGCCAGAACTCGCCGCGCGCCAGCATGAGCAGCAGCAGCGCCGGCGGCAGAACGCCGATGGCGATGCGCGCCACGGTCATGGCCTTGAGGTTCTTTCCGAAGAAGATCTCGACCAGGCGGCCGCCGAACTGGCCATGGCCTTTTAGCGAGGCGACCCACACCGCTGCCGCGCCGGCCAGGCCCGCCGCTTCGAGCAGCGGCACGAGCTGCAGCGACACGACGCCGAACACGAACCCGTTGAGCGACATGATGAGGGCAAATAGGGCGATGCCGATTTTGCGCCGCCGCCCCTCCAGCACCGGGCCGTCCTGCGCCCTCTCGGGAGCCCCTGTCGTGGCGGCTTCCGTCGCCGACTCGCGGCGCGAGAGGCCGAGCCAGTTGAGCGGCAGGCAGACGGCGAGGTTGATGGCGGCGAAGATCAGCAGCGTGCCGCGCCAGCCGTAGGCCTCGTTCAGGTAGTGGCCGATCACCCAGAAGACCGTCGAGGCGTAGGCGCCGTAGAGGGTGAGGTAGGAGATGGCCGCGCGCCCACGGCTCGGCACGGCCTGCACCAGGGCGGCGAACGCCGCGTCATAGAGGCAGCAGCGCATGCCCACGCCGATCACCAGCCAGGCCACCATATATGAGGCGACATCGCCAACCTGCGACAGGCCGAGCAGCCCGGCGGAGACGATGACGGTACCGATCGACATCACCGAGCGGGCGCCGATGCGGTCGATCAGCCGCCCAACCCAGGTCGAGATCAGCCCCATCGTCACCAGCGCGACGCTGAAGCCGAGGAAGATCGTGCTGATGCCCCACCCGGTCTCGGCCGCGATCGGCTTGGCCAGCACGCCCAGGCAGTAATAGCTCGTGCCCCAGGCCGTGATCTGGGTGATGCCGAGCGCATTGACGGAGATCACCAGGGGGTCGCTTCGCCAGCGCCGTTGTTTGCCTTGCATGAGCTCCTGCACCAGATTCCGCGGACTTGACATCTATATTTCTAGTGATATGGATATTGCATGGTTGGACGCAGGCGGCAACGGGAACAAGAGGCGGCCGACGCTCTGGCGGCGTTGGGCAATCGCACGCGTCTGCGCATTTTCAAGCTGCTCGTCCGCGCCGGGCGCGAGGGGGCCAACATCGGCGCCATTCAGCGTGTGCTCGGTATACCCGCAACGACGCTTGGTCATCACCTCGGCACCCTGGCCAAGGCGGGCTTGGTCGACCAGGAACGCCGCAGTCGTGAAGTTGTCTGCACCGCCAACTACAGGGCCGTGAGTGAAATCCTCGACTATGTCAGGGAGGAGTGTTGCGCAGGCCTCGATTCCGGCGCGGCCAGCGAGGCGGCGTGAATTTTTTTGACGGAACATATCTATAAAACTAGTGGAGTAGGCATATGTCGATCCAGACCATCCTGACGGAGGTTCGTACCTGGCGGTCGCTTCGAATGGACCCGGCGTGGGCCACTGTCGTTGCAATTTTTGCCGTGCTCGTCGCCTTCGTGCCGCAACAGGCGGTGGTCTCGGCGGGGTTCACCGCGAAGGCGGTGGGGTCGGTGCTGCCTTTCTTCGCCATATCGATCGGTCTTGCCGCCTATGCCAAGGCGACCGGCGCGGAAAACTTGATCGCCAAGGCTTTCTCGGGCCGTGCGGCGACGATGATCGCCTTCGCGAGCTTGATGGGGGCGCTGTCGCCGTTCTGCTCGTGCGGCGTCATTCCCATCATTGCGGCCCTTCTTGCTTCGGGAGTTCCGCTCGCGCCGGTGATGGCCTTCTGGTTGGCGTCGCCGCTCATGGATCCGTCCATGTTCGCCATCACCACAGGGGTACTCGGCCTTCAGTTCGCGATCGCCAAGACCATCGCCGCCACTGCCGTGGGCTTGCTGGGCGGCTTCGGCGTGTTGGTCATGCAGCGCTCCGGCGTCCTGGTCGAGCCACCTCTGCGCGACGGCATCGGCAATGGCGGCTGCGCCGGTTCGAAGATTCGCAATCCCAAGGCGGTGGCTTGGCGCTACTGGCAGGAACCTGCCCGCCGGGAAGCCTTCTGGACCAGCGTGCGCCAGAACGCGCTCTTTCTCGGTAAATGGCTCGTTCTTGCCTTTGTGGTCGAAAGCCTGATGATCGCCTATGTGCCGGGTGACCTGATTGCAAGTGTTGCCGGTGATGGCGGGTTCCTGTCGATCCTGGGTGCCGCTCTCGTCGGCATTCCAAGCTACCTCAATGGCAACGCTGCGCTGCCCCTGGTCGCTGGACTGATGGACAAGGGCATGTCTCCCGGCGCAGCGATGGCCTTCCTGGTCGGTGGCGGAGTGACATCGATACCGGCGGCTCTCGCGGTATGGGCAGTGGCCCGCCGGCAGGTCTTCGTGGCGTATCTCGCTTTTGCCATCCTTGGCGCCGTCCTCGCCGGTATCGCGTTCCAGGCCGCCGCAGGCTGATCGGCAAAGTTATGGACGCCTTGATGCCCATGACAGCCGAGCAGCTCAACGGCTCGTGCTTCTGCATCACACTCGATCTTGAGCGTCTCCATGCCGCCGTGGCACGGGAGGTGGGCGACCCGGAATTCCCGGCTCGTTACATTCAGCCTCGCGAGCACCTGTTTTCCAACGTGCCCCTTTTCCACGCGGAGCGCGATCTGGAGGAGATGACCCGCGTGGTCCGCATGATCGAAACCGCAGCGCGGCTGCCGGATTACCAAGACGCCGCCTTGGCTTGGGCACCCGACATCGCCCGCTTCGATCCGGGACCGCAAGGCGCGTTTATGGGCTATGACTTCCATCTCGGCGCGGCCGGTCCGAAGCTGATCGAGGTCAACACCAATGCGGGGGGCGCTTTTCTCAATGCCCTGCTCGCGAAGGCGCAGCGCGCCTGTTGCCCGGAGGTGGAGCAGGCCTTCCGACTGCCACTGCTTGGCGATTTCGATGCCGCGCTCATTGGCATGTTCAAGGCGGAATGGGCGCGTCAGCGCGGCGGGGCAATCCTGCGGCGCATCGCTATCGTCGACGACGATCCGGAAGGACAATATCTTTACCCCGAGTTCCTGTTGGCACGCGAAGCCTTCCGACGCCAGGGCGTCGACGCCGTGATCGCCGACGCGTCGGCGCTGCGATATGCCGGGGGCCAGCTATGGGCCGGTGGAACGGCCATTGACCTCGTCTACAACCGCGTCGTCGACTTCTCCCTCGAACGGCCCGAACACGCGGATATGAGGTCAGCGTATCTGGATGCCGCCGTCGTGGTGACGCCCAATCCGCGCAATCACGCGCTTCTCGCCGACAAGCGCAACCTTACCTTGTTCTCGGATCGCTCCTGGCTCGAACGCTTCGGGCTGGACGCGCGGCTCGCCGAAGCGGCGGCCCTGGTCCCGCGTACGGTCCGGGTGTCTCCGGCGAACGCCGGCGGACTGTGGGAGGCGCGCAAGACCTATTTCTTCAAGCCGGCAACTGGCTATGGTGCCAAGGCTGTCTACCGTGGCGACAAGCTGACGCGCAGCGTATGGCGGCAGATCGTTGCGGGAGACTACGTCGCGCAGGAGTTCGCTGCGCCTGGCAAGCGCATGATCGAGATCGATGCGGCCCGCGAGCCGCGCAAGGCCGACATTCGCCTGTACACCTACGATGGGGCTGTGCTGCTGGCTGCCGCGAGGCTCTACCAGGGACAGACGACGAACTTCAGAACGCCGGGCGGAGGATTCGCGCCGGTGTTCTTCATTCGGCCGACCGGCCCATGGGGCGGCCGATCCGGGTGAGGGTTGGCCTAGGTGCGCTTGCGTTCGGGGATTTCCGACCGGTCGCGAAAAATGCGCTTTCCGAGTCGTTCGCCCGTCACCACCATGTCGTCGGCGCCGGAAGAGGGGCCGCCGATGCGCAGGACCGCGTCGCACTTGCCGATCAGCTCGCGGGCGATGGGATGAAAGATCTCGTCGAACACGGCATCGCCGATCTTTTTCGAACCGGCGTGCCTCAGCAGCGGCAGGGCGAACCATTCGCCCAGCACTGGCAGGTGACCCCGCCGGAATACGGCCAGTGCCATGTCCTCCATGGCGTCGACATTGCGCTGGATCAGGACGGGGTCGTCGTTGGTGCCGGAGCGATAGGGACCGGCGACCAGGATCATCATCTGCTCGCTCACAGCGGGATCTCCAGCAGTTCACGTGCGACGAGGTCGGGAGCAGAGAGAATACAGTTGTGACCCGCCTCGATCGGCCTGTAGCGGATATGGGACATCGCCTGAACCTTCTCGTGCGTGCCGGCCGACACAGGATAACGTGGCTTGGTGCAGGCGATGTAGGTCATCGGCCGGCCGTTGCCAGCGGGATGGAAGAGGCGGATCGGCTTGGTGTAGCAGGCGACGGGATGCGGCGTGAGCTGGCGGTGGGTCCAGGCAGCAAGTTCGGGATCGTCGATGATCAGGCTGCCGACCGGTGCGAAGGGCAGCACTTCGGTGCCGTTCACGACCTTCACCATCGTCTTGCGCTTGGCCGCGATCGCCGCTGGGATGCGGCCGAAGATCGATTGCCCGTCCGTTGCGATGCCGCCGTCGATGATCGCCAGGTGCGCTATGCGGCCGGGCACGCGGTCCGTGACGAGGGTGGCGATCAGGCTGCCGAAGCTGTGGCCGACCAGCACGATATCGCGCAGGTCTTCCTTCTCGAGATAGCCGATCGTGTCGGCCAGCAGCACGTCGTTGTCGATGTCGGGTGACAGTTCGGCGGCGCGTTCGCCGACCCCGCGGAAAGGGAGCGTGTGAGTGTCATGTCCGGCAGTGACGAGACGCTCGACGACGAATTTCCATGTCCATGCGCCCATCCAGGCGCCGGGAAGACAAACGAAGGTGGCCATTGCGCCTGCGTCTTAGCACATCGCCGCGCGCGTGCTAGCGTCCGGCAAACAGGAGAATCCCATGGCCAACACCAACCGCCGCATATTGCTGAAGTCGCGCCCCGAGGGCGAACCGACCCACGCCAATTTCGAGGTGGTCGATCATCCGATCCCCGAGCCCAAGGACGGTGAATATCTCTCGAAGACCATCTGGATGTCGCTCGATCCCTACATGCGCGGACGCATGGCCGAGACCAAGGGCTATGCCGCCAACGTCAATCTCGGCGACGCCATGGTCGGTGGCACGGTTGGCCAGGTCGTGAAGTCGAAGAACCCCCGGTTCAAGGAAGGTGACTTCGTCGTCGAATATGCCGGTTGGCAGAGCTATGCCGTCTCCGATGGTGCGATGAGCATGAAGCTCGATCCTGGCGCCGCGCCCCTGTCGCTGGCGCTCTCCGTCCTCGGCATGCCGGGCATGACCGCCTGGTGGGGACTGATGCAGATTGGCAAGCCCAAGGCGGGCGAGACCGTGGTCGTCTCGGCGGCGTCGGGCGCCGTCGGTTCGGTGGTCGGCCAACTCGCCAGGCTGCACGGCTGCCGCGCGGTCGGCATCGCCGGCGGCAAGGACAAGTGCAACTATGTGGTGAAGGAACTTGGCTTCGACGCCTGCGTCGATTACCGCGCTGCCGGCGCCAACCTCTTCAAGGAGATCCGCGCGGCGGCACCCAAGGGCATCGACGTCTATTTCGAGAACGTTGGCGGCGCCGTGCAGGCTGCCGTGGTTCCACAGCTCAACGACTTCGCGCGCGTGCCGCTGTGCGGCCTGATCTCGCAGTACAACGAGATGCAGATGAACCCCGGCCCCGACTGGCGCCTGCTGCTGGTCAAGCGCGCCACCGTGACCGGCTTCATCGTGTCCGATCACTTCGGCCAGATGGAAGGCTTCTGGAAGGAAGTGCCTGCTGCCGTGAAGGCCGGCAAGATCAAGTATCGCGAGGACATCGTGAAGGGCATCGAGAACGCGCCCGAGGCCTTCATGGGTCTGCTGAAAGGCAGGAACTTCGGCAAGCTGCTGGTGCAGGTCGCCGAAGATCCGACCCGGAAGTAGCTAGGCTCGCTTCTTGAGTGCCAGACCCATCGTGATCCAGCCGGAACCGATGAAGATCAGGTCGATTCCGAGGAAGATGCCGAGCACGAAGAAGCTGGACGCCGGCCACTGGGCGATGATCATGCCGCCCAGCGCCAGGGTGATGACGCCCGAGAAGGCGACCCAGCCCCACGGTGCGCCGGCGCTCTTCATGTGGAAGGCGAGGAAGATGCGCAGGATTCCGCCGACCATGAGGGCGACACCCAGCATCAGGGTGAGGATGGTGGCGGCCGCGAACGGGTTCATGATGGCGATGACGCCGGCGGCGACGTAGAGCGCCCCCAGCAGCAGCCAGAACAGGAACTTGCCCCAGCTCTTGACGCTGAACGCGGCGATGATTTCCATCACGCCGCCCAGCAGCATCATGATGCCGACGATCATCACGGCCGAGGCGGTTGCCGCAACGACACTGCCCAGCGCCACGACGCCGGCGATCAGGAAAACGATGCCGAGGGCGACGATCCATCCCCATTTGGCCCGCAGCGCCTTGAGGCCGTCGGCCAGGCTCTGGGGAGCTGAGTTGTCTGCCGTCATGGACATGCCGTCCTCCTTCAGTGCGAAACGCACGCCCCGAGAATACACTCGGTCGATGACTCTGTCGCCGGTTGTATGGGAAACTCCACGCCTCACGGAGACAACGGATACAAATGAACGACACGCCCAAGAAGGAAACGGCACCACCACGGCCTGCCACCACCGTCCTGCTGCTCAGGCCCTCAAGGCGCGGCGATGCATCATCGCCGCTCGAGGTCTTCATGGTGGTGCGCCATCACCAGATCGATTCCTTCTCCGGCGCCCTGGTATTTCCCGGCGGCAAGCTCGAGGACGCTGACGGCAACGCCAAGCTCCGGGCGCGCGCTGGCGGCCCAACGACGCTGTCTGATTCTGAACTGGCGTTCCGCATCGCCGGCGTGCGCGAAGCGTTCGAGGAGTGTGGTATCCTGCTAGCGCGCAAACGCGGCCAGAAGGCCCTGATCGGCGCCGCGGACCTCAAGCCCATAGAAGATCGCTGGCGCGCCAAGCTCACCAAGGACGAGGCGAGCATTCTCGACCTGGTCGAGGCCGAGGATCTCGAACTCGCGACTGAACTCATGACACCGTTCGCGCACTGGATCACGCCGACCTTCGTGCCCAAGCGCTTCGACACCTGGTTCTTCCTGGCCGATGCGCCCGAGGATCAGGTGGCCCTTCATGACGGCTCGGAGTCGGTGGACTCGGTCTGGATCGGTGCCCAGGAGGCAATCGATGAGGCCAAGGCCGGCCGGCGCACCCTGGTCCATGCGACTCAGAAGAATCTCGAGCTGCTGGCCGAGGGCGGCACTGTTGCCGGCGCCCTTGCTCAGGCAGCCAACCGCAAGGTCGTCACCGTTCAGCCGTGGGTCGAGACCAAGGACGGCAAGCGCTATCTCCATATCCCGCCTGACGCCGGCTACCGCAATCTCGTCCGCGAGATGCCGGCTCAATCGAATGCAGTTCCGCAGACCGGAAGATAGTTTCGCGGAGGCGACAGCCATGACGAAAACCGGCTCGCAAGGGGCGGGCCGGCGCGCTAAGAGCGAATGAACAAGCGTTCATGAGCCGGCGGGCTCCCGCCGGGCAAACGGAGGAAGGACAAGAATGGTCGGAATCGTCGCCTTCGGCGCCTATGAGTAGATGTTGCGGACGTCTTTGGCCTCGCGCGACTGCCTGACCAGCCACAAGGCCGAAGACGTCCGCAACATCTACTTCGCCTCGACGACGCATCCCTTCAAGGACCGCCAGAATGCCGGTGTCATCGGCACCGCGCTCAACGTCGAACAGAACCTCTCGGCCACCGACATCGGCGGCTCGCTGAAGGCCGGGACCTCGGCGCTGATCGCCGGCCTCAATGCTTCGAAGGATGGCGCGCCGTCGCTGGTGGCGGCGGCCGACAAGCGGATGGCCCGCGTCGCGTCGTCCGGCGAGCTCAACTACGGCGACGGCGCCGCTGCGCTGCTCTGCGGCACCGAGAACGTGATCGCCAGGCTGGTCGGTCATCATTCGGTGTCAATGGATTTCGTCGATCACTTCCGCGGCGACGAATCGGACTTCGACTACAGCTGGGAAGAGCGCTGGATCCGCGACGAGGGCTACTCGAAGATCGTGCCGCCCGCGATCAAGGCCGCCCTCGCCGCCTGCAAGCTCAAGGGCAGCGACATCACCCACTTCATCATGCCGAGCCTGATGCCGGCGGTGCCCAAGCAGATGGCCAAGATGGTGGGAATCGGCGAGGGCGCGGTGCGCGATCTGCTGGGTGCGACGCTGGGTGACACCGGTGCGGCGCACGCGCTGGTCATGCTGGTCGATGCGCTCGAAGGCGCGAAGGCCGGCGACAAGATCATGGTCGTGGCCTTCGGGCAGGGCGTCGACACGCTGGTGTTCGAGGTCACGGCTGAAAAGGACAAGCTGGCCAAGCGCAAGGGACTGTCGGGCTGGATGGCGCGTCGCAAGGAAGAGAAGAACTACATGAAGTTCCTCGCTTTCAACGAGATGCTGCCGATCGAGAAGGGCATGCGCGCCGAGTTCGACAAGAAGACCGCGCTCTCGGTCCTGTGGCGCAAGCGCGATATGATCTACGGCCTGGTCGGCGGCAAGTGCAAGGTCTGCGGCACGGTGCAGTTCCCGCGCACACAGGTCTGCGTCAATCCCAACTGCCACGCCATCGACAGCCAGGATCCCTACGCGATGGCGGGCCTCGAATGCGCGGTGATGTCGTTCACGGCCGATTCGCTGGTCTATTCACCGGATCCGCCCGGCTACTACGGCATGATCACCTTTCCCGAGGGCGGCCGCTTCATGGCCGACTTCACCGACAGCGACAAGGAGCAGGTCAGGGTCGGCGCCAAGATGCGCATGACTTTCCGCATCCGCGACAACGACACGATGCGCGGCGGCTTCAAGCGTTACTTCTGGAAGGCGGCTCCAGTCTAATCGCCTTCCACCGGTCAAAGGTCTAAAATTCCAACCCCACTATAGGAGGCCTGCCATGGCTCGGGGCATCAAGGACAAGGTCGCAATTCTCGGCATGGGCTGCTCGAAGTTCGGCGAACGCTGGGACAGCGGCGCCGAAGAGCTGATGCTGGAGGCCTACAAGGAGTGCCTGAAGGACGCCGGCATCGACCAGAACCAGCTGCAGGCGGCGTGGTTCTCCACGGCGATCGACGAGGTTCATGTTGGCAAGTCGGGCATCCCGCTCAGCATGACGCTGCGCCTGCCCAACATCCCGGTGACGCATGTCGAGAACATGTGCGCCTCGGGCACCGAGGCCTTCCGCGGCGCCTGTTATGCCGTCGCCTCCGGGGCGGCCGACTTCGCCCTCGCGCTGGGCGTCGAGAAGTTGAAGGACACCGGCTACGGCGGCCTTCCCGGCGGCCGTGGCGGCCCGCTGCAAGCCCTGTGGAACGCCAACGGCACCGCGCCGGGCAACTTCGCCCAACTCGCCACCGCCTACATGACCGCGCATGGCGTGAGCGGCGAGGACCTGAAGAAGGCGATCGGCCACGTCTCGTGGAAGAGCCACCAGAACGGCGCCAAGAATCCGAAGGCCCATCTGCAGAAGGCCGTCGAGATGGACACCATCCTGAACGCGCCGATGATCGCTTCGCCGCTCGGCCTGTTCGACTGCTGCGGCGTGTCGGATGGTGCCGCCGCAGCCATCGTGACGACGCCGGAGATCGCCAAGTCGCTCGGCAAGCACGACATCGTCAGCGTCAAGGCGCTGCAGCTCTCGGTCTCGAACGGCTCCGAGTCGGGCCACAATTCGTGGGACGGCAGCTACTTCCACACCACCCGCATCGCTTCGAAGAAGGCCTATGAAGAAGCCGGCATCAAGAGCGCACGCGACGAAGTGTCGATGTTCGAGGTCCACGACTGCTTCTCGGTCACCGAGCTGGTGACCATGGAAGACCTGCACATCTCCCAACCCGGCAAGGGCTGGCGGGACGTGCTCGACGGCTTCTACGACGCCGACGGCAAGATCCCCTGCCAGATCGACGGCGGGCTAAAATGTTTTGGCCATCCGATCGGTGCCTCGGGCCTGCGCATGCTCTACGAGATGTACCTGCAGATTCAGGGCAAGGCCGGTCCCCGCCAGCTCAAGAACCCGCGCATCGGCATGACGCACAATCTCGGCGGCTCGCCGCGCGAGAATATCGCCAGCGTGGCCATCGTCGGCCGCTACGAGTAATCAGCTAAGACGTGAGCCCTCTCTCTGGCCCGCGCGGTCGGGGAGAGGGCTTTTCTTTGAACGACAAGGAGGAAACGCCATGCAGCTCGACAAGAAGCATGTTGGCCATGAATTCAAGGCCTTTACGACAGCGGTCGAAGCCGGCCGGGTGAAGCTCTTCTGCAAGGCCATCGGCGAGGAAGATCCGATCTATGTCGACGAGGCCGCGGCCAAGGCCGCCGGCTACAAGGCGCTGCCGGTGCCGCCGACCTTCCTGCAGGCCATCACCAACGACGATCCGGAAAAGGGCGGCCTGCTGCGCCTGCTCGACGTCGACATCGGCCTGATCCTGCACGGCGAGCAGCACTACGACTATTACGCGCCGGTCCACGTCGGCGACAGGATCACCTGTCAGCAGAAGGTGGTCGACATCTACGACAAGAAGGGTGGCGCTCTCTGGTTCGTGGTCTCGGAGACCTCGATGAAGGACCAGACCGGCAAGGCCGTGGCCAAGGCCACCGGCATCACCGTCGTGCGCAACCCCGATGCCGGCAAGAAGTGAGGGAGGGCAACATGGCAACCGTTCCCAAGTTCGACCAGGTCAAGGTGGGCGACGCGATCAAGCCGATCGTGCTGCCGCCGGTCAGCCGCCACCAGCTCGCGCTCTATTGCGGCGGCTCGGGCGACCACAACCCGATCCACGTCGACCTCGATTTCGCCAAGAAGTTCGGTTTCAAGGACGTGTTCGCCCACGGCATGCTGTCGATGGGTTTCCTGGGCCGCCTCGTCACCAGCTACGCGCCGCGCGACAGGATCCGCAAGCTCGGCACGCGCTTTACCTCGATCACCTGGGTGGGCGACGTCATCACGCTGAGCGGAAAGGTCACCGGCAAGCGCGAGGAAAATGGCGAGAAGCTGATCGACCTCGAGATCAAGTGCACCAACCAGAACGGTCAGGATACGCTGCAGGGCCACGCCACCGTGGCCGCCGCCTAGTCTTCAGGGAGAGCAATCAGATGGGTCAGATGGATGGCAAGGTGGCGATCGTCACCGGCTCGGGGCGCGGCATCGGTCGCGAGATCGCGCTGCGCCTGGTGCGCGACGGCGCCAAGGTGGTGATCAACGACATCGATGAGGCACCGGCCAAGGAGGTCATCGCCGAAATCGAGAAGATGGGTGGCAAGGCGGTGGCTTGTGTCGGCGACGTGTCGAAGCCCGACTTCGGCGACCGCATCGTCAAGACCGCGGTCGACGCCTTCGGCGATTGCCATGTCGTGGTCAACAACGCCGGCTACACGTGGGACAGCGTCATCCAGAAGATGACCGACGAGCAGTGGTACGCCATCCTCGACGTCCACCTCACGGCGCCGTTTCGCATCCTGCGCGCCTTCCAGATCCACTTCCGTGAGGCCGTGGAAAAGGAGCGGGCGGCGGGCAAGCGCATCGTGCGCAAGGTCGTGAACATCTCCTCGACTTCCGGCGTCAACGGCAATGCCGGCCAGTCGAACTATTCCGCCGGCAAGGCCGGCATCGTCGGCCTCACCAAGACGCTGGCCAAGGAGTTCGGCCGCTACGACGTCACGGTGAATGCCGTCGCGTTCGGCTACATCCAGACGCGCCTCACGCAGCCCTTGAGCCAGGGCGAGGCGGGTGAAATCGAAGTCCAGGGCCGCAAGGTCAAGGTCGGCGTGCAAGGCGGCCGGATCGCCGCCATGAACCAGATGATCCCGCTTGGCCGCGGCGGTCTGCCGGAGGAGGCCGCAGGTTCGGTCTATCTCTTCTGCAGCCCGGACAGCGACTACGTCAGCGGCCAATGCCTGGTGGTCAACGGCGGACTTTGACCGCGGCCGGGAGTCTCGAGGTCGGCGTCGTCGGTTGCGGCGTCGCCGGCCAGGCCGCCGCGACGTTTCTCGCCGACGCCGGACACCGCGTCACCGTCTTCGAGCGCTTCGCCGAACCCCAGCCTTTGGGGGCCGGGCTGCTGTTGCAACCGACCGGCCTGGCGGTCCTGCGCGCGCTCGGCCTTGGCGAGCAGGCAGAGCAGATTGGCGCCCGGATCGATGGCCTATTGGGCTTGAATCATCTCAAGCACGTAGTCCTCGACC
>MEMN01000140.1:8944-9564 GCA_001767945.1 Alphaproteobacteria bacterium RIFCSPHIGHO2_12_FULL_66_14 | reverse complement strand
ACGCCGACCTGCATCGGGCGGCGTATGGACTCGGCATCCATCGCGGCGCTTTGTTCGGGCTGTTGCATGACAGATTGCGGCAATCGACCGCCGGGCTGATCACCGATGCCGAGATCGTCGACATCGTGCGTGACGGCGCGCACGCGACGGTGATCGACGAGGCAGGTCGGCGGCACGGTCCGTTCGATCTCGTCGTGGTGGCCGACGGGGCGCATTCCCGGCTGCGCGATCGCCTCATGCCCCGGGCGCGGGCACCGCTCTATCCCTGGGGATGCATCTGGGCGACCGTGCCCGATTGCAGAGGCTTCGCCACAGCCCCCGGGATGCTGCAGCAGCGCGTCCATGGGACCACGACCATGATGGGGCTGCTTCCGATCGGACAGAATCTGGTCACCCTGTTCTGGAGCCTGCCGGCTGCCACGCTGGAGCCGGGGCTACCGATCGATATCGAGGCCTGGCGGTCGGAGGCGCTGGCGCTCTGGCCGGAGGCGGCGGCGCTGATCGAACAGGCCGGTGCGGCCGGCGACTTCGCCCGTGCCACCTATCGGCACGTGGCCCTGCCGCGTTGGAACGAGGGGCCGGTCCTTTTCATTGGCGATGCGGCGCACGGCACCAGCCCC
>MEMN01000140.1:5632-8909 GCA_001767945.1 Alphaproteobacteria bacterium RIFCSPHIGHO2_12_FULL_66_14 | reverse complement strand
TGACGCCCTTCTTCCAGTCGCAACTGCCGTTGCTCGGATTGGCCCGGGACGCGCTGATGGGCCCCGCGTGCCGCGCACCAGGCCTGCGCGGGATGATGACGACAACGCTCGCCGGTCTGCGTCGCGGTTGGCTGTCGGCCGACACGCTCGACGCCGAGGGCCGCTATCCGCTCGACTCCTCGGCGGAGGGGCGCGCCAGCATCGCCCAGCGGCCCGGCGTCAGGCCGAAGCGTGCGGAGAAGTGCCGAGTGAGGTGACTCTGGTCGGCGAAGCCCGCCGCCGCCGCCGCCTCTGATAACGGGATTCCGCTGGCAATCATCGCGCGGGCGCGAATCAGCCGCCGCCCGACCTGGAAACGATGCGGCGACGTGCCGAAGGCCGCGCGGAAATGGCGAGCCAAGGCGAAGCGGTCGAGCCCACTCACGCGCTCCAGCTCCTCCGACGCCACGGTCCGCGGCGCCTCGGCGACGAGGAAGTCGCGGGCGCGTCTTACCGCGCGATAGGCCGTGGCTCCGTGGTCCCGTCTGAGACCGGCATCGCCACGCAGGGTCAACCACCCGCCCAGTCGTGCCATGACGGCATCGGCCGCCAGTGGCTCCAGGGCGCGAGGAAAGTCGGTGAAGGCTTCGTGGACCACGGCGGCCAGCGCGGGATCGTCGGCCACGGCCTCGGGCACGAAGGGGGACTGCGCGCGGCCGAGGGCCGCCGAGATCGCGCCCGGATCGACATAGAGCATGCGGTAGGCAAAGCCGTCGGCCACGCCGGCATGGCCGTCGTGCGCTTCGTCCGGATGGAGAACGATGACCTGTCCGGCCCGGCTGGCGGTTCGCGCGCCGCGATAGTGGAAGGCCTGCACGCCGCGCAGCGTCAGCCCGACCCCGTAGGTCTCATGACGGTGCAGGTCGTAGGCATGGCCGCCAAATCGTGCGGCCAGGCGCTGCAAGCCGGCGTGCGGTTCGTCGAAGCGGATCTGGTCCGGCACGGTCATGCACAAACCTTCAAGACGTGTGGGCCACGATGGCTCATATGGGCAGGATGATCTACGATACCAAGACCGTCCTCGTCCTGCACCGCGACCTCGCCGGCTGGCAGGCTGTTAACGTCGCGGGCTTTCTGGCCGGCGGCCTCGCCGGCGCCCACCCTCATATTGTCGGCGAGCCGTACCGCGACGGGTCGGGACGGGACTATACGCCCCTGATCCGCGAGCCGCTGTTCGTCTACGGCGCCACGCTTGACGAGTTGCGCCGCACCCATCAACGGGCGTTGTCGCGCGAGCTGGTGCCCGCAATCTACATCGAGTCGATGTTCACCACGACCAACGATGCCGACAACCGTGCCGCTGTCGCAGCAGCTCCGGCCGATGCCCTCGACTTCGTCGGTATCGGAGTCCACGGCCCCCGCAAGACCGTCGACAAGGTCGTGAATGGCCTGAAGTTCCTGTCCTAGGCCACGCGAGGGCGGAACAGGACCAGAGCAGCGGCTGCGAGATTCAGGGTAATGCAGACGGCAAGGGGCACACCGTAGCTGCCGAATGCATCGCGCAGCACCCCCAGCAGGCCCGGGCCGAAGGCGTAGAGGATCTGCACGACGGCGGTCGACAGCGCCACCACCGCGGGAAAGGCGCCGGCGGCATACTCCCGTTGCACGATGAGCGGTGAGAGGGTGATGTTGTTGCCGACCGAGAAGCCGTAGATGGCGCAGGCGCCGTAGATCACTAGCGGCGTCTGGGCGAAAGCCAGAACGGCGATGGCGCCGACCTGGACGAGGAACGACAGCGAGGCCGCGCCACGTGGCTCGAGCCGGTCGATGATGAAGCCCAGCACGATCCGTCCGACCAGCGCCATGAAGGCGTTGACAGCGATCGCGAACCCGGGATCGACACCGGCACGATCGCTGATCAGCGGCACGAGATGCGTGAGGAAGCCGACCTGTGCCACCAGCACGAGCGCGAATGGTCCGGAGATGCTCCAGAAGTGCCAGGTCCTGAGCGGCGCCCAGCGGTTGCGCGCGGCGTCGGCTGCCGACGGCCGCGCGGCACCTTGCCGGACGAACGCCGCCACGGCGCCACCGGCCAGGATCAGCCCGGCAATGACCAGCATGCGTAGTGCATCGGTGAAACCGAAGGCGGCGATGGCGGCGAGCAAGGCGGGCGCCACCACCAGACCGGCGGCGGTGGCGCCGCTCAGCGCGAGATTGAGGGCCAGCCCACGTTGGCGGTCGAACCACTGGCCGATCGTCGACGCGATCGGCGCGACGCTGGTCGCGTTCCAGCCGGCGGCCATCACGACGAACAGCAGCGCGAGCTGCCAGGGCGCGTCGATCGCCGGCAGGAGAAGCAGCGCGGAAGCGGTGGCGGTGATGCCGGTGAGCATCACCGCGCACGGACCGAAGCGGCCGATCCATTCGCCGATGCGCGGCAGCAGAAGCGCCCCCAGGACGTAGTGCGCCGTCACGATCGAGGAGATCAGCCCGGTCGACCAGCCGTGCGCCTTCTTGAGTTCCACCAGATAGATGCCGTGCGCGTAGAAGCCGAAGCCCCAGGCGAACAGCGCCGACATGAAGCAGGCGAAGACGACGCGCCAGCCTGCCGCCGGCGTCGGGACGCCACTGGACCGGGACACCGCGCTGGCGCGCTCAGAAGCGACTGACGTGGGCCGATACGCAGCGCCAGCCTTCCGGCCGGCGCTGCCAGTCGTCGGTGTAGCGACCACCGCCGGTCGAGCCGTCAGGCTTGGTGTAGGTCGTGCGCGCGTGGATGATGGCGAAGTCGCCCAGCAGCCTGATCTTCACGTCGTGCTCCTGGATGTTCTTGACCGCCGAGCCGCGCCCGATCTGTGCCAGGAAGGTGGCCCGGTCGATCAGGGAGCCGTCGGGGTTGGTGTTGTGGAAATCGTCCGCCAGATGCGCGTCGAACCAGCCCACGTCGGCCTCCTCGACCGAACGGATGTAGTTGCGGTTGAGATCGCGCAAGGTCTCGAGATGCTGCGCCGCTGGTGTCGCCATGTCGTTCACTCCCCTACTTGCCCCGTTCGGCCAGGTAACCGATGAGCTGGTCGAGCGAGGTGCCCCAGCCGCTTTCGTGCGACAGGCATGCGGCGGCGGTGGCGAAATCCTCCTGACGAAAGCTTACCTCCGTCCCGTTACCGCGCTCGACGAATGTGGCCGTGACCAGTGTCTGCTGGGTGAGCGTGCCATCGGCGCGAACCCAGGCATGGGTGAAGGCCAGCCGCTCCGGCTCGCGGATTTCACGGTAGACCCCGACCTCGGTCTGTACCGC
>MEMN01000140.1:0-5610 GCA_001767945.1 Alphaproteobacteria bacterium RIFCSPHIGHO2_12_FULL_66_14 | reverse complement strand
GTCATGCGCCAGGCGCCACCTTCGCGCAGGTCGAGTTTGCATGACAGCATGGTGAAGCCGCGCGGTACCCACCATTGCCTCATGCGTTCGGGGTCGACGAAGGCTCGGAACACTATGTCGCGCGGCGCCTTCAGCATGCGTGTCAGAGTGAACTCGCGGGGCTCCGTTCGCAGCGCGTCACTTGCCTTTGCGGACATGAGCCTTTTCCTTCCCGGTGCGCGGCCGGTCGGCCGTCTGTGCCTGTTGCAGATATGCCTCCAGCCGGTCGAACCGTTGCTCCCAGAACTGCCGATAAGTGGCAACCCACTCGGAAATCTCGCGCAGCGGCTCGGCCACGAGTCGGCACGGCCGCCGTTGGGCATCGCGGCCACGCTCGATCAGACCAGCGCGCTCCAATACCTTGAGGTGCTTGGAGACTGCGGGCAGCGTCATTTCGAAGGGGGAAGCCAGCTCGCCGACAGCGGTTTCGCCGCGCATGAGACGCGTCAGGATGGCGCGCCGCGTCGGGTCGGAGAGGGCGGCGAAGGTCGTGCCGAGACGGTCCGGCGTCATTCGTTCCCTACCTTGTTCTTTATTAACCGATCGGTGAAATAGTGAGTGGCCGCAGACCGGCCTGTCAAGACGCCGGGCCGTTCACGCCAGGAAGAGGCGCGCGCCGGTCGGTGTGGCGCGGGCCTTGTCGAGGGCCTCCATGGCGGTGCGGTAGCCGACCTCGATGGCGGCGTCGAAGCTCGTCCAGTCGAGCAGGTCGATGTGGTTCATGGGCGGCGTGATCAGCAGGTCGGCGACGACGCGGTCTTCCAGCGCGCGCTCGGCGCTGGACACTAGGGCCGAGCGCAGCAGGATGCGCACGATCGAGGGAATCGGCAACGTCTCGTCGCGTCGCCAGATCAGGCGCCGAAAGAATTCCCACGCCGACCAGGGCTCCATGACGCCGGCGCCGGCCGCTAGGGCACCGCCGGTGTCGATGTCGACACCGATGGTCATGCCGCGCCCCAGGCGGCGCATCGCCCGCACCGGGAAGTTGTCGATGACGCCGCCGTCGACATGGACTTCTCCGGCCTGGTTGAAGGGCGGCAGGACGCCGGGGATCGACACGCTGGCCCGCAACCAGCGCCACAGGCGGCCGACAGTATGGACGTCGGCGCTGGAGGTGGTGAGATTCGCGGTGACGCAGAAAAAGGGCAGTATCAGGTCCTCGATGTCCCGCTCGTCGAACGCAGTGCGCAGCAGGCGCCCGACACGATGCCCGGCGAACAGCGAGATCGCGGGTATGGTGTAGTCGCTGAGGGGATTGGTATCGACGAACGATCGCCGAAACAGGGCCACGAGTTCTTCGTCGGTCCAGCGCGCCGCCACGCCGGCAGCCACGATCGCGCCCATGCTGGTGCCGCCGATCAGGTCGATCGGCACGCCGGAGGCGCGCATCGCCTTGACAACCCCGATATGGCTGAAGGCCCGTGCGCCGCCACCCGCCATCACGAGGCCAACGGCGTGGCCGGTCAGCAGCCGGCCCAGCCGGTCAACGTCGGCAAGCACGTCGAGGCGGACGTGATGATGCTGGCCGTAGAGCCCGCCGGCCAGCGCGGCGGTCGTCGAACCTGGCGCGGGATCGTGACCTTCGTGCAGCAGTACCAGTTCGCGGCGGCGGTGGAACACCGCACCGGACCGCGCCGCCTCGATCTCGAAGGGCACCCTGGTCGGCAGACCAGTGTCGGCACCGCGCACGACCACCAGGCAGTCGGCTTGGCGCAGGCAGAGCGCGGTCCACGGCGTGAGCGTCGGATCGGCGCGATAGAGGACGAAGGACGATTCCATCTCGCAGCGGGCGAACCATTCCGGTTCCTCGTCCAGCGAGTCAGAGCCCAGCATCTGGACCTGATTGCCGATCCGCCCCAGCGCACCGGCCAGCAGCACTGCGAAACGCGCCGCCGGCACGTCGGGACCGGCCGGCAGGATGGCGAAGGTCCGCGGCTGGCGCCGGCGCTTGCCCAGCGGGGCGGCATTGCGCGCTGCGACGTATCGCATGAGCGTCGGCAACACTTCGTGATGCTGCGCCGTCAAGGTGTCGAAATCAGCACGAGACAGTCGCCAGACCTCGCTGTCGCGCAATGCAGCGACGCTGCGGGTGCGCTCGCCTTCGGACAGCAGGGACATCTCGCCGACGATGTTGCCCGGCGTGATCTCGGCGATCAGGACCGGCTCGTCGGCCTCGCCTTCTTCGTGTCGGAATACGCCGAGACAGCCGCTGGCCACCAGGTAGACGGCATCGGCGGCCTCGCCTTGGCGGAACAGCGGCGTACCGCCCGGCAGAACGAGGAGCGTCAGTTCGCGCTCGACCGCCATGAGACTCTTCGTGTCGAGTTCGGCGAACAGCGGAGCCCGCTGCAGCGCCCGGCGGAGCCGGAGCCGGGACGCGTCCTCGCCGGAGGCGACGATACTCACCCGCGATTTCTCATGGGCCGATGAGACCCTTGAGCGCCCAGCCAATGGTCTGGTCGGCCCGCGCCCAGACCATTTCCCGCCATTTGTCTCCCGACGGAAAGAAGCGTTCCTTCATCTCGGCCTTGAGGTCGCGGCCCAGTGCCGAGCCGATGTCGCCACGCTGATGCAGCCAGTTGTCGGCACGCACCGCTCCCAGCACCTCGGGCACGGAATAGGTTCCGTATTCGATCGCGATCGACGTTACCTCGGCGTCGGGCAATTCCTGCGGGAACGCATCCGTCATGCAGCCCACCACCACCGCCGAGGTCGACGTGCCGTTCTCCGGCGAGGTCATCTCGTCACCATACCAGGCCTTGGAGCGGGCAAACGATTTTGCCGTGGGCGACACCGCGCAGATCAGTTCGCCATGGCCGAACGGGCCGAGGCCGGTGTGAAAGTCGATGATCCCGACCCGGCGCGCCCGCGACAGTTCCTCGCGGGCGATGGCCCGGATGGTGCGATTGCTCCAGGTCGGCCTGTTGCCGCCGAAGAAAATTCCGTTGGGATGGGTGTACTGGCCGGCGCTGATCGCGCTCTGCAGCCCGAAGGCCCCGTGCTTCTGGGCGTAGGCCGCGAACACGGCTTCGCTCGCTGCGGTGCTCGCGGCGTTCCACTCCCCGGGCAGGATCGCCTCGGCGAGGGCGAGGTAGCCTTCATTCGCCGGGCAGCCCTTGTCGTGATCGACGAAGTTGCGGTTTAGGTCGACGTTGTCCTCGGTCACGCGGCGGGTCCAGGCGAAGCCGTAGGGATTGATGGCGTGGACGATTAGCGCGCCGGTGTCCTTGGGCAACTTGGCCGGTCCCCCGGTTCGCAGCCAGGCGATCTCCGCCCCGGACCCGCAATGACCCTCGACGCCGTGCGTGCCGGCGATCAGCACCAGCATGTTGGCGGCATCCGCCGGCCCGAATCGCGCCGTGTCGAGGAAGAGCACCTCGCCGTTGGGACCGCGCGCCTTCGGGTTGAGCCAGGAACGCAACGCGCCGCCTGCCTGTGCCGCCGCGCTGCAGAATTTCGGGCGCGCCTCGGCATAGCTCTCGGAGAAGCACTCTGGAACTGAGATCATTTATTCCTCCCGCCGCCATCGTAGCCGGTTTGGCAGGGGGGCGGAAAGCGGTCGCGCTCAGCTGTCGTATTTGAGCAGCGTCTCCACCGGCACGTCGAGCTTCTTGCGGCCCTCCAGGAAGGTGAGTTCGATCACGCAGGCCGCCGCCGGCACCTCGCCGCCGACCTGCTGCAGGAGCTTCACCGCGGCGGCCATGGTGCCGCCGGTGGCGAGCAGGTCGTCGACCAGCACGACGCGGGCGCCCTTCTTGATGGCGTCCTGCTGGATCTCGATCGTGTCGGTGCCGTATTCCAGCGCGTAGGTGTGGCGTACCGTGATGCCGGGCAGCTTGCCTTGCTTGCGCATCATCACGAAACCGGTGCCGAGCGCCAGCGCGAGAGGCGCCGCCAACAGGAAGCCGCGCGATTCGACGCCGGCCAGCACGTCGGGCTTGTAGGGCCTGAGCGCGTCGGCCATCCGCTCGATGGTCGCGTGCCAGGCCTTGGCATGGGCCAGCAGGGTCGAAATGTCGTAGAACAGGATGCCCGGCTTGGGGAAATCCGGGATCGAGCGGATGTGCTTCTTGAGATCGATGTGCTTGCTCATGTGCCTTCCTGGGCTCAGCTGTAGGCGGGGGGCGGTTCGAAGCTGCGGTATTCCTTCTCCAGCAGCTTGGCGAACTGGATGCAGCCGTAGTCGCCGTACTGCGGGCCGATGATCTGGACGCCGACCGGCAGGCCGTCGGCGGTCTGGCCGATCGGGGCCACCGTCGACGGAAGGTAGGTGAGGCCCGCATAGCCGGCCCAGAAGATCTGGTCGACCACCGGCACCTTCCTGTTGTTGACCACGATGGTGCGCAGATGGCGCAGGCCCTTCTGGTCGTGCGGGAACGCCGCCGTCACCGCGACAGGACACAGCATCAGGTCGTAGTCCTCGAAGAAGGCGTCCCACGCCAGCCGCATCCGATGACGCTTCTCGTTGAGCTGCAGCCAGGTGCGGTGTGGTAGCGAATTGCCGCGCTGCATCTGGGCGAAATAACTCCTGTCGTCCGGCGCCAGGCCGGCTGCGTCCTTCTGCGCCTGCGCGTAGACCTCGTCGCTCATGCGCGCCGATGTCGCCGCCCGAAGCATGCGGATGAAGATGTCGTTGAACTCGGCGGTATCGAAGGCTGGCCGCGCCGTCATGCTCACCTTGGCCTTCCTCTTGGCGAGGAAGTCGGCGAGCTTCTGGATCTCGGCCTGTATCGAGCCGTCGACTTCGGCGTTGGGGTCGCTCAGCAGCACCGCCACCTTGAAGTCGCGCAGCTTCCTCTTTTTCGAGCGTGGCAAGGTGAGCGTCCAGCCGCGACCGTCGATCGCGTCGGGGCCGGCCATGATATCCATGGCGATCTCGAGGTCCCCGGCGCCGCGGGCCAGCGGACCCACCACGCCGATGTCGCCGTAGGCGACGTTGCCGGCAAGGGCGTGGCCCCTGGGACAGACCACGCCCCAGGTCGGCTTGTGGCCCCAGACGCCGCAATAATGAGCAGGGTTGCGGATCGAGGCGCCGATGTCGCTGCCGGCTTCGATGCCCGTGAGGCCGGCGGCCAGCGCCGCGCCCGAGCCTCCCGACGAACCGCCCGGCGTGCGGCCGAGATCCCATGGATTGTTGGTCGAACCGTAGACCTCGTTGTAGCTCTGCCAGTCGGCCAGGTTCAGCGGCACGTTGGTCTTGCCGAACAGCGTCACGCCGGCCGCGGCCATGCGCCGGGCGACCAGAGAGTCCGTCTTGACGACGGCGTCCTTGAAGGCCGGATCGCCCCAGGTCGTCGGGTAGCCCGCGACGTCGAACGATTCCTTGATGGTCATCGGCACGCCGTGCAGCGGGCCGAGCTTCTTGCCCGCCTTCACCGCCTTGTCGGCGGCTTTGGCCCGTTTGCGCGCGCCTTCGATGTCGGTGGCGATGACGGCGTTGAGCTCGGGATTGTAGGCCTCGACCCGCTTCAGATAGAGATCGAGCAGTTCGAGGCAGCCGATCTTCTTCTTTCGGACCGCTGCGGCGAGTTGCTTGGCGGTCTGGAAGGGCAGGGCGAGCGACATGGGAGG
>MEMN01000139.1:19426-27422 GCA_001767945.1 Alphaproteobacteria bacterium RIFCSPHIGHO2_12_FULL_66_14 | reverse complement strand
GCCAACCACCAGGATCGACTTGCCGGCAAGATCGGCCGGCAGGTCGCTCAACCGGTCGCCCCAGGCGCCCTCGCGCACGAAGCGATCGTGCTTGCGTGTCAGCCGCGCCGAGGCGAGCAGCATGTACATGGCATGCTCGGCCACCGAGACAGAATTGGCGATGCCCGTCGTCATCAGCGGAATCTTGCGCTTGTTGAGGGCGGGAATCTCGACCGCGTCGTAGCCGACACCCAGGCGCGCCACCACCATCATGCCGGGCGCCGCGTCGAGCTCGGCCTGGCGAAAGGGTGTGGCACCGAGCGTCACGGCGTTGGCATCCTTCAGTGCCGGATGCAGGCTCGGCATCGTGTCATTGGTCAGGATCTCGAAGTCGACGTCGTCGCGCTTCTTCAGCACGTCCAGCCCGGCCTGCGGCATGCGGCCGACGATCAGCACCTTCTTGCGATTTTTGCCAGTTTTTGCGCCCGTGGTCATCATTTCCCCTGCTTTTCCGGATCGAACGGGGCAATCCTAAAGCCCGCGCCAAGCCGATGCTAGGGGAGGTAGGAGAGCGGGAGCCGCGTAGTGGACTTGATCTCCTCCATGGCGAACATCGAGGTGACGTCGCTGAGATCGACCTTGGCTATCAGGCGCTTGTAGAAGGCGTCGTAGGCCTCGATGTCGGGAAGCGCGAGACGGATCAGGTAGTCGATCTCGCCACTCATGCGGTAGCAGTCCATGACCTCGGGAAACGACGCCACCGCCTTGGCGAAGCGGCCGAGCCACTGGGCGGTGTGTTGGGCGGTGCGGACCGCCACGAATACCGTCACCCCGGCGTTCACCGCCTTGCGGTCGAGCAGCGCCACTCGGGCGCGGATGACGCCCTGCCCCTGCAGCCGGTTGATGCGCCGCCAGCACGGCGTGGTCGAGAGGCCGACCCGGCGGGCGATCTCGGTCAGCGCCATGTCCGAGTCGTCTTGCAGGCAATCCAGAATCTTCTTGTCGAATGAATCGAGGGACAATTTTGCGGCCATCAGCAATCCCTTAGAATGAATTTCTCAATTCTGGCTGAATCTCCACAAAGGTAGCAAGCCGTTTCCGGACATAGGCAGTAAAATTACCCAATGATTCGCCGCTTCATCGATCATCCCGCCTCGGTCAACGAGACCTACTTCCAGCATATGGGCATGGCCTTCAGCTTCGGTGGTCGCATGCTGATTGGTGCGCTCGCCTGCTTCGTTCATGGCTTCTTCCCATGGCTCTGCCTGACCCGCGGCAGCGATACGATCCGCGAACTGCATCGCCGCATGGTGACCCATCGAGTCGTACGGCCGGCCGAACCCGGGCGTTCGACGGCTGTCGCGGCCGGCGACTAGGTTCCCCCATCAATCGCCCCGATCGCCGCTTGCAACCGGCTGCGCACGTCCCACGTTCAAAGAGGATGCAAGGCAAGGCAGGGAGGGGCGGCATGGAATCACCACTCAAGATCAGCTTTCAGGGCGGCGACACGAGCGATGCACTCCGCCAGATGATCGTCGAGCACGTCGACACCCTCGAGCAGCTCCATGGTCGACTTACCGCCTGCCACGTCGTGATCAGGGTTCCCGACAAGCATCATCGCACCAGCGGCCTCTACAGCGCCAACATCCACATGACCCTGCCGGGCGGCATAGACATCAATGTCGATCACACGCCGCAGGCAGACGACCGGTTCTCCAATCCGCAATTCGCCGTGAACGACGCGTTCCGCCGCGCCAAGCGGCTGATCAAGGAGCGAGTCGACAAGCAGCGCGGCGAAGTGAAAAAGCTGCACGAGCGCATCGACCGTACGCTCGACCGGCCGCCGGAAGCCTAAGAACCTCTTGCGCGGCCGCTAGCGGTGGGCATGCCACTCTCCGTCTTCACCCTTTGCGTACCGATGTTTGACGGCGGCCCAAGCCGTCCGATAGGAGATCTCCTCGCGCCGCGGATCGAGGGCATAGGTTTGCCATGCGTGGTTGAAGGCCTCGCGATAGATGTCCTGCGCTGGCGGCGGCAGGTGATGGCGTACCGACGGCGGTAGGGCATGGTTCGATGCGTAGGGCATGGCTCTCTCTTGCCGCATGATCAGCGGTGACCGTTTGATCTCGCTCAAGATCGCGGTGGCGATTCCTCCTATGAATTGTGGACATTCAGGGAGAGCGCCATGCGCACACCATTGAGAGTGAGTTTCCAGGGCACGACGCCGAGCGCGGCGCTCCGAGGAAAGGTCGTGAACTATGTCGATGCCCTGGAGAAATTCCACGGCCGGCTGACGGCATGTCATGTCGTGGTGAAAGCCCCCGACCATCGCCACCGCACGGGCGGCCTGTTCGAAGTCAATATCCATCTCATCCTGCCGGGCAACATCGAAGTCAACATCGACCGCACTCCGTCTCTGGATGAGCGCTTTGCCGATCCGCTGTTCGCGGTCAGCGATGCATTCCGTCGCGGGCGACGGCAGATCCAGGACCGCCTGCGCCGCCAGCGCGGCGACGTGAAGGCCCACCGGCCGCGACGACTGCGCTCTGCTGCAAAGCGGAAGGCCACTTCTACCGACGAGTAGGCGACGATTCGCCTGGCACGGGCGCCACAAGAGCTACGACCTCGTCGTCCGTCACCTGACGGAAATCGTCGTAGAATTGGCCGACGCCGAGAAAGCCCTCGGGGTTTGTCAGGCAGATCGTCTCGTCGACTTCCGGGCGCAGCGATTCCAGGGTGTCGGGCGATGCCACGGGGACGGCCAGCACGAGGCGGGCGGGGCCGCGTCGACGGGTCGCCCGAAGGGCGGCCCGCATGGTCGCGCCGGTCGCAATCCCGTCGTCGACCACGATGACCACCCGTCCGGTGACGTCTAGCGGCTCCTGCCTGCCTAGATAGAGGGCGCGGCGTCGCTCTATTTCCGCCATCTCCCGCTGGCAGATGGCGTCGAATGCCGCGGCGCTCGTCCCGGTTGAGGCCAGTATCCGCTTGTTGCGCACGATCATCGGATTTGCGCCATCGACAATCGCGCCCAACGCCAATTCAGGCTGTCCCGGCGTGCCTATCTTGCGGACCAGGACGAGGTCCAGTGGCGCGTTCAGCGCCGCCGCCACAACGGCGGCGACCGGCACGCCGCCGCGCGGCAACGCGAGCACGATGGGCTTGCGGCCGGCATAGGCGCTCAGGGCCGCTGCCAGCCGGCGGCCGGCGTCGGCGCGGCTTTCGAATCGCATCGCCTCTCCTTGCACAAACAGGCCCGGCCTAAGGCGCCGGTTTCACCAGCGGTCCCAGACGCCGCCACAGACCGGACACCGTTTCCTTGGTCAGATCTTTGGCAACTTCCTTCTGGAGGCAGCGCTGCACGCGTGCGCTCATCAGCCCGCGGAGTTCGCCGAGACTGCGGCGCGGCGCCACCAGGATGAGCTGATCGAACTCGCGCCGCCTGCAGGCACCGTCGAGCATCTTAGCGAGCGCCACCGAGAAATGGTGCTTTTCGAGCTTGTGCGGATCATGCGCCGGCTCAACCGCGTGACGTACACCGCTACGGGAAGAAGCGTAGCTGCGGCCCGGCTTGTCGCTCTCGAGGTCGCGGGCATGGCCGCGGCTTTCCGGTGCGACCATGTCGGCCTGCTGCGCCGCGACGAACTTTTTCAGGTCTTCACTCGGCATGAAGAAGCGGGCGCGGGCGCCGTCGGCGACCACGATCCAGATGCGGGAGCGTTTGGGTTTAGGCATCGCGCAACAACTCATCAGGCCAGAGGTTGAGGGCTTCGTGGGGCAGGATATGGCGCAGCTTCAACATTTCCCCGCGATCGAGACACCGCGACATGACGGCGAAGCTGGCCCGTGCGGCCTCCGCGGCCTCGGTCTCGCTGTCACGCGGTAATTCGGCCGCGACGTGTTCGATGAAATCCTCGAGATGGCGTTCGCGAGTCGGCGTCCCGCCCGGATGCCAGCCCTCGTAATAGGCGCCGCGCAGCAGCATCGGCAGCTGTGCCCCGAAATGGACGGCATTCTCGGGACCGATCCGGTCGCGCATGGCATGCAGCGTGCCACGCAGGACGCCGAAGGCGGCCCGTCGACTATCGGTGCCGAGTTCCACCATCATGAGCCTGACCCAGTGATTCGATTCGTGAAGGGTCTTGTCGAAGACTTCGAGGCCGGTTGCGCTCATCGTCGCTCCTCCTGCTCGCTCTTCAACAGGTTAGGCTGCTGCCGATCGATGCCGCTTGATCTGCGTCAAGCGCCTTGCTGCCGCCGCGTCACACCTTTCTCGTCGAGCCGTTCGCGCAAGAGGCCGATCCGGTCGCCGCCCCAGAACAGTTCGCCGTCGAAGGCGAAAGTCGGTACGCCGAACACACCCGAAGCCTCGACCTCGAGACGCAGGCGGTCATGCTCGGACCCGCCCTCGCCCGCGAGGTAGTCCTCAAAGCCCGCCGGCGCGCCGGCCTCGACGAGCACCGCCGCAACCGCCCCCGGGCTCTCGGGGTCGAGTTCACGCCGCCAGAAGCGATCGAACGCCCGATCGTTGTAGCCGCGGAAGACGCCATGCTTCTGCGCGTAGAGCATCCCGGCGTTGATCGGCCGGGCATAATAGATCTTCTTCGGACCCATCAGGGTGAGACCCTGCTTGTTGGCCCAGCGGCGCGCGTCCATGTAGGCGTAGCGCACCCGTCGCCAATGGTGAGCGTCGCGCTCCGCCACCGAGCCTTGGAACGAAGCGATGTCGAGCGTGTAGGGCCGCCAGGTGAGGGTGATCTCGTAGTCGGCCTCGAGTTCGTAGGCCCACGCCTTGGCAACGAAGGCATAGGGACTCACATAATCGCTCCAGAGAACGATCGCCTGACCTGGCGGCCTCCCGGTCACGGCCGTCCGCTCTCGCGGCGCCACATCCACCAGAAGGCGAGGCCAACCGCAAGCAGCAGCAGCGCGCCCACCAGGAGCAGCATGGCGGACTCCTGTATCCACGCCACTGCCGGCACGGCCGCGGCGAGAAAGACACCCACGGCGCAGATGCGCCACGCCCGCGCGTGCACGCCGGCAACGAACGTGCCGAGCGCCAGCATGATCAACAGGGTGAGGCTGGTCGCGTTGTCGTTGACGACGCCGCGCACCTCCGGAAGGAACATCAGCCACATGGCGGCGACGAAGGCGAACCAGTGCAGCGCCTGCGTAACCGCCAGCTGCATGTGGCCGGCGCCAGTGTCGAGGTGTCGCCAACCCGAGATGATGCAGATCAGCCCGTAGAGCGGCGCCAGCGCCATCCAGTAGTAGTACGTCGTCGGGCCGCGGAAACTCGTCAGCACGATGCCGCCCACCGCGAGTGCCAGCATCGCCGCGTACGGCAGGTCGCGCAGCAGCCAGTGCCTGGCGCCGGGTGAGTCGTTCGTCACCTCATGACCCTCAGCGTCCGTCCTTCGCAAGCTTGGTTTCCACGACGCGCGACCACAACGTGGCGCCCAGCGCCAGGATCTCGTCGTTGAAATCGTAGCTGGGATTGTGGACCTCGCAGCCGCCCTCCCCGCCGCCGTTGCCGATGTTGATGAAGGCGCCGGGCACCTTCTCCAGCATGTAGGAGAAGTCCTCCGAGGCCATGACGTACGGCCCCTCGCGGTTCATGTTCTCCGCGCCCACGATCGTGGCCGCGACGTCGGCAATGAACTTCACCGCGTCCCGATCGTTGACCAGCGGCGGGAAGACGACGCGCACGTCGGCCTTGGCGCTGCCGCCCAGCGTCCGGGCAATGCCGGACGAAATGGTCTCGATGCGCTCCTTGACCAGCGCCATGGTCTCCTTGCGGAAGGCGCGGATGGTGCCGCGCAGCACCGCCTCCTGCGGAATGACGTTGTAGGCGTCGCCGGAATGCATCTGAGTCACCGAGATCACCGCCGAATCGAGCGGCGCCACGTTGCGCGACACCACGCTCTGCAGTGCCGAAATGATTTGCGTGGCGATGATCACCGGGTCGATGCCCGTTTCCGGCCGCGCGCCGTGCGCGCCCTTGCCGGTGATGTGGATGTCGAACAGCCCGCCGCCCGCCATCTGCGGACCGGAGCGGATGGCGAACTTGCCGACGTCGAGTTTCGGCCGGTTGTGCATGCCGAAGATCTGTTCGCAGGGGAACTTGTCGAACAGTCCGTCCTTGACCATCGCCTCGGCGCCGCCGCGGCCTTCCTCGGCCGGCTGGAAGATGAGGTGAACCGTGCCGTCGAAGTTGCGCGTCGCCGAGAGATACTTGGCGGCGCCCAGCAGCATGGTGGTGTGGCCGTCGTGGCCGCAGGCGTGCATACGGCCCTTGTGCTGGCTACGGTGATCGAAGATGTTGAGTTCGTCCATGGGCAGGGCGTCCATGTCGGCGCGCAGCCCTATGGCCCTCGGGTTGTTGCCGACCCTGATGGTGCCCACGACGCCAGTCTTGCCGATGCCGGTCGTGACCTCCAGGCCCCACTCCTTCAGCTTCTGCGCCACGATGGTGCTGGTCCGCTCCTCCTCGAAGCCGAGCTCGGGATGGGCGTGGATGTCGCGCCGGATGGCGGTCAGTTCATGGGCGAAGGCGGCGATCTTGGGCTCGATATTCATGGGCATCAGGACTCCAACAGGAAGGACGTCATTACACGACGAAACTCCGCGCCATGCACGTTCGGATATGCATGGCCGCCGTCCGCCAGCACATAGGCCCGCGCGCCCGGGATCAGGCGAACCAGCTCCTCCGTGAAATAAAGCGGCGTCACGGTATCGTCGCGGGCGCAAATGGCGAGAGTCGGCGCCCGCACCACCTGAAGCTGCTCGCGGCGGTCGTGGGCCACGATGGCGGCGATACGCGACAACACGATTTCCGGGACCGGGATGGTTTCGTTGGCCTTGGCCTCGGCCACCGCCAGGTCGGCGTCGTGGTCGCGCACCCAGGACGGCATGTTGAGCGCCAGCGCGCTCGCCTTCAGATAGGCCGCCGGACCCAGTTCGCGCAGCATCAGGGAGCGGACCTCGAACAGGCGGCGGAAGAAGGCGTCGGTCCTGGCCCAGGTCGAACTCAACACCAGCCGGTCGATGCGGTCGGGATGGTCGATCGCCAGCGCCTGCCCCATGGCGCCCCCGGTCGAGTGGCCGCACCAATAGACCCGTTCGTAGCCCAGCCCCTCGATGAGCTGCAGCGCATCATCGGCCATCTGTTCGACGCTGTAGGCAATCTGCGACAGCGTGCTGCGCCCGGTGCCGCGATGGTCGTGCACGACCACCGTGAAATGCCGGGCAAGTTCGGCGACGTTCGATTCCCAGAAGCGGCCGTCACCGCCGAGGCCCGGCACCAGGAACAACGGCGGGCCATTCCCGTTCTTTTCATAGTAGAGTTCCGCGCCGTCGCGTAGCTTGAAGTGTGGCATTTGCAGGTTCCCACGAGTTCCCAAAGTATCGCCCCGGGGAGGAAAGCGCAGGATGAAGCGCCTGTCGATTGTCGTGATTGCCCTGTTGTGCGGCTGCACCACCGAGCAGAAACCCCAGACGAGCCTGATCCCGCGGCCCGCCCCCGACGATCCGACGCCACAGGGCATCGCCTATGTCTGCGAAGGCCGCAAGGAAGTGTCAGTGGTCTACGCCAAGAACCGCGCTTCGGTGACGCTCGATGGCAGGACCTGGCGTCTCGAGTACCAGCCAACCGACCAGGGGTTCCGCTACGCCGACACGACCAACGAATGGGCGGGCCGCGATGATCTCGCCACCCTGCGCGAAAACGGCGGCAATGCCCGCCCGCTGGCCTTCAATTGCCGACCGATCAAGCGCACGGCCTAGGCGGGATGACTCCAGGTTTGCCCGTCGTCCTGGCCGAAGCCCGCCGAAGTCCCCACCTAATCCATGCCGACGAATTCAGCTCTCCGCACGCCGAAGAGCCGTTGTCCTGACCGCGTGTCACAGCCAAAAGTGTCACACCAAGTTGAGACAAATGTTGTGACACGGGTTGAGCGCACACCTGTGACTTTGCGGGAATTTGACCCTGCAGCCCCACCTCGGGCGGCCGCAGACG
>MEMN01000139.1:1963-19358 GCA_001767945.1 Alphaproteobacteria bacterium RIFCSPHIGHO2_12_FULL_66_14 | reverse complement strand
GCCGGGCGGGGCATGGCCAAATAAAAGGCCGACGCGGTTTGAGCGTCAGCCTGACAGAATTCAGGGCAGGTTCCTGCTGAACCTGCAACTTTTATCCGTTCACATCTGCGTGAGCAGATGCTGGCAGTGCAAGCACCCGGCTCGCGTCATTTCAGCCAGAACCTGATGCCGTAGCTCACCAGCGCGGTCACGCCGACACCGCCGGCCCACAAGCCTACGAACCACAGCAGTTGCCGCGTCGTGGGCTTCACCTCAGTGATAGCCTTCATGGCCGGTCTTGCCGCGGAAGACCCAGTAGGAATAGCCGGTGTAGGCAAGGATGATCGGCACCATCACCAGCACGCCCGGCAGCATGAACTTCAGGCTGACGTTGGGCGCGGCGGCATCCCAGATCGATACCGCCGGCGGCACGACGTAGGGATAAAGGCTGATGCCGAGCCCGGCGAGCCCCAACACGAACAGGCCGAGAGCCATCAGGAACGGCGTATAGTGATGCTGGCGTCGCAGGCTGATGAAGAAAACAGCCGAGGCAATGACCACCAGCAGCGGCACCTGGGCCGTGAACAGGACTTGCGGCCAGGCGAACCAGCGCAGCCAGTAGGCATCGCGCAGGAACGGCGTCCAGGCGCTCACCGCCGCCATGGCGAGAATGACGGCGATGCCCAGCCGAAACCCCAGCCGATAGCACCGCTCTTGCAACGCGCCCTCGCTTTTCATGATCAGCCAGGTGGCGCCCAGCAGCGCATAGCCGCAAACGAGACTAACGCCGACCAGCAAGCTGAACGGTGTCAGCCAATCGAACCAGCCCCCGGCATAGCCGCGCTCCCGAATCACGATTCCTTGCAGCAGGGCGCCCAGCGTGATGCCCTGGGCGAGCGTGGCGACCGTCGAGCCGACATTGAAAGCGATATCCCAGAAGGCGCGGTGGCCGGGATCGCGCCAGCGGAACTCGAAGGCGACGCCGCGGAAGACCAGTGCCAGCAACATGGCGATGATCGGTGCATAGAGTGCCGACAGGATCATGCCGTAGGCCAGCGGAAAGGCCGCCAGCAGCCCGCCGCCACCCAGCACCAGCCAGGTCTCGTTGCCGTCCCATACCGGTGCGATGGAATTCATGGCGCTGTCGCGCTCATGTCCGGCGGGGATCGCCGGAAAGAGGATCCCGATGCCGAGATCGAAACCATCCATCACGACATAGGCGAAGATCGCAAAAGCGATGATGAAGGCGAAGATGGCGGGCAGATCGAACGCGAAGGGCATGATCAGGCCTCCTTGCCGCCGGCCGCCAACGACTCGGCCACGGCGGGTGACGGCGTAATGCCCGCCGCACGCATCGGCTGGCCGTGGGCCGGACCCATCTCGCCGCGATGTGGCGGTTGGCTCATCAGGCGAAGGATGTAGATGACGCCGGCACCGAACACGATGAAGTAGACGACGATGAACGCCAGCAGCGAGGCCGCAACCGCCGGCGCATCGAGTCGCGAGGCCGAGTCGACGGTACGCAGCAGGCCGTGCACGGTGTAGGGTTGGCGCCCGACCTCCGTGGTCACCCAGCCGGCGATCACCGCCACGAAGCCAGCCGGGCCCATGACGAGGGCAAACCGGTGCAGCAACGGCCAATCGTAGAGCCGGCGGGTCACGCGGGCGAGCAGGCTGAATGCCGCGAGCGCCAGCATCAACGTCCCCATGCCCACCATGACGCGGAAGGCCCAGAACACGATCGCCACCGGCGGCCACTCCTTGCGATCGACCGAGTCGAGCCCCTGGAGCGGCGCGTCGAGCGAATGCTTCAGGATCAGCGACGAGGCCTTGGGAATCTCGACCGCGTAACGCGTCACGCCCGTCGCCTGGTCGGGCCAGCCGAACAGGATCAGCGGCGCGCCGCTGTTGTAGCTCTCGAAATGGCCCTCCATGGCCATGACCTTGACCGGTTGGTGCTCGAGCGTGTTCAACCCCTGCTGGTCCCCCGCCAGGATCTGCAGCGGCGCCACCACCGTGATCATGCCCATCGCCATCGAGAACATGACGCGCGCGCCGTCGTTGGCGCCGCCCTCGGATGACTTGGTGCGCAGCAGATGCCAGGCGCCGACCGCCCCCACCACCAGTGCGGTGGTGAGATAGGCGCCGAAGACCGTGTGGACCAGCCGGTAGGGAAAGGAGGGATTGAAGATCACCGCCAGCCAGTCGACGGGGACGAACTGACCGCCGGCGTTCACGGCGAAGCCGGCCGGTGTCTGCATCCAGCTGTTGGCCGAGAGGATCCAGAACGCCGAGATGAAGGTCCCGATCGCGACTGCCAAGGTAGCGACGTAGTGCAGCGTGCGGCCGACGCGGTTCATGCCGAACAGCATGACGCCCAGGAAGCCCGCCTCGAGGAAGAAGGCGGTCAGCACCTCGTAGGCCATCAACGGCCCGATCACCGGACCCGCCTTGTCCGAGAAGGCCGCCCAGTTTGTGCCGAACTGGTAGGCCATGACGATGCCCGAGACCACGCCCATGCCGAAGGCGAGTGCGAAGATTTTTAGCCAGTACTTGAACAGGTCGAGATAGATCTGCCGGCCAGTCCACAGCCACAGCCCTTCGAGCACCGCGAGATAGCTCGCGAGGCCGATCGAGAAAGACGGGAAGATGAAATGGAACGAGACCGTGAAGGCGAACTGCAGCCGTGCCAGCAGGACCGCATCGAAGGCTTCGAACATGGCGTTCACCTCGCGCCGGACACTCTACTCCTAGCCGAAGGCGTCGAACACCTCGGCAATGACGTCGCGGCCAAGCCCGGCCCTGAGACAGGTCTCCAGCAGCACACGCGCCTTCAGGGGGTGCAGTCGGCCACCCCAGATCAGGCCCGCTTTGCGTAGCGCGATCTCGGAGCTCGGACCACCGTAGGTTTGTCGCAGCATGGGCCCGCCACCGGCGCGCGGCGAGACAACCGTGGGCAGACGTTCGGCGAGCTGCGTCACCAGCGGCGCGCTTCGCTCGGGCACGTGACCGCCACCCATGGCGCCCAGTACGACGCCGCGATAACCCAGCTGATCGCGGTCCCCCACGATGGCCTCGATCATGAAACCCGGCTCGTCGAGCCCCAGCCAGAGGAGCGCCACCGGCTGCTCCTTGGCGCTCGACACGTCGCCGATCCCGGCGCGGGCGCGTGTCATCGCCTCGCGTACGGGCAGTGCCAGCGGCACCACGCGATCCTCGACCAATGCGGCGAGCGGGCCGGTCTGCGGCGATGCGAACGCGTTCAGTCGCGTCGGATGGGTTTTGAGCACGTCGCCGGCCGCATAGACTTCGTCCAGCATGACCGCCATGACGCCCAGCGCCTTGGCATGTGTGCGCACCCACGGATCGCAGGCCACACGCACGGCGGCGAGCAGGTTGCCCGGCCCGTCGGCCGAGGTGAGCGCCGGATTGCGCATCGCGGCCGTCACGATCACCGGGATGTCGCGATCAACCAGCAGGTCGAGCAAGAACGCGGTCTCCTCGAGCGTGTCGGTGCCCTGCGTCACGATCACGCCGTCAGCCTGCAACGTCGCGATTTTTGCTGCCAGCGCATGGATCTGGTCGAAGCCCAGCGAATGGCTGCCGACTCTCGACACCGTCTCGGCATCGATCTCGGCCAGCGTCGCGAGAACGGGCACCGCCGCCACGAGATCGTCGGCGCCCAAGCCCATCTGCATGGCGCCCGAGGCATCGGGCCGCGTGGCGATGGTGCCGCCCAGGGCCAAGACTTTTATGCGCGGCAACGTCATGACAGCAGCCTCAACGAGCGAAAGAAGCGTTCGGCCTCGGGCGCGCGCATGGCGTCGGCCGGCGCGAGATAGCCCAGCGACACGAAGCGGCGCCCCTTCAGCACCACGAGCTGGCGCAGCGCACTGCCGCCCGCGATCGGGCCGATCGATTCGACGGCAGGCGCGCCCTGCACCTGCTTCCAATCGACCTGGGTCCACTTGTTGCCGTGGATCCGCTGGGCGCGGTCATCGAGCGCCATCTGCAGGTTGGCGCGCGGCCGCGCCACGTCGACCTCGGCGGGATAGAGCGCCGTCTGCGCCACGAACGACAGCCGCCGGTACTCGAGACTGTAGGAATGATAGACGAAGCGCGTGCCGGCCGGTGTCGCGGTATCGATCACCTTGTAGATGGGTGCTCCCGGCATATCGACCAGGAAGGAATTGTCGGCGCTCTGGACCACGATCCAGCCGGTCTGGGCCGATGTGCTGCTCGCCAGCACCGCCAATGGCAGGGCGAAGACGTGTCGCCGAAGCAGGCTCATTCCGCGGCAGGCCGCAGCCCGAACTTCTCGCGCGCCTGTTCGGTGGTGTAGTAGCCGCGCGCGACGTCACGGGCGATCGACTTGGGATCGCGCTTCGCGGGATCGCCGAAGCCGCCGCCGCCGGGCGTCGACACTCGCACCACGTCGCCAACGCCGATCTCGATGTCCTGGTCCTTGGAAAGATGCGGCGGGTGGTACGTCTTGCCGCCCTGGGTCACCGCCACGGTATTGACGCCGCCGGCGCCGCCGCCCAGCGCGCCCTGCGGGCCGGTGCGGCCGTGATCCATCACCATCGAAACCCGCGCCTCGCCACGGCGCAGTTTGATGGCGTAGTTGATGCCGAAGCCGCCGCGGAACTCGCCGGCGCCGCCCGAGCCTTCGCGCAGCGAGAACTCCTCGAACAGGATCGGGTAGAACTGCTCCAGCACCTCGACCGGCGGCATCTTGGAAATGCCGATCGTCGAACAGCCGTTGCTGAGGCCGTCGCCGCCCTGGAAGCCGCCGTATCCGCCGCCGGTGAAGAGATACATGATGTAGGAACGGTCGCGCTCAGGATCGAAGCCGCCGACGCCGAGATTGCCCGACGTGCCGGCAGGCGCGGCGAACAGAATGTCGGGAATCGCATGCGTGAGGGCTGCGAACACCGCCTCGGCGATGCGCTGGCTTACCTCGGCAGCACAGCCCGAGACCGGCCGTGGATACTTCGCATACAGGAAGGTGCCTTCGGGCTCGACGATCTTCAGAGGCTCGAAAGTGCCGGCATTGATCGGCACATCGGGAAAGATGTGTTTTATGGCCAGGTAAATCGCCGACTTGGTCGTGGCGATGACGCTGTTCATCGGCCCGCGGCAGGGCGGGCTCGAGCCGGTCATGTCGAAGAGCAGTTCCTCGCCCTTCTTGGTGATCTTCATCCGGATGGTGAGCGGCTCGTCGACCACGCCGTCACTGTCGACCTGCGACGTGCCCTCGTAGATGCCATCGGGAATGTCAGCGATCTTGGCCCGCATCTGGCGCTCGGCGCGATGGCGCATCTCGGCAATCGCCGCGCGCACGACATCGGCACCGTAGCGGTCGATCAGAGCTGTCAGCCGCACCTCTCCGGTCGTGAGCGCTGCGGCCTGGGCCTTGATGTCGCCGATGCGCTGGTCGGCGATCCTGATGTTGCTGAGGATGATCGAGAGGATCTCCTGATCCATCTCGCCCTTCTTGAAGAATTTTATCGGCGGCAGGCGCAGGCCTTCCTGCTCCACTTCCGTGGCACTGGCCGAAAAGCCACCCGGCACCATGCCGCCGACATCGGGCCAGTGGCCGGTGTTGGCGAGCCAGGCGAAGACTTCGCCCTTGTAGAAGAACGGCTTGACGAACCGCACGTCCATCAGATGGGTGCCGCCGAGATAGGGATCGTTGACGATGAAGACGTCGCCCGGCTCTACCTTTCCTGCATAGTGGCTCTTCACCCGATCGATGACGGCGCGGGTCGAAAATTGCATGGTGCCGACGAAAACCGGCAGACCCAGTTCACCCTGCGCGATCAACGATCCGTCGGTCGCATCGTAGATGCCATCGGAGCGATCCATGCCCTCGGAAATTACCGGCGAAAAGGCCGCACGGACGAAGGCCAAGTCCATTTCGTTACAGACCTGGATCAAGCCGTTCTGGATGACGGTCAAGGTGACGGGATCGAGATTGGACATGTCCGAATCACTAGCACAGCCCATGCCTGCCTGCGCTATAATCACGGCCTAATTTCCCCCTCTTTTGAAATGGATTCCCATGAACGCGCCTTTCGCAGCGGACAATCTCGATTTGATGAAATTCGGCATCGGCCAGCCGGTGCCACGCCAGGAGGACCCGACTTTGCTGCGCGGCCAGGGCCGCTACAGCGACGACATCAATCTCGACAAGCAGGCCCATGCCGTGATGGTGCGCGGCCAGGTGGCGCACGGCGTCATCAAGGGCATAGACATCGAAGCGGCGAAAAAAATGCCGGGTGTGCTGGGCGTCTGGACCGGCGCCGACCTGAACGCGGCGGGCTACGGGCCGCTCAAAACCCTGATCCCGGTGCCCAATCGCGACGGCACGCCGATGAAGACTCCGACGCGTCATTCGCTCGCGACTGGCAAGGTGCGCTTCGTGGGCGATCCGGTGGCCTTCGTGGTCGCCGAGACCCTGGCCCAGGCCAAGGATGCCGCCGAAGCGGTCGAACTCGACATCGCCTCCCTGCCGGCGGTGACCGACTCGCGGGCCGCCGCCGCGCCGGGCGCGCCGACCGTGTTCGACGACGCACCTGGCAACATCTGCGTCGACTACCACTACGGCGACAGCGCCAGGGTGGCCGAGGCCTTCGCCCGGGCAGCCCACGTCACGCGCCTCCGGCTGGTCAGCAACCGCATCGTGGTCTGCGCCATGGAACCGCGTTCGGCGACTGCCTACTACGAGGCCGACCGCGACCACTACACGCTCTACGCCGGCTGTCAGGGCGTGTTCGGACTAAAACACCAGATGGCCGACCTGTTGAAGATCAAGCCGGCGCAGATGCGCGTGCTTAGCGGCAATGTCGGCGGCTCGTTCGGCATGAAGGGCTCGCCCTACCCCGAATATGCCGGCCTGTTCCATGCCTCCAGGCTGCTCGGTCGTCCGGTGAAATGGACCGACGACCGCAGCGGCAGCTTCCTCTCCGACCAGCACGGCCGCGACCACGATTTCGACGCCGAGCTGGCGCTCGACAAGGACGGCCGGTTCCTCGCCGTGCGCCTGATCGGTTTCGCCAACGTCGGCGCCTACCTCGCGAATGTCGGCCCGCTGATGGGCTCGATGGGCGTCACCCGCAATCTCGCCGCGGTCTACCGCACACCATTGATCGAGGTCGCGACCAAGGTGGTGTTCACCCACACCTCGCCGGTCGGCGCCTATCGCGGCGCCGGCAGGCCCGAGGCCAACTACTTCATGGAGCGGCTGATCGACACCGCGGCGCGCGAGATGGGCATCGACCAGGTCGAGATGCGTCGCCGCAACCACATCAAGCCCGAGGAGATGCCTTTTAAGACGGCTTCGGGCACCGTCTACGACAGCGGCGAATTCACCACGTTGCTCGACAAGGCTCTGACGTTCGCCGATGTCACGGGCTTTGCCGCGCGCAAGGCCGAGAGCAAGGCCCGCGGCAGGCTGCGCGGCATGGGCATCGGTGACTATCTCGAGGTCACCGCGCCGCCGATGAAGGAGCAGGGCGGCATCCGCTTCGAGCCGAACGGCGATGTCACCATCATCACCGGCACGCTCGACTACGGCCAGGGTCACTGGTCGGCCTTTGCCCAGGTGCTGACCGAAAAGCTCGGCATCCCGTTCAACCGGATCAAGATGATCCAGGGTGACAGCGACCTGCTGATCGCGGGCGGCGGCACGGGCGGCTCCAAGTCGATGATGGCGAGCGGCGCCGCCATCGTCGAAGCCTCCGACAAGGTGATCGACAAGGGCAAGCAGATCGCGGGCGTGGCGCTGGAAGCCTCGGCCGCCGACATCGAGTTCAAGCTGGGGCGGTTCGCCATCGTCGGCACCGACCGCGGCATCGGCATCATGGAACTGGCTGCCAGGCTGCGTGGCGGCATGAAGATGCCGGAGGGCGTGCCCGACACGCTCGATGTCACGCACGTCCACGAGGCGGCACCTTCGGCTTTCCCCAACGGCGCGCATGTCGCCGAAGTCGAGATCGATCCCGATACCGGCGTCGTCGAAGTGGTGAAGTACACCATGGTCAACGATTTCGGCACGGTCATCAATCCGCTGCTGGTCGAGGGCCAGAGCCATGGCGGCGTGATGCAGGGCATCGGCCAGGCGCTGATGGAGCGCACCGTCTATAGCGACGACGGCCAGCTCATCACCGGCAGCTTCACCGACTACGCCCTGCCGCGCGCGACCGATGGACCCTCGTTCAGCATCGGCTACCACTCGGTGCCGGCCACCACCAACGTGCTGGGCGCCAAGGGTTGCGGCGAGGCGGGTTGCGCGGGTTCGCTGCCCTCGGTCATGAACGCCATTGTCGATGCGCTGGGGGGCAAGCACATCAACATGCCGGCGACACCGGAGCGCGTGTGGGAGGCGCTCAACTCCTGAGTGTCGATGTAGCCCCCCTTGGCGTCGCCCCTCCTGACGTAGCCATCGTCGGCTGCGGGCCTGTCGGCGCGCTGCTCGCCAACCTGCTGGGTCATGCCGGACTCTCGGTCGACGTCTACGATCGCGAGACAGAGATCTATGCGCTGCCACGCGCCGTGCATTTCGACGGCGAGGTGATGCGCGTCTTCCAGGCGGCGGGGCTCGCCGACCGCATCGCCGGGGCGACGCGGCCGTCTCCTTACGGTGCGCGTTACGAGGATGCCGCCGGCCGCACCCTGCTGATCCGCCACGGCACCGAGGGGCCGGGACCGCACGGCTGGTCGGGCAGCTGGTACTTTCATCAACCGCTTCTCGAGGCGATCCTGCGCGAAGGGTTGGCGCGTTTTCCCAACGTGCGCGTCCATCTCGGCCATGAGGTCCGTTCGGTCGACGATCTCACGGCGCGCTATGTCGTGGGCTGCGACGGCGCCCGCTCGCTGGTGCGCCGCGCCATCGGCAGCCGCCAGGTCGATCTCGGGCTGCACCAGCCCTGGCTGGTCGTCGATCTTCTGTGCGACCCCGCCAGTCCGCGCACGCAGGCCCTGCCGCTGCATTCGCTTCAGTTCTGCGATCCGATTCGGCCGATGACGCTCGTCAACGTCAACGGCGAACGCCGGCGCTGGGAAATCATGCTGATGCCGGGCGACGATCAGGATCGGTTGACGAAGCCGGAAATCTTCTGGCCGATGATCGAGCGTTGGCTGGGGCCGCAGGATGCGCGCATCGAACGCGCCGCGGTCTACACCTTCCATTCCGTCGTGCAGGAGGGTTGGCGCAAGGGCCGCCTGCTGTTGGCAGGCGATTCCTGCCACCAGACGCCGCCCTTCCTCGGCCAGGGCATGTGTGCCGGCATGCGCGATGCCTCGAACCTCGCCTGGAAGCTGGCAGCCGTCCTGAAGGGCGGCGCGCCCGACTCGCTGCTCGACACCTACGAGAGCGAGCGCCGGCCGCACGTCACGGAATTCATCGAGCTGGCGGTGCGCCTCGGTGCAGTCATCCAGGCAACCGATCCGCAGGCCATCGCGGATCGCAACCACCGCTTTGCCAAAGGCACCGAGATGTTCGACTTCCCGCAGCCGCAGCTTGGTCCCGGTTGGCGAATGGATGGCGCCTCGCCGGTCGGCACGATCTTCCCCCAGCCGCGCCTCGAAGACGGGCGCCTGATGGACGAGGCGATCGGTCAGCGATTCGCGATCGTCGGCGAGCGATCGTTGCTGGCGGGGCTGAAGACCACCGCCGTCCTGCTGCCCGGCGCCGGAGGCGATTGGCTGGCCGCTCATGAGGCGCGCGCCGCAATCCTGCGTCCCGACCGGTACATCTTCGCCCTGGCGCGTGATCGCAGCGAACTCCTGGAGGCAACCGAACGGGCGCTGCTGTCGTTCGACTCGGCATGCTCCTGACCCTCCAGATCCTGAGCATTCTTCTGGTCGTCCTCGTCGCCGCCGTCAGGCCTGCGTAAACATCTGCCTTCCACTGCGCCAACACGACATTGCCCGCCACTTCGCTCCGCCTGCTCAAGCGAGCGGGCCGACGTGCCGCGAGAACAGCACATCGTTTCGCTCTCTCCGACATCCGGGCTTTGACTCAGGTCCGCAAGCATGCCAGCTTTGCGGCAGGCGCAGGTCGCAGGGACGATTTCGCGTAATGTAATCCTTGACGTCAGGCGTCGGCAAAGCGAGGTCCGTTGATCGGGCGCTCAGTTGCTTTGTGGCGCGGGTCGCGTAGGCGCTGCGACGGAACCGACTCCCAGTCTAGCCGGGCCTCTCATAAAAGGGAGGATGAGGTCATGCTGGGTTCCCTTCGTGATTGGTTATCCCTGTCCGCGGTTGCTGTGCTCGCCGCCTCGGTGGCGCTTCCGGCAACAGCTCAGGAGCGCGTCCGCTGGAAAATGCAGAGTGCATTCGGCAGCCAGCTGCCGCATCTCGGCCCTTCGGGAGTGCGCTTCACCGAGGACATAAAGCGCATGTCCGGTGGCAAGTTCGACATCAAATTCCATGAGCCCGGCGCGTTGGTGCCGCCGCTCGAATGCTTCGACGCGGTGAGCAAGGGATCGATCGAGTCCTGCTGGACCACGCCGGGCTACCACACCGGCAAGTATCCGGCGCTCGCCTTCTTCACCACCGTACCGTTCGGCCCGGGCATCGGCGAGTTCCTGGCCTGGAAGTGGTTCGGTGGCGGCAACAAGCTGCGCGACGAAATCTACGCCAAGCATGGCCTGAAGGCCTTCGACTGCTTCTGCATCGGTCCGGAGACCTCCGGCTGGTTCCGCCGCGAGATCAAGGATGCCGAGGACATGAAGGGCATCAAGATGCGCTTCTTCGGTCTCGGCGCGCGGGTCATGCAGAAGCTGGGTGTGTCGACCCAGCTGCTGGCTGCCGCGGACATCTTCCCGTCGCTGGAACGCGGCGTGATCGACGCGACCGAGTTCTCGATGCCCATGATGGACATGCAGATGGGCTTTCACCAGATCGCCAAGTACAACTACTTCCCGGGTTGGCATCAGCAATCTTCGTGCAGCGAGTTCCTGATGAACGCCAAGGCGTTCGACGCGCTGCCCGATGCCTACAAGGCGATGATCGAAGTCTCGGCGAAAGCACAGGTGATCTACACCTTCGCCGAGACCGAGGCCATGCAGTTCCCGCTCATGGCCGAGATGACCAGCAAGCACGGCGTCAAGATCATGCGCTGGAGCGACAAGGATCTGGCGACCTACGAGAAGGTCTGGCTCGAGGTGATCGCCGAAGATTCCGCCAAGGACCCGCTGTTCAAGAAGGTGGCCGACAGCTACCTCGACTTCCGCAAGAGGTATGCGGTGTGGGGCGGGGCACAGTTCATGAAGCCGACCTACCTCGACAAGTGAGGCGAGCGACGGCGTGACGGAGTCCGGGCTTCGCTGCTGCTTCGGCGGGGTCCGGACCTGCGCCCTCGGATCCAATACGGGGAACTTCGACAATGGCGGTCTCTGAACAGACCCGCGGCACGAGCCGCGGCATAGCCGGCATCCTGATCCCAGCGGTGGTGATCGTCGCCGTCGCGGCGGTGATCGGAATCATCGCCTCGATGCCGACGGAGGCGCGGCAGGATCTGCTGTACACGGCGCAGGACTACCTGCCGCTCGTGATGTTCATCATGCTGGCCATCCTGCTGTTCTCCGGCTATCCGGTGGCGTTCATCCTGGGCGGTGTTGCGCTGACCTTCGGGCTGATCGGATACTTTCTCGGCAGCTTCAAGCTGATCGAGTACTTCAATTTCGTACCGCGCATCTGGGGCCAGGCCGCGGAGAACCTCGTGCTGGTCTCCATCCCGACGTTCATCTTCATGGGCGTGGTCATGGAGCGCAGCGGCATCGCCAACGACCTGCTGTACTGCGTCCAGGTCCTGTTGAAGCGGGTACCCGGCGCGCTCGCCCTCGGCGTCACCATCATGGGCACCATCCTCGCGGCGATGACCGGCATCATCGGCGCCTCGGTGACGATGATGACCGCCCTGGCACTGCCGACCATGATTCGCCAGGGCTACAGCCACGCCCTCGCCTGCGGCACCATCGCCGCGGCGGGCACGCTCGGCATATTGATACCACCCAGCATCATGTTGATCGTCATGGCCGACCTGCTCGGCGTGTCGGTCGGCAACCTTTTCATGGCGGCGCTGGCGCCGGGGCTCACCCTGTCGGTCCTGTACCTCGCCTTTATCGTGATCGCCGCGACCGTCAAGCCGTCGCTCGCGCCGCCGCTGCCGCCCGAACTGCTGAAGGTGCCGAAGGGCGAGATGCTGCCGCTGCTGCTGCGCGCCTTCGTGCCGCCGGTATTCCTGATCGGGCTGATCAAGTGCTCGATCCTGTTCGGTTTCGCCGCGCCGAGCGAAGCGGGCGCGGTCGGCGCCTTCGGCGCCATGCTGCTCGCTCTGTTCGCTGGTCGGTTGAACGTCAGAATGATGAGCGAGACCTGTCAGACCGCGGCGCGCACCATCGCCATGGTGTTCTTCATCATCATCAGCGCCACCTGCTTCGCCTACGTCTATCGCGCGCTCGGCGGCGACGACATCGTCGAGCATCTGATCAAGGCGGCGGGCCTGGATTCCTGGGGCTTCCTGTACCTGATCTTGGCGATCGTGTTCGCCCTCGGCTTCTTCCTCGACTGGATCGAGATCACGCTGATCGTGCTGCCGGTGTTCGCGCCGATGATCAGCTCGCTCGACTTCGGCGATCACGTCGCGAAAGCGGACGTGGTCTACTGGTTCGCCATCCTGATGGCGGTGAACCTGCAGACCTCGTTCCTGACGCCGCCCTTCGGCTTCGCGCTGTTCTACCTCAAGGGCATCGCGCCGAAGGAGGTGAAGATCGAGAGCATCTACAAGGGCATCATCCCGTTCGTGCTGCTGCAGTTGATGGGCCTGATCGCCGTGCTGGCCTGGCCCGACCTCGCGCTCTCGCTGATGCGCGACGCCTACGGCTCGTGAGGAGGCGCCATGTCGATGTCAGGCGATACCCAGACTGACGCCTATGCCAAGGGCGACGCCCCGTTGGCCCTGCGGGTGAGCGAGCGGTTGCGCAGGGGCGTCGATTTCGTCGGGCGATGGGCCTCCTGGCTGCTAGTACCGCTGGTGCTGATCACCGTCGTCGATGTCGTCGCCCGCAAGCTGACCTGGCACGGGGCGGACGGCGTGCAGGGCGTGCAGATCTGGCTGGTGGCGACCTTCGGACGGATCTTCGAATCGACCCTTCTGCAGGAACTGGAGTGGCATTTCCATACCGCCCTGTTCGCGCTCGTGCTCGGCTTCGGCACGATCTACAACACCCATGTGCGGGTCGACCTGATCCGCGACCATCTGCAGTTCCGCAAAAAGGTGTGGCTGGAGTTCCTGGGCCTCAGCTGCTTCATGATTCCGTATCTTCTTCTGTTGATTTATTTTTTCAGTTTCTACGTGGCGGATTCCTTTGCCGTCGGCGAGATTTCCGCCTCGACCGTCGGGTTGACCCATCGCTGGGTGATCAAGAGCATCATGGTGTTCGGCCTGATCGTCGCCACCTGTGCCGGCATCGCCGTATGGCTGCAAGTCGCCTATGTGATCTGGGGGCCGCAAGGCGTGCGCTTCAAGCTGATGACTCTGGAGTGGCCGGAAGAGGCCGGAACCAGGATCGAGGGCAAGGAGCGGATCAAGCTGGAGGAGATCCCCGACCCGATCCTCGAGGCGCCGATCGCGACCGCGCCGAAGACATAGCGTCATGCAGCTCGATTGGGAGAGTCTGGTCAAGCGCTACGTCTACAACAGCGCCAAGACGCCATACTTTACCTCGGTGCCCCGGCTAAACCGGGGACAGGCGCGCAGCGAGTTGTTTGTCTACACGCTGTCCCTGACAGTGCTGCTGGGCGTGATTGGCGTCGCGGCACTATCGCCTGCCTTGCCGCATGGCGGCGCGATCGGCGTGCCGATCTATGCATTCGCGGTCGCGATCACTGCTGTCTTGTTCGGTCTGACCAAGCATGTGGCTGCCGCCGCCTTCTGCGCCACCGCGCCGGCCGCCGCGCTGCTGTACCTCGCGCTGTACGGCTTCCAGCCCGATCTGGGTACCGGTGACCGCATCCTCCTGATCGCCGTGCTGCTGCTCTGGCTGCGGTACAGCTGGCGCATACTGCAGATCGCCAGGGCCTATCCGACCTTGCCGGACCCTGGAGCCCCGGGATGAAGCCAATGCCGGCGGACTGGCACGACCGGCTGGTGCGCGCCTTCCGCTGGCACGTTTGGTGCTTCACGGCGCTCAATCTTGGGCTGACGGCGATCAACATCGCAACGGGCCGACCGTGGTGGGCAATGTGGCCGCTGTTGGCGACAGGCCTTGCGCTCGGGTTGCACTACATTCTGTTCAAGGCTTTCACCGTCGACGAGCAGTGGGTGGAAGAGCGAGTTCAGGACCTCACTCTCAAGAGCTATGATCGCAGCCACATCGAGAGCATCCGCGAACGACAGGAGCGGAGCGATCGCTCGCTCGAACCTTGCCGTGATTTGGACAAGCGCCTGATCTGACTTGCGACGTGATTGCCTCTATGCCGGCGTGAACATCGGCAGCGGCGGGCCGCCGTCGGTCGGCTTGAAGACCAGCTTCACCGCCTGCTCGCACTTCAATTTGTCGAAGTCGCAATCGACGATGTTGGTCACCATGCGCGGGCCTTCGGCCAAGGTCACGTAGGCCATGGCGTAGGGCACCGGGGCGCGGCGCATGACGCTGTAGGAATAGATCGTGCCCTTGCCCGAGGCCTCGATCCATTCCGTCTTGTCGCTGAAGCAGAAGGGACAGATCGTGCGCGGATAGTGATGCGCCTGACCGCAGCTCGTGCACTTGCGCACCAGCAGCTTGCCCTTGGCGGCGGCGTCCCAATAGGCCTGCGTCTCCTGGCTAACCGCCGGCGCCGGCAGTTTTCTCTCTTGCGCGGCCATGACCTACTCCCTTTCCAGAATGACGGTGGCGCTGCCGTGGCGCAGGCCGAGCGAGCCGCCCGTGCCGTGCGCGACGGCGAGATTGCAGTTCTTCACCTGCACCGCGGGATGGGCCTCGCCGCGCAGCTGGCGGACCGCCTCCAGCACCTTGGTGAGACCGCCGCGATTGCCGGGATGATTGCTGCAGAGCCCGCCGCCGTCGGTGTTGAACGGCAATTTGCCTTGGCCTGCGATCAGGTTGCCGTCGGCCACGAAGGCGCCGCCCTTGCCCTTCTCACAGAAGCCGAGGTCTTCCAGCTGCATCAGCACGGTGATGGTGAAGCTGTCGTAGATAGAGGCGTACTTGATGTCGGCGGGCTTGACGCCTGCTTCGGCGAAGGCTGCCGCGCCGCTCACGCGCGCGCCCGAATAGGTGAGGTCGACCTTACCGCCCATCTGGGTCTTGATGAACTCGCCGGCGCCCAGCAGCTTGACCTTGGGCCGCTTGAGCTTGGCCGCAATCTCCGGCGCCACGACCACGATCGCACCGCCGCCGTCGGTGATGACGCAGCAGTCGAGCCGGTGCAGCGGATCGGAGATCATCGGCGAGTTCACCACCTCCTCGACCGTCACCACGTCGCGCAGCAGCGCGTGCGGATTGTGCTTGGCGTGGTGTGAGGCTGCGACCTTGATCCAGGCGAGCTGTTCGGCGGTCGTGCCGAACTCGTGCATGTGGCGCATGGCGCACATGGCGTACATGTTCACCACCGTCGGCCCGTAGGGGAACTCGAAGGGCTCGTCCGGCGTCGGCGTGCCGCCACGGCTGCGCGGTACGGTGCCGGTCGCCATGCCCTCGGCGCGCGGCCGGCCGGCCAAGGTGATCAGCGCCACCTTGCACTTGCCGGCGGCGATCGCCTCGGCAGCGTGGCCGACGTGGAGGACGTAGGAAGAGCCGCCGGTGTCGGTCGAATCGACGTGGCGCGGCTTCAAGCCCATGTACTCGACCATCGACATCGGCCCCAGGCCGGGCGCATCGCCGGCACAGAAGTAGCCATCGACGTCGTCCTTGGTCAGGCCGGCGTCTTCCAGGGCGCCCTTGGCCACCTGAGCGTGGATTTGGGCTAACGAGATATCTTTGGCGAGCCGCGTCGGGTGCTCGTAGATGCCGGCAATATAGGCTTTGCCCTTGATACTCATTGCTGGGCCATCCCCCTGATCATTGTGCGGTGCACATGTTGGGCGATCGGAGGCTCACAGGAAAGTGCGCTCTTTCGCTGCGAAAAATGATGCTAGGCTCTGCAAAACAATCTGGAGGGGGCAGGCTCATGATCTTCCGTCTTCTTTCCGTCATCGCCGCGGCTTGCCTGGCGCTCGCAGGCGCCGCCAACGCGCAGGGCAAGGCCGAACTGCTGTGGTACAGCCAGGCCGCCTTCAAACTCACGACGCCCGGCGGCAAGGTGATCATGATCGATCCCTGGATCATGGGGGCCACCAAGATCCCGCCCGAGCTCAAGGACCTCGGCAAGATCGGCAAGGTCGATCTCGTCCTGGTGACTCATGGTCATGGCGACCATCTCGGCGATGCGATCGAGATCTCCAAGACGAACAACGCGCCGCTCTGGGCGCCCGCCGGCCTCAACCAGATGCTGCTGACGCTCGGCCTGATGCCCGCCAATCTCGTGCCGCGCATGAACAAGGGCGGCATCATCGAGCCCTTCCCCGGCGTGAAGATCACCATGGTGCGCGCCGAGCATTCCTCGGAAATGCTGCTCAAGGATCCCGTCACCGGCAAGAACACGACCTACGCCGCGGGTGAGCCGGTCGGCTTCATCATCGAACTCGAGAACGGCTTCAAGATCTACCACATGGGCGACACCGGCCTGTTCGGCGACATGAAGCTGATCGGCGAGTACTACAAGCCCGACCTGCTGCTGGTGCCGATCGGCGGCCACTACGTCATGAACCCGAAGGACGCCGCCTACGCCACCAAGGAGCTGATTAAGCCCAAGATGGCGTGGCCCATGCACTACGCCAGCAACCCGTTCCTCCGGGGCACACCGGCCGAGTACAAGGCGGCGCTGGGCCAGACCTCGGTCCAGGTAATCGACGCCGAGCCGGGCACGAAGAAGCAGTTCTAGTTCCCGGCCGGAACTAATCGCCCGCGACGTCGCGCGCGCCCGGCGTGCGAGCGCGGAATTCCTCGGGCGCCTCGCGGCCGGCGTCAGTGAAGGCCTTCTTCACCGCCGCGACGTTGGGCCCGAAGATGCCCTTGCGGTTGTCCCGGGCCCACTGGTTCGAGTTGACGATGGTGTCGAGCGAACCCTGGAAGCGCGGCATCACGTAGCGCGCGAACAGCTCGTAGGAGCGTAGCGTGCTCTCACGGCTCGCCCATTCGTGGGCGCGGAACAGCACGCCGCCGAAGCCGCCGTTGCTGTAGCCCAGCAGCCGGTCGATGCCCTTGGCGACGGTGTCGGGTGAGCCGACCAGGGTCGTTCCCATCTTCACGCCGTCGCGCAGCGGATCGTCGGCGCGGCCCGGCGGGCGGCCCAGTGTGTCCTCGAA
>MEMN01000139.1:710-1949 GCA_001767945.1 Alphaproteobacteria bacterium RIFCSPHIGHO2_12_FULL_66_14 | reverse complement strand
CGCGGCGTTCGCCGGCATCGACCTCGCGCAGCGCCTGCTCGTCGTCCTCGGCCACGTGCGTGTTGACCACGACACGCCACTTGGAACGATCGGCCTTGTGCCCGTGCTTGGCCGCGGTTTCCTCGTAGATGCCCCACTGCTTGCCCAGCATCTCCGGTCCGCCGGGAATGCCGGCACCGATCGACAGCACGCCGAGGCCATGCTTGCCGGCGGCGATCATGCCCGAGGGCGTGATGGTGCTGGCGCAGGCGATCGGGAAGTGCGGGTAGCTGTAGGGCGCCAAATGCAGGCGCGCCTCCTTGAGCTCGAACCAGTCGGTCTTCATCGTGACCGGCTCTTCACATTTCAGCAGCGCCATGATGGCGGCCAGCGCCTCCTCCATGCGCGGTCGCTGTGTCGAGGGCTCGATGCCCATCATGTAGGCATCCGACGGCAGGGCGCCGGGGCCGCAACCCAGCATCGTCCGTCCGCGCGACATGTGGTCGAGTTGCACGAAGCGGTTCGCCACCATCAGGGGGTGGTGATACGGCAGGCTGGTCACGCCCGAGCCGAGACGGATGTAGCGCGTGCGCTCGATGGCGGCGCCGATGAAGACTTCCGGCGAGGCAATGGTCTCCCATCCGGCGGAGTGATGCTCGCCGATCCAGGCCTCGTCGTAGCCCAGCTCGTCGATCCACTCGATCAACTCCATGTCGCGCGCCATGCCGAGCGTCGGGTTCTCGCCGACGCGATGGAACGGCGCCAGGAAGATGCCGAATGTGAGCCCTTTGTGATTGCCGGTCTGTGCCATGAAGTCCTCCGTAGGCCGTGACCGTAGCACGCACGAAACGTTGACCGAAGGCAGGGCTTGCGCCGATCATCGACAGATGGCCACACCCGACGTTCTGCCGCTTCGGCGCTTCACGCTCATCGAAGTGAATGACGCAAAGGTGCCGCTCTGCCTGCGTCTGGCGACATCACTCGCCGCCAAGATCGCGGCCGACCTCGGCGCCGATGTGCTCAAGATCGAACCACCCGGTGGTGATCCGGTGCGGCGCGCGCCGCCGTTCCTGCCGCAGGGCGGAAGCGCGCTCTTCCAGTTCCTCAACACCTCCAAGCGGTCGCTGGTGCTCGACCTCGCCAGCGGCGCCGGCCATGCCGCGCTGAAAGGCCTGCTCTCAAAGGTCGACGCCGTGCTGTTCGAAGAGCCGGCCGCGGTGGCACCGCTGCTGCGCGCCTCGCGCGCGACGCCGATCGAGA
>MEMN01000139.1:0-677 GCA_001767945.1 Alphaproteobacteria bacterium RIFCSPHIGHO2_12_FULL_66_14 | reverse complement strand
GCCGCACCGTCTGTCCGCGTGTCGCTGGCCGAAGTGATGCAGTGGGTGAACTGGAAGGCCGCGTCCGGCGCAGACGCCAGCGGCACGTCGCCCGGCCGCGAGGGCAAGAATTCGGAATTCCAGATCGTGCCCTGCCGCGATGGTCACGTTGCCGTCGTCTACACCGTCACCCAATGGCCGGCGACGCGCACCCTGATCGGCGATCCGCGTCTTGGCGATCCCAAGTTCAGCACCCGCGCCGGCCGCCGCCAGAACATCGCCGAGCTGTACGAGATCATCACGCCGTGGTTCGCCGACAAGACCCGCGCCGAAATCCAGATGACGGCGCAGGCCAAGGGCGTGCCCTTCGGCCCGATCTTCTCACCGGCCGAGCTTTTGGTGACCGAGCAATATGTTGCGCGCGGTTTCCTCGCCGACATGGACCATCCGGCACTTGGCACCTTGCGCCTGCCGCAACTGCCCGTGCAGTGGAACGGCCGGTCATTCGCTCCGCGGCCTGCCCCGGAGCTGGCGGCATGAGTGCGCGTCCGCTTGCAGGAGTCCGTGTCCTCGACTTCGGCCTGCTGACGGCCGGCGCCAACACCTCGGCCATGCTGGCCGACCTCGGCGCCGACGTGATCAAGATCGAGTCCGGTGCCTACCTCGATCCCTTCCGTGTCGTCGGCAAGCCCGACAAC
>MEMN01000138.1:4848-5553 GCA_001767945.1 Alphaproteobacteria bacterium RIFCSPHIGHO2_12_FULL_66_14 | reverse complement strand
CGTCGATGCGTTCGGCGAGCAGGGCGTGGTCGATCTGGTCGGCGTGTGCGGCTACTACATGCTGGTGTCGATGACACTGAACGTCTTCGAGATGCCGTTGCCGCCGGGCGAGCCGGAGCCCCTCGCCTAGATGGAACCCGCGAACCTTGCGCTCTTCCTCGCCGCCGCGCTGGCTATCGCCATATCGCCCGGACCTGCCATCTTCTACGTCGCGGCACGCACCCTAGCAGGCGGCCGCGGCGAAGGCCTCGCCTCGAGTTTCGGCACGGGCCTGGGGGGCCTCGTCCATGTCGCGGCCGGCGCGATCGGCGTCTCCGCGCTGGTGCTGGCGAGCGCCGAGGCGTTCACCATCCTCAAGCTCGCCGGCGCGATCTATTTGGTTTGGCTCGGCATCAAAACGTTCCGCGAATCCGGCGTCGCGATCGACACGAAGGTCGAAGCGACAGGCGCGCGACGGGCGTTCCGAGAAGGCATCGTCGTCGAAGCATTAAACCCCAAGACCGCCGCGTTCTTCCTGGCGTTCCTACCGCAGTTCGTCGATCGGTCGGCGGGGCCGGTCTGGCTGCAGTTCCTGCTGCTGGGTCTGGTCTCGGTGGCGCTCAATACTGCGGTCGATATCGTCGTTACCGTGCTCGCGGCACGCGCCCGGTCGGCGGCCATCGCGCGGCCGACCCTGTTGCGCCGCCTGCGCCAGAGCGCAGGCCT
>MEMN01000138.1:0-4705 GCA_001767945.1 Alphaproteobacteria bacterium RIFCSPHIGHO2_12_FULL_66_14 | reverse complement strand
GAGGTGGCAGTAGCCGATGTCGCGGCCAGCCTTGTGGCCCTCCCAGATGATCGACGGGTCGTGGTCCTTGGCCCATTTCTGGGCGGTGAAATAAAACGGCGCGTCCCAGCTCCAGGCATCGGTGCCGGTGAGCCGAACGCCGCGCTCGAGCAGGTAGATCGTGGCGTCGTAGCCCATGCCGCAGCCGGAATTCACATAGTCCGGGTTGCCGTAGCGCGAGCCTGCCCGTGTATTGACCACGACGATCTCCAGCGGCTTCAGCTCATGGCCGATGCGCTTCAGCTCCTCGTCGACCTCCTTGGCGGTGATGACGTGACCGTCCGGCCTGGCGCGGAAGTCGAGCTTCACCCCGGGCTGGAAGCACCATTCGAGCGGCACCTCGTCGATGGTGATCGCGCGCTCGCCCTTGTTCATCGTCGGATGGAAATGATAGGGCGCGTCGAGATGCGTGCCGTTGTGCGTCGAGAGGTTGACGTTCTCGACCGCCCAGCCCTGGCCATCGGGAAGATCCTCTTTCTTCAACCCAGGAAAGAAACCCGCGATCTGGCCGGCCGTGTCCTCGTGCTTGTGATACTGAATCTTCGGGCCGAATGGCACGGGATCGGAGATCACGTCGTTCTCGAGATAGATCGACAGGTCGACGAAGCGGCGGGGCATAGCAGTCTCCGGTTTGGCTAGGGACCAGTCAGTGCACCCAGGATTGCCAGGGTGAGGAGCTTGCCAATGCACTTCTGGCCAAAATCGTTGAGGTGCAATCCATCGAGTTGCACGAACTGCGCGTAGGGCATGCCGTCGTCATACCAATCCCGCATGATGTCATACCGGCGGAACAGGCCGGCACCCACGTCCGTCGCTACCCTCACCATGACGCGCTCATATTCTTGCTCGTCCGGCAGCGCGACGACCGCCGGCGCATACTGCAGACTCATCAGCACGAAGTCGGCGCCGAGCGACTGGCCGAGCTTGATGCCCTCGCGCAGTCGCTGTTCGAACAGGTCGAGCGGCATGTGGCGCATCGCGGCATTGGTGCCGGTCTGCCAGATCACTAACGACGGCGGATGGGACATCATCTCCGCGCGCATGCGGGCTGCCATCTCGCCGACATCCTGCCCGCCGATGCCGCGGTTGATCACCTCGATCTCGATGCCGGGAAGCGCCTTCTCGAGGCCGATGCGGAGCTGCATGGGATAGGCGTAGGCCGGATTGGACACGCCGTAACCCGCCGTCGTCGAGGAACCGAGGGCGACGATGCGGAGAAGCTTGCGTTCGGTCATCGCCTTGCGCGCGATGGGCAGGTCCGAACCGAGCTTCAACAGTTCGGGCTTGGCACGGCAGGCCGACATCGACTGCGGCAATGCCGTTGCCGGCATCAGAAGTGCCGCCACTGCCACCAGCCAGAAGAACGAAGACCTCATCTGGCCGCCTTGGAGGCGCGCGACGCGCCCGCCGTCTCGCCTGACTTGAACCAAGCCGCGACATATGCCGCGAAAGACATGATTGCGATACCTGCGATGCTTACGACAATCTGCGACAAAATCGAATCTTCGTGTTGGCCGACGATGACCTGACCCGACAGGGCCAGGAAGGTTCCGATGCAGAATATGAGCAACGACGCCTCGCCGCACCTGCGAAGTGGCTGCCAAACCTTCCATTTCAGGAAGGGCGCATCGATCGGCACCAGCAGTCGGACTAGCCAGGCCAGCGCGAGGAAATGCAGCAACCGCAGGACATCAAGGTTGGTCTTGTCGATCGGGTAGAGCTGCCGGGAAATCCAAGTCGGCACCAGCCGCGCCAGTGGATTGTAATGCCACGACAGCGCGATGAAGGCTGCGAACAGCAGAAAAGCCACGGCCAGTCCCGTCAGCGGCCAGCGGAACCGATCGAGCCAGGCAAGCTGTGGCCCCAGCACGGCGCAGGCTGCCCCGACATGGAACACGACTTGCCAGGCCATCGGATTGAAGAACCAGACCTTGTTTTCCGGATAAGCTGGCAGGTTCCAGTTGTAGTGGCTGGTCACGACATAAAGGGCGATCGACGCGGCGACGACCATGAGTGGCCAGCGCACGACCGCGGGCAGGACCAGCGGGAAAGCCGCGAGCAGGACGATGTAGAGCGGCAGCACGTCGAGATTGACCGGCCGGAATTTCAGTAGCGCCGCCTCCAGGATGGCCCGGTAGGGATTTTCGCCGAAACCCAGCATCTGCATCTCCTCGATCAGCGCCGGCGTGTCGCGGGCGATCGACACCCACGCGACCTGAGCGGAGAAAGCGACGAACAGCAGGATGTGCGCGACGTAGAGTTGCCAGACGCGACGGTAGATGCGGGCGGCGGCCCGCGTCCAGCCGTCGCGCGCCATCATGCGGCTGTAGGCTATGACGGCGGTATAGCCGGAGATGTAGACGAAGATCTCGGTGGCGTCGCTGAAGCCGTAGTTGCGCACGGTCAGCCAGCTCACGATGTTGGTCGGGATGTGGTCGAGAAAGATGAACCACAGCGCGAGCCCCCGGAACAGATCGAGGCGGATGTCGCGGACGGAAGCGGCGGCGGCCATGGCGCGCTATTGGTACCCCGGCACGACAGGCTGCGCTACGCTCGGACCCGGAGGAACCGATGGTCAAAATACCCCTTTTGCTCGTGCCCGGCGTGCTCTGCTCGCCGCGCCTGTTCACCGCCCAGGTCGCTGCCCTCGGCGATATCGCCGAGATCGTCGTGCCCGATTGGCGCCGCGCGCCGCTGTCGATCTGGGACAGCTGGGAGACCGCCGCGCGCTGGGTCGTGGCGCAGATGCCGCCGGGCAAGTTCGCCCTGGCCGGCCTGTCGCTGGGCGGCATGCTGTCGATCGAGATCATGCAGTTCGCGGCCGAGCGCGTGACGAAGCTCGCGCTGCTCGACACCGGCATGCGCGGCCAGAACGACGCGGAGCGCGCCGTCCGTCGCGCCCGCATCCGCCTCGCCGACGAAGGTCATTTCGAGCTGGTACTGGGCCTGCAGATGTCACGCTTCATCCCGGCCTACCGGCTGCCCGACAAGAAGCTGGTCGACGAGGTCATGACGATGTGCGGTGAGATCGGCGTCGAGATCTACAAGCGCCAGGAGGAGCTGGCGGCGATCCGCGCCGATCGGCGGCCCGACCTGCCGCGCATCAAATGCCCCACCATCGTCGTCTGCGGCAGGGACGATGCGGCGACGCCGCTATTCCTGTCGGAGGAGATGGTCAAGGCCATTCCAGCCGCGGCCCTCGTCATCGTCGAGCAATGCGGCCATCTGGTCACGATGGAGAGGCCTGAGGAGACCAGCACGATCCTGAGGCGCTGGCTCCAGTCGTCGTAATCGACGGCTAACCGATGATCTTCTTCTCGCGCAAGGACGCCAGTTCCGCCGCTCCCAGGCCGGCCAGCTCCTTCAGCACCTGATCGGTGTGCTCGCCGAGCGACGGCGGCGGCCGCGTATCGTCGACCGGCGTGTCGGAGAAGCGGTAGTTCGAGCCGATGATCGGCACTTCGCCGACACGGCTCTGCTTGTAGGTCTTGAGCATGCCGCGGCGCTTCACTTCCGGCTCGTCAAGCGCCTCCTTCATGGTGCGGATCGGCCCGGCCGGCAGGTGACGCAGCTTCTGCGTCCAGTTCTCCTTGGTGTCGGTCTTCAGCACCAGTTCCATGAGGCGCGTCAGTTCGGGCTTGTTGGACACGCGGTTGGCGACGGTGGAAAAGCGCGGATCGGTCACCCATTCGGGATGGCCCATCGCCTTGGCGGTGTCGGCAAACAGCTTCTGGTTGGCCACCGCCATGTAGATCTTGCCGTTCTTGGTATCGAACGAGCTGTTGGGCGCCGAGGCGAAATGGCCGTTGCCGGCGCGCTTGGGCTGCTCGCCGCCGATCAGGTAGTACGAGCCGAGATTGCCCAGCGAGACCAGCGCCGTGTCGTAGAGCGCGAGGTCGATGTGCTGGCCCTTGCCGGTGTCGCGCCGGGCGTAGAGCGCGGCGTTGATCGCCGCCACCGAATGGATCGCCGTCATGGTGTCGACGATGGCGATGGCATGGCGCAACCCCTCGCCGTCGGCCTCGCCGTTCACGCTCATCATCCCCGACTCGGCCTGCAGCACCGGATCGTAGCCCGGCCGATCCGACAACGGCCCGGTCTGGCCGTAGGCCGAGATCGAGAGGTAGATCAGCTTCGGGTACTTCGCGGCGAGGCCGGCATGGTCGAGGCCGTATTTCCCGAGCACGCCCGGCCGGAAGTTCTCGACCAGGACGTCGGCCTTCTCGAGCAGCCTGTGCACGATCGCCTGGCCGTCGGGCTTGGTGAAATCGAGCGCCACGCTCTTCTTGCCCCTGTTGAAGGTCATGAAGAAATGGCTCTCGCCGTGCTCGCCGCCGGCCCGCGGGCCGGCGCCCTTGCGCGTGTCGTCGCCGCCGTCGGGGTTCTCGATCTTGATCACCTCGGCGCCCATGTCGGCGAGCATCTGGGTGCACATGGGCCCCGCGATCACGCGGGAAAAGTCGACGACGCGGATGCCGTCGAGCGGCGGACGACCTGATGTTGCCATGCTGGCAAGGTAGGGCGGCAAGCGACGCGCTGTCCACGCACCACGGTTCCATTGCATTGCCGCGCCATGAGTTCATTTCGCATGTCGCTTTCTCGCCGCGCCCTTCTTGCCCTGCCCGAGCGCGGCCGAGGGCTGGCAGCTCGCCGTCAGCCAGGCGAC
>MEMN01000137.1:68965-75486 GCA_001767945.1 Alphaproteobacteria bacterium RIFCSPHIGHO2_12_FULL_66_14 | reverse complement strand
CGTGCAGGTCGTTGCCGGTGCCGAGCTCGAGGATGACGCGTCTGGCGGCCATGGCGTCCTCCCGCTCAGAGATCGAGCCGGACGACGGCCGCCGCCTGGGCGATCACCGTCTTGTCGGTGCCGGCCTCGTTGGCGATCTCGAGACCGCCCTCGACCACGCTCACCGTGCCGCTGCCGTGCGGCAGCACCGCCAGGACCCGGGCCTTGTCGACCTGGGCGGGCTGCGGCACGCCGATCAGCACCTCGACCTGCATGTCGTCGCTCGACTTGCCCAAGGCTGTGGCGACCGTGAGCGAGTTGTGCCACAGCGCGTCCTTCAAGGCGCGGACGGCGGCCTTGGTGTAATCGCCGCCGCGGATGTCGATGCCCATGCCGATCTCGAGGGCCACGCGCTTGAGTGCCATTGCCGCTACTTCTTCTTCTGCAGGGCGTCGTAGCTCCACGGGCCGGGGCCGGCGGCGGCGATGTAGAGGAAGACGAAGCAGTAGAGGATGGCCAGTTCGCCACCATTGAGGATCGGATAGAAACCGTGCGTCGCGTGGGCCATGAAGTAGGCCACGGCCATGAAGCCCGACAGCACGAACGCCGTGGTGCGCGTGAACAGGCCCACGATCAGCAGCAGGCTGCCCACGATCTCGATCGCGCCGGCGGCGCCCAGCAGCGAGGCGGTCTCCATCTTGGCGAACATCGGCACGGCGGGAAACTTGAGATGCTTGGCGGTGCCGTGCTGCAGGAACAGCAACCCGGCCATGATGCGGAGCACGCTGAGCAGGCGCGGCGCCCAGGCCGTCGTGATCGCGTCGAGATTCATCGTGGTGACTCCCCTGGAGTTGAATGCCGCCATCATGTCCGTGGTTTCATTTTCCGACAAGCAATGTGTCGCGGTGAATCGGTTACCGTTCCCTCACTTCCACGAAAGAATGCCCGCCGGGTGGCGGGCATTCCGACGCTTCCAAGGGCGCCGTTGCTATTCGCGGTTATCGCGGTCCTCGTCGTCCAGATCCATGTCCGCCTGATCGATGTCGTCCTGGCGGGGTTTCTGCTTCGGCTTCTGGCTCTGGCGCTGCTGTTGCTGGCGCTGCTGCTGTTCACGCTCCTGTTGCGGATTGCGCTTGGTCGGATCGTTCATGGCTCACTCCATGCTCGAAGCGGCGGCCGGAATGGCGCCACCATGGGGGCAACGCCTCGTCCGGAACCGGGTTGCCGGTCCGGCCGGCCTGCAAGTTTCCCGCTATTTCCCGGGAACCTTGCCGATGCGTTCGACCGCGGTCGCGAGCCGCCTGGCATCGGCGGCGACGAAGAGGGCGAAGGCCGGCGCATCGAGATAGGCGATCGGCGTCTCGACCTTGGCCATCGCCGCCGTGAACTCGGGATCGCCGACCGTGCGCCTGACCGCGTCGCGCAGCGCCGCCATGACGGGCGCCGGCGTCGCGGCCGGCGCGAAGAGACCCGACCAGATGTAGAAGGTGGCGTCGTAGCCCAGCTCCAGCATGCTGGGCACGTCGGGCAGCGAGGCGAGCCGCTTGTCGCCCCACACCGCCAGCGCCCGCATCTTGCCGGCCTTGATCTGGCCGATCGCCGCCGACGGGCCCGAGGCCAGGGCGTCGATCTGGCTGCCGAGCAGGGCCGCCACCGCCGGTCCGCCGCCCTGGTAGGGGATGTGGAACAGCTTTATGCCGGCGGCCGCGGAAAAGATCTCCATCGCCACATGCAAGGTGCCGTAGACGCCCGACGAGCCGTAGTTGATCGTGCCGGGCTTGGCCCTTGCCGCCTGGATGAAATCCTTCAGGGTCTTGTAGGGCCCGTCGCCGCGGACCACGAGCACGGTGGGATCGGCGCTGATCAGCGCTACAGGCGCGAACTGGTCGAGCTCGTAGGCGGGGGTGCGGCCCTGCAGGCGATCGGCCACCGGCAGCACCGAGATCGACGACAGCGCCATCAGGATCGTGTAGCCGTCCGGCGCCGCGCGGGCCGCCAGCGCCGCACCGACCGAGCCGCCGGCGCCGGGCTTGTTCTGCACCACGACGGACTGCTTCAGCAGCCGGCCCATGACGTGCGCGGTCGGCCGGCCGGTGATGTCGGCCACGCCGCCCGGCGGGAACGGCACGATCATCTGGATCGGCCGCGACGGATACGTCTCTTGTGCGGCTGCCGGCAGAACTGGCAGCAGCATCCCGCCGAGAACCGCGCGCCGCTTCATCCTGTTTCTCCCTACTTCTCCGGTCCCGATTTGGCCGCGCCGGGCCTGGTCCCCGGATAGGTCGCGGTGAAGCCGAACAGGTCGACCAGGGCGTTGGGCATCATCACCTTGTCGAGGTCTTCCAGTCCGGCCGTCTTGGTCGGTTTCAGCCCCAGTGCCAGCGCTCCCTTGGGCGATTTCCAGTCGGCCACGAAGGAGGCCACGGCATCGAGCGCCTTCAAGGTCGGCGGCCCCTGGGCGGCGGCGAAGCCCGCGAGCGCGCCCAGTGCGGTGGCGACCAGCTCCTCGGCCTTGAAGCCTTCCTCCTTGGCCATCGCCGGCAGCACCTTGGCGATCAGCCCCGAATCGTCGATCGTGAGCGAGGCGGTGCGCAGCTTGCCGTCGTCCATGGCGCTCGACTTGTCGCTGATGCCGTCGACCACCAGCGTCACCGTGAATTTCCCCTGGCCGCGCAGGTTCACTTCCAGCGTCTTGACCGTCAGCACCTTGTCCTTGCCGTCGATCGCGTAGTCGAGCGCGATGTCGACCGGCACCTTCGGCACGCCGTAGGGCGCCAGCGCGGCGAACATCTCGTCGTCGCCCGTCATGCCTTCCAGTTTCAACTTGGCGAAGCGCGGCGCCTCGTCGTCCTTGGCGTCCTTCTTCAGGCGGTCGAAGTCGAGCGCATCGACCGCGACCTTCTCGATCCTGACCGTGCTCTCCTTCTCGCCGGTCGCTTCATTGGCCGGCACCACGGCCACCACGTCGGTCAGCACGAAGCCCGAGGTGCCGACGGCTTTGCCGCTCTTGTAGGTGAGGCTCTTGAGCTCGAGCTGCGGCTTGATCTCCTTCTCGAAGCGCTGCAACCCGTCCTGCGCCCACGCCGTCGCGGCCAGGCCGATCCCCATCAGCGCCGCGCCCAGCCCCGCCCAAATACCCCGCATCGAATGCTCCCCGCTGAATGACGCGGGACCCTAACACCGGGCTCATACGGCCGCGAGTCAGTGGGACAGTACCTGCCGTCACCACCGGACCTCGAAGGCAGGCCTAAAATCCTTGTCCCATGCGGCTTCAGGCGGGGTGCCGGGCGTCGTCCCGTGGGACGCCAACTGACTCGTTTCACGTCGCGTCATGCGTCCCGGCGCGCGCTCCAGCACGCGGCGGCGGAGGTCGCGACGGCGCGGCCTGGAAGCCACGATCTCGGCCCACAGGGCGGCGAACTCCGGATCCTCCAGCTTCCAGCGATAGGCCGTGCCGCGGTTGAGGTTCGCGCGGGCGGCGGCCAGCCGGGCGTTGGCGCCGCCCAGCAACTCGCACAGGAAGACGACGCGCTTGTCGTTGCCGGCGGGGCGGGAGGGCGGGAGGGGGCTCATCGGAAAACCTCCTTTCGGTTCCGGAGTAGGATTTATAGGAATAGGAATACGGTGTCAATAGGCCTATCTTGGGGTTGGCCTCCAGCCGATGCCGTCATTTTGCCGGCATGGAGACGCGGCCCGACTATCGCCGCCCGAATGGGTTCAGCACCTTTGCGCCCAGGCCCGCGACGCCTGCTTCGTCGCGGGTGACCAGCGTCAGGCGATGGACCCTTGCCGTGGCCGCGAGCAGGCCATCGATTGTCGATACCGGACGTCGGCCGCTCATGCGGCCCCATTCGTCGGCGACGGCGCGATCGATCGGGAGAATGCGCCCATCGAACGCCGCGTCGACCGAGGCGAGCCAGGTCTCGAGGGCCTCGGCCTTCGACGGGTCACGCGGGCGGGCGAGTTCGATGCCCTTGCGGATTTCGCCGAGCACAAGCACGCTGAGATGGAGATCGCCATCATCGATCGATTCATACCAGGCGGCGACGTTGGCGTTGCATCGCTGGCCCTTGCGTACCTCGGAGATGACGTTGGTGTCGATCAGGAAACTCACAGGTCGACCTTGCGGCCGGTATCCCGGACCCGTTCGAGGTCGATGCCGTCGAGCGGCGCCGCGGCCAGCAACGCTTTGAGGCCCCTGGTCGGCGGTTCGTTGAACTGCTGCTTCAACAAGGCGCGTGCCGCCGTGCCACGCGCCGGATCCAGGAGGGTATGCGCGACGCGGCGAACCAAAGCCGCATCTTCCCGACGTACCTGGACTTCGACGCGCACGACGCCCTGACGCTTCTGTCGGGCGCGAAATTTTGTCAATGCAGACTTTTGAGAGTTCGGCATGGCGCGATCCTTGCCCTATTTCCGGAAATATTACCGGAAATAGGGCATCAAGGCAACCTTGCCGGAAGCAGGCGGGAAGATAGAGTTTCGGCATGAGTTTCCGCACTTGCGAATGACCCTGCCGCCGCTCCGCAGCGTTACGACCGGCCTCTACATGATCACCGCGGTCTGCGGCCTGGTCGACGCCGTCTGCTTCCTGGCGCTGGGCGGCGTCTTCGCCGAGATGATGACCGGCAACCTCCTGCTGCTGGCGCTGTCGCTGGGCACCGGCGCCACGCTCGGCAACAGCGCGCGCTACGTGCCGGCGATCCTGGCCTTCGTCGCCGGCGCCCTGCTGGGCGGCCGTCTGCTGCGCGGGCCGCAGAAGATGCAGGAGCGGCGCATCGGCTTCGCCGTCGAATGGCTGATCCTGCTCGCCGCCACGGCGGTGGCGTGGCTCGGCCAGCCCGACGACCGCAACGCCGCGGGCCAGGCCGTGGTCGTCCTGCTCGCGCTCGCCATGGGGCTGCAGAACGCCATGGTCCGCGTCCACGGCGTGCCCGACCTCGCCACCAACGTGATGACGGTCACCTTCACCGCCATCTTCGCCGACTCGCGGTTTGCCGGCGGCGACAACCGGAACTGGACCCGCCGGCTCGCGTCGGTCGGCCTGTTCTGCCTTTCCGCCGCGACAGGCGCGCTGCTGCTGAGGGTCGGTGTGGTGTGGCCGCTGCTGCTCGCCAGCGTCCTCTTCGGCGCCGCAATGATCCCGCTGGTGTTCGGCGCCGACCGGGCGAAATAGCCGGCCGGGATCCGCCGTTGGGGCAGCCGTCCCAGCCGCAACCCGGGCCGCAATTCATGCCGCAATCCGGGCCGCAACCGTTCGCGGTGCCCGGCGTTCTGTCGGTGTCGGGGCCGGGCGCCCTGACCGGCCCGCCGCGGATGTACCGGCGGGTCGACGCCCGCCCGGGGTTGCCGTTGCGGGCATGTCGTCGTGGCCGGCCAGCGGCACTACCGCGGTGGCGCTACTGCAGCGGCGCGGGCTGGGCGCGTTCGAGGCCGGCGCTGCGGGCCGGCGACTCCTCGGTCCCCTGGTCGTCACCGAGATAGAGACCCGCCAGGAGGGCGAAGAAACCGATCAGCAGGACATACCTGAGGCCGCTCATGCCGTGCCTTCCGTGCCAGTGGGGCGCGAGACCGTTCGATCCGACGGAAACGCGAGCGTAACAAATCATCGGCTGCGTTCAAACGGGGAATTTCTACCTCGTCACGTCAGAATCGAGCGCTCGTGCCTCGCACCACCCCCGGTCAACCCGGCGTGCGTCGTGACCAACTCGAGGAGAAAGGGCGTCGTCAGTTGGGAGCGGGGTAGGGAATTCGCTGTTGCGCTCTTTCCAGGCAGGTGCGCGCCTCGCGGTTGTTGGGATCGATCCGAAGCGCGCTGTTGGCGTCCGTTACCGCTTTTGCGAACTCGCCCTTTCCGCGAAGAGATAGACATCGGCTGACATAAGGATTGAGGAACGAGGGGTCGATTCTGATCGACTGGGTGAAATCCGCAATTGCCAGGTCGAGCTGGCGCAACTTCAAATATTCGTAGCCACGGCTGTAATAGACGATCGCAAGATTCTTGCCTGTCGCCTGGCTGATCCGGCGCGTGCAGGCGGCAATGGCCTGCTGGCCGGATCCCTTGAAGCAGACGTCTCTATCGTTCTGCTGGGCCGACGCCGGTGTCCCGACCGACAAGCTCAACATCGATATGAAGGTCGCACATGCTCTTCCGATCCATTTTCGCATTGGCATCCCCCACGCCAAACGCTGAGTGAAGCAGCCTTTTGAGATCGTTACAATTGGAGGTTGGCAGCGTTCGTCTACGCAGCGCAGATTGGCGTCCACCAACCATCAACGGATGGTAGGTGCCGTCGTCGATCACGCGCTCGATGAAACCGGGTTGCGCTTCATCGCCGGCCAGGAAGCGTTCCGTTTCTGCCGTGGCATGGTGAAACGTTAGCTATCTAAGCCCTCGCGGCAATGAAATCGCCTACTGCCGACGCTCTCCCAGCGCGTTGTCCGGCTTGAGTCTGGGTTGCTTGGTGATTAGGAATATCATCACCATGGCAATCAAGGCCGTACCCTTCGATCCGGCGGAGCACTTCCGCTCCACCGAGGAT
>MEMN01000137.1:68648-68761 GCA_001767945.1 Alphaproteobacteria bacterium RIFCSPHIGHO2_12_FULL_66_14 | reverse complement strand
GACCTCAAGGCATTGCCGTCGATGGCCACTGGCCGCTCTATAAAGATCGCTCGCACCCGCAATAGGGGGCTGAGGGCTGGATCAACCAGGAAGGCCGCACTCATTCGCAGTAT
>MEMN01000137.1:65343-68630 GCA_001767945.1 Alphaproteobacteria bacterium RIFCSPHIGHO2_12_FULL_66_14 | reverse complement strand
TGCCGACCTTGGCCGAAGCGGGCCTGCCCGGCTTCGAATCGATGACAACCTTCACCCTGTTCGCGCCCGCCGGCACGCCACCCGAGGTGATCGCGCGGCTCAGCCGCGAGGTGAACAAGGCGCTTATCGACGAGATCATTTCAGAGATTGAAGCGATCTGTCGGCCGATACACTCGGTGCCACGGCGCAACTAGACCTCGTCACCTCACGCCCGGGTTCGGTCGTTCTTTGGTCGGCCGTCATTCGATCTTCTGCGAGGGGGATCCTAGTCGCCGACTGCTGATCCCGCTGAGTCGGCAGCGTTTGCGGCGTTCGCCAACACCTGTGGCATTTGGGTGACCGTGTCGTCATGCACCGCGCGCAGCCGATCCATGGGCTAAGGGTGCGACGGGAACCATCCAAAAACATAAGGGAGGATCGCCGATGATTGCGAGATTCACCGGTTTGCCTTCGCAGTGTGCCGCCGGTGGCGGCATGAAGCGCGCCGACATTCACCAGGCCTCCAGTACGCTCGAGTCGATGCGCTACTCGGCCGAACAGAAGGCGGAGGTGCACGCGACCCTGGAGACGATCCTCGATCGCCTCGATGGGATGCCGCGTGCGCCGGATGGCTGGGAGGAAACCTGCCTGGTTCTCGCCCTCAACTTCCTGGAGTCGGGCCTTTACGACCGCGCCCACAAGGAACTGGAGGACTGCGTCCTGCCCGCCGGCGAGCGATCACCCTGGCGGGAGCACCAGATCAACAGGAACCCTCGACGCTACTCGGTGGGCCGCCTCCGGGCGCGACTCGCCGGCGTGAAGGCAGCGATCGGGTAGGGTAGGGCCGGATCATCAAGCCTTCGTCGGATCGCCGAGAGTCTTGTTGAGCGCGACGGCCTTCGCGGCGAGGCGGCGGGCCGTGAAGGCGTCGATGGTCGTGCCCTTTGCGATCTCCAGCGTGGCCATTTCGAACTTTCCGCCGGGTTTGAGCCGGGGCTCGATCAGGCGCAGGCGCTGGCCGCGCCAGAAGCCGAACAGCACGCGCTCCTCCTCGGCGCGGATCAGGAGCACGGGGCCGCGCGCGAAATAGACGAGATGGCCCCACTTGATCGCCTCGTCCAAAGTCGCGGCCGAGCGAACGGCGGCGCGCAGCGTCTCGACGCAGTCGCGGCGCCAGCCCCGGAGCGCGCTCACGTAGGAATCGGGGGTGGCGGCGGGCAGAGTCTTCTTCACTACGACACCGTGAGCAGGTAGCGCGCCAGGATCCCGCCGCGCTGAGGCGGCAGCAGCGTCGGAGCGGCGTACAGTTTGACGACGACGGCGCAGCCGGCCGCGTCCGACGAGGTGGCGAGGGCGGCGAGCTTCTCGAAGTCGGCGGCGGTGTAGCCCGCTTCCGTGAGCAGGGGCGAGACCGCCTGGTCGGCGGTCTGCGGCGGCGCGACCGGCCGCGCCTTGCCGCTGAGGTAGGCCTGCTCCTGCGCCAGCAGGGCGCGCTTGAAGAGGGTGGCGCCGGCACTGTCCAGACGGTTCGGCTCCTGCAGCCCTTCCAATCCGAATTTCTTGCACAGCGCCACGTTGGTGACCTGCAGGTGTTTCACGAAGTCCTGCATGGCTTCTATGGCCTTGAGCGCGGTGGCGTCGTCGGCGTTTCTGAGCGCGGGCACGATCAGCTTCTGCCGCACCTCGGCGCCCACGACGTAGGTGCGCAGCGGGCCGCTTTTCGTCGGGCTCCGCAGTTCGGCCTCGATGGCCTCGCGAAACCTGGCTTCCAGCGCGGGATTTTCCTTCAGCACCAGGCCGACCAGCGGCGCTTCGCGCACGACCTGCAGCGCCTGTTCGGTGGCCGTCGCGTGGTCCGACGACGCAAGATATCTCAGGCCGACGCTGGCCGCGGCCGCCGACAGGCCGCCCGCGGCGACGATCGCCACGATCTCCAGGACCCGCCCCATGCCGGCCGGCTTCCGGCGGCGCAGCAAGGCGCCGACGCCGACGGCCGCGGCAATGCCGATGAGTATTCCCCAAGTGTCCATCGGCCCTTCGTGCCCTCCGCGCCATGGTCATTCTCTTCCCCTTTGCGGAGTCCGCAAAGGGGAAGTGCCCGCGTCTTCGCGGGCGATGGGGTCATGAGTCTTGGCGGGGGCTTCTGACCCCTCCGTCGGCGTGAGACGCCGACACCTCCCCAGCTTCGCTGGGGAGGAGAAGAAGCGACAACGACTCTACGTGCCGTAGGGATCGCTCTGGCGGACGTACTGCCGTTCGGTGGCCATCAGGACCAGGCCGAAGGTCACCACCAGTACGCAGGCGGTGCTGAAGTAGAGTCCGTAGCCCCAGGCGGTGTCGGCGGTCTGCAGATCGACGATGTCGAACCAGTCGAGCCCCAGCAGCGCCACCCGGGCCAGCCGGGCGGCGGCAATGCCGGCCAGCGCCGCGGCGGCGATGCGGCGGCTCTGCAGGCCGTCCCGCCGGCCGCCGCGCCAGGTCTCCCAGGCGGTCGCCAGCGCGAGGCCGCCCACGAACAGCGAGAACAGGAGCGACTGGGCGCGCAGCGCGGCGCCCATCTGCCAGCTCGCGGTGACCAGGAACACGAAGACACAGGTGACCGCGGCGGCGACGATCGCCATGCGTACCGGCGCCGCCTCTTCGGAATTGAAGCGGCGCATGCTCACCCACATGGTGGCGAAGCTCGCGACGCAGAGGCCGTCGGCCATGACGAAGACGACGGCCGAGGTCTCCGGTCCGCGCAGGCTGAACAGCACGGCACCGATGCTGCCCAGCACCAGCGCGGCGGCCCAGCTGCCCAGCGCGACCACGTCGCGGTAGCGATACCAGGCGAGCAGCGACACGCCGGCGGCCACCAGGGTCGTGAAGACGTTGACGAGGTCGAGGGTGAGAGGGTGCAGAGGCATCGGCACCGCCAGTCTACGCGCGCGCGGCCTTTGCGGCCATCGCGGTGTCGACGCAAGCCTCGAAGGCGATGTCGCGCGACAGCGCCCCCGACGCGCGCATCGCGGCGTGCAGGCGGTCAAAACCTTCGCGGCGGATGACGGGGTCGGGGCCCCACAGGCCGAGCGCGCGGTAGCGTTCGATGCAGGCGGCGAAGAGAGGCGTCGCGAGGTCGGGGAAATAGTCCTTCAGGAGGCCGGCGATCTCGATGGCAGGTGACCTGGCGAACCACTGCAAGGTGCGATGGATGGCCCGGGTCATGCGCTGCAGCTCGTCGGCGCGTCCGGCGAGGACATCGCGGCGCGTCACCAGGGTGGTGTAGGCGGTGAGACCGCGCGAGGCTGCGGCACACCAGAGGTGGCCGG
>MEMN01000137.1:46331-65333 GCA_001767945.1 Alphaproteobacteria bacterium RIFCSPHIGHO2_12_FULL_66_14 | reverse complement strand
GATCAGCCGTTCGGCGTAGGGCTGGAACACCTGTATGGCGTCGAGCCTGCCCGCGGCGAGTGCGGCCTCGTTCTCGGCCATCGACCTGTCGGCGACGCGGTCGAGCGCCGCCGGATCGACGCCGGCGTGGCGGAGATCGTTCTGCAGGCAGATCCAGGGCGTCGGCACTTCCGAGACGGTGGCGAAGCGGATGCCCTTCAAGTCCGCGAAGCGGAAGTCGGGCCTGGGCCTGGCGCCGATGACGAAGAACGGATCGCGCGCCACGACATCGCAGAAGCAGACGAGATCGCAGCCGGGCTCCTGATCGTGCAGCATCATGACGCGCAGCGGCCCGCCCCACATCACGTCGACCTCGCCGTCGCGCAGCACTTTGACGGCAGCACCGGGACTGGGCGAGGGGATCATCGCCACCTCGACGCCGGCCGCGGCGAAGGCGCCGGTCGCCTGGGTGGCATAGAAGGGCGCGTAGAACAGGGCGCGGAAATTTTCGGACAGCCTGATCGTCATGGCTTGTAGCCTCCGCGGCTATGATAGCGTTGCGAGGACGAGGGAGGAACGAATGGCCGCACCAAAGGCAGCACAGGGAATCGCTCCGGGCTTTATGCCGGTCCGGCCGGAGTGGCTGGCGCAGCTTCGCGAGGCGGCGCTCGAGCCCGCGCTGCCGATCGTCGATCCGCACCATCATCTCTGGGATCGTCCAGCCAACAGCTACCTGCTGCCGGACCTGATCGGCGATACCGGCAGCGGCCACAACATCGTGGCCACGGTGTTCGTCGAATGCCGGGCAATGTATCGCGCCGATGGCGAGGAGACGCGGCGCTCGCTGGGCGAGACGGAATTCGTGAACGGCATCGCCGCCATGAGCGCCAGCGGCGGCTATGGGGCGACCAGGGCCTGTCTCGGCATCGTGGGCAACGTCGACCTGCGCTTCGGCGACCGCGCCAAGGCGGCCCTCGAGGCCCACGTCGCGCTCTCCGGCGGCCGCTTCAAGGGCATCCGCAACGTCTCGCCCTGGCATCCGAGTGGCTTGCGCGCCAGTTCGGCCACGCCGCCGCAAGGCCTGCTGCGCGACGCGGAGTTTCGTCGCGGCTTCGCGGCACTCGGCGCGCTGGGCCTCAGCTTCGACGCCTGGCTGCTGCACACCCAGCTCGACGACCTGATCGATCTCGCCGGCGCCTTTCCCGGCACCAGTATCGTGCTCGACCATGTCGGCGGCCCGATCGGCATCGGCCCCTACGAGGGCCGGCGCGCGGAAGCCTTCGCCGAATGGAAGCCGAAACTCCTTGAACTCGCGCGCTGCCCCAACGTCACGGTGAAGCTGGGCGGCCTCGGCATGCATCTGGGCGGCTTCGACTTTCCCGAGCGGCCGAAGCCGCCGACCTCGGCGGAGCTGGCGGAGGCGTGGAAGCCCTATATCGAAACCTCGATCGAGGCGTTTGGCGTCGAGCGGGCGATGTTCGAGAGCAACTTCCCGGTCGACAAGGGCATGTGCAGCTACGCCGTGCTGTGGAACGCCTTCAAGCGCCTGGCGGCGGGCTGTTCGGCCGCCGAGAAGACGGCGCTGTTCAGCGGCACCGCCGCGCGAGTCTACAAGCTGGCACTTCCCTAGGCGTCAGGGCGCGAAGCCGGGCGGAAAGAGTGCCGAGGCATGCGTCTCGGCATCGAACGCTTCGGCCAGCTGGATCAAGTGCGCCTCGGCGTACCACGGCGCCACGAAGTGGATGCCGATCGGCAGTCCGGCCCTGGAGTGGCCGAACGGGATGCTGATCGCCGGATGGCCGGTCATGTTGAAGGGGATGGTGTAGGTGTACCAGGCCGACCGCAGGTCGCCGATCGGCTTGCCGTCGACCACCAGCGGGGCGAACTGGTCCTGGGTGGCGAGCGGCGCCGGCGTCGCCACCGTCGGCGTCAGCAGGAGGTCGCAGTCGGCGAACAGCCGCTGCACCGACTTGTAGGCGGTGGTGCGATCGACCAGCGCCCGGCGCAGCATGACGACATCGATTGCCTCGCCCTCGTCGAGTGTCTTTGCGAACGATACGTCGAGATCGCCGCGCCGTGTCTTCAGGATCTCGCCGAAGCGCTCGATCTGGTTGGCACGCAGGATGATGCGGGCGACGTCGAGCTTCCAGTCGATCTCGCGGCCGTCCAGTTCGCGAATCCTGGCGCCCTGCCTGTCGAGGAAGGCGATGGCGGCATCGAGCCTGGCTTCGGTGTCGGGATCGAGATAGCCGCCGGTCATGCGGCGGATGACGGTGACGCGCTGGCCGGCGATGGGATGTTTGCCTGAATCCTGCGGCCAGGCGAAGGGCGTGCGGCCGATGGCGGCGGTCCACGGATCGTCGCGATGGCCGCGCGACATCGCCGCGAGTCCGGCGCCGAGATCGGCCGGATGGCGGGCCATCACGCCCAAATAGGTGAGCTGGCCGAACTGGTCGGGCGGCACCTCGTGCGGTACGCGGCCGAGCGTCGCCTTCAGGCCATAGACGCCGCAGCAGGCGGCGGGAATGCGGCCCGAGCCGGCGCCGTCGGTCGACATGGCGATCGGCCCAAGGCCCAGCGCGATCGCGACGGCGGCGCCGCCGCTCGAGCCGCCCGACGTGTGCGCGCGGTTCCACGGATTGCGCGTGACGCCGTGCAGGCGGCTGTCGGTCAGGACCTTGTGGCCGAACTCCGGCGTCGTGGTCTTGGCGAACAGAACGGCGTCGGCGGCGCGCCACTGGGCGATGGCGCTGGCGTCGAGCGTGGGCACGTTGTCCTTCATGGTGAGCGAGGCGAAGGCGGTGCGCAGGCCCTTGGTCAGGATCAGGTCCTTGGCCGAGACCGGCACGGCGGCCAGCGCACCGAATTCCGCGCCGCGCATGCGCCGTGCGTCGAGCGCATCGGTGGCCGCGCGCGCGCCTTCGGCATCGAGGGTGGCGATCGGGTTGAAGGGCTCGGCGCGCCTGCAGCGCTCCAGCAACCCCTCGACGATGTCGCGCGCCGCGACCGTGCCGGAGGTGAAGGCCTTTACGAAATCGGCGACGGGCCGGCCGGCGAAATCCTGTGCGGGCAAAAGACGATCCCCCCGTTCTTCATTCCGTGCTGTTATAGAGCATGGCTGTTGCCTGCGTCAGGCGGCGCTCATTATAGGGCGGCCGCGGCAGCGTGCGGCAGGGGGAGCGTGATGGCCGACAGCGTGTTCCACAAGGACTTCAAGTCGATGCCGTGGTGGTGGGAATGGTGGCATCCCACGAACGAGCTGAGCCAGGACCCGCCGCTCAAGGTGGACGTGCTGGTGGTGGGCGCGGGCTACGGCGGCCTGTCGACCGGACTCGAGCTGGCGCGCTCGGGCGTCGACGTCGCCGTGCTGGAGCGCGGCGATTTCGGCGTCGGCGCTTCTACGCGCAACGGCGGCGGCGTGAGCGGCGGCACGACCATGGGCAAGGGCTTCTCCGGCAAGGGCGTCGGCGGCGACCCCGAGGCCTGGAAGAAGGTGATGGCGCGCATGCTGAGCGATGCCGCGGATTCTCTGACGCAGGTCGAGACGGTGATCCAGCGCGAGGGCATCGAGTGCCACTGGCGCCTGAACGGCCGCTTCTCGGGCGCCTACACGCCGCGCCACTACAAGGAGCAGGAAGCCAAGGTCGGCACCTACAACGAGAAGGCGCTGGGCACCTACATGATCCCGCGCGAGCGCCAGCGCGAGGAGATCGCCTCTGACTATTACTACGGCGGCATGGTGGTGGAGCGCACCGGCCAGCTCCATCCCGCGCTCTACTACGGCGGCCTCCTGAAGGCCGCGCACCGCGCCGGCGCGAAACTCTGCGCCAACTGCGATGCCGAGAAGATCGAGCGCAAGTCGCCAGGGTCAGGGGGTGGATTTCGCGTGCTGACCAGCAAAGGGCCGATCGAGGCGCGCGAGGTCGTGATCGCGACCAACGGCTACACCACCGAGCTGACGCCGACCTTGAAGCGCAAGCTGGTGCCGGTGGCGAGCCACATCATCGCGACGGAAGAGTTGCCCGAGGATCTCGTGCAGAGCCTGATCCCCAAGAACCGCGTCGTGAGCGATACCAAGCGCGTGCTCTGCTACTACCGCCAATCGCCTGACAGCAAGCGCGTGATCTTCGGCGGCCGCGCCCGCTTCACCCAGGTGACGCCCGAGGTGAGCGCACCAGTGCTGCACGGCTACATGCTGGAGCGCTGGCCGCAGCTCAAGGGCGTGAAGATCACGCACGCCTGGACCGGCAACGTGGCCTTCGCCTTCGATTTCCTGCCGCACATGGGCATGGAGCAGGGCATGCACTATCTGATGGCGTGCAACGGTTCGGGTGTCGCGATGATGAGCTATCTCGGCTACCAGACCGCGCGCAAGATTGCCGGCGGCTCGAACGCAGCCATCAACGCCTTCGACGGCCAGCCCTTCCCGACCGTGCCGTTCTACAACGGCAATCCCGAATGGGTGCTGCCCCTGGTCGGCGCCTGGTACAGGACGCGCGACTGGTGGGACCGGGCGACGGCTTGATCGAAGTCAACGACGGAGGGCCTGTCGACGGTGTTGATGGGCCGTTCACGCCGGGAGATCGGCACGTCGGGAGATCGGGATGGGTTGGCGCAACGACGCGGAGGGCTACGGGTCGGCCGCCAAATGGCTGCACTGGGCGGCGGCCGCCTCGGTGCTGGCGGCGTGGCTGATCGGCATCGTCGGCGACGATCCCTTCCCCGAGACATGGAAGGGCGCGATCCAGTTCACCCACGTTTCCTTCGGCCTGGTCGTGCTGGCGCTGCTGCTCGGCCGCCTGGGATGGCGGCTGGCCGGTCCGGCGCCGCCCGCGATCGCGACGCCGTTCGAACCCTGGACGGGCCGGGCGGCGCTCGCCACCCATATCCTGCTCTATGCGCTGCTGCTGATGGTGCCGGTCTCCGGCATCGTGCTGCAGTTCGCGCGCGGCCAGGCGCTGCCGCTGTTCGGCCTCTACGAGATCGCCTCGCCCTGGGTGCGCGACCGCGCCTTCTCGCGGTCGGTCAAGGAGGTGCACGAGTTGCTGGCGCATCTGCTGGTGTTCCTGGCGGTGCTTCACGCCGGCGCGGCGCTCGTCCATCACCACCTGCTGAAGGACGACACGCTTCGCCGGATGCTGCCCGGGAACAGCCGGCGCTACCGTGGGCGCATTCCCTGAGGTAGGCTTGCGGCGTGATCCCGTTCCGGAATGCCGCAATGAAGTTTCGCCTGGCCGCCGCCGTCCTCCTCTCCAGCCTGACGGTGGGCCTCGCGCCGGCGGGGGCCCAGGTCCCGCCGATCCCGCCGGGCTGGCAGACGGAGAGGGTCGTGATGCTCGCCCGGCACGGCGTGCTGGCGCCGGTCGAGACGCCGGAGCAGCTCGCCAGATTCGCCGCCTCGCCGTGGCCTGCCTGGCCGGTGGCGCCGGGCAACCTGACGCCGCGCGGCGCCGACCTCGGCCACCAGATGGGCCAGTTCTACCGGATCATCTACGGCGGCCGCGGGCTGATCGAGGAGAGCATCTGTCCCGAACCGGGCACCGTCGTGCTGTGGGTCGACCTCGACAATCGCGCCGAGTACGCCGCGCTGTCGACCCTGGGCGGCCTCTACATGCGCTGCATCACGCCGCTCCTGAAGCACCAGGCCGATCTCTCGAAACCCGATCCGCTGTTCCACCCGCAGTCCTCGCCGTCCTGTCCGATGGACGCGGCGAGCAACCGGGCGGCGATCCTGGCGCGCATCGGCGGCGACTTCACCTCGGTGTTGCGGGAGTACGCGCCGCAGCTTTCACTCCTGCAATCGACGCTCTGCCCGCCGTGCCCGCCGGGCGCGCCGGGCGCGCTGGGCTCCTCGGGCGCCGGCTGCGGCCTGGCGGCCGAGGCGCCGGCGATCGTGCCGGATCCCAAGGGCGGCGTCGCGATGAAAGGCCCGATCGCCATCGGCTCGATGGCCAGCGAGATCTTCCTGCAGGAGAGCGCCGAGGGCATGCCGGCCGACCAGGTCGCCTGGGGACGCTTGGGGGGAAGGTTGGGGGGCAATCCGGCGGGCGACGACAAGCTCCGCGACATGCTGAAGGTGCACCGGCTCCATGCCGACCTGATGGAGAAGACCAAGCCGATCGCCCGGCAGAAGGGATCGAACATGCTGGCGCAGATCACGGCGGCGCTGCAGAACGGCCACAAGTTTCCGGGCGCGCCGAACACCGCCCAGCCGGTCCGCTTCGGCATGCTGATCGGCCACGACACCAACATCCTGAACGTGGCGGGGCTGCTCAACCTCGGCTGGGAGATCAAGGGCTACCAGGACAATGAAGTCCCGCCGGGCAGCGCGCTCGCCTTCGAGCTGCTGCGCGAGGGCCGGAATGGCCAGCGCTATGTGCGGATGGCCTTCTACGCCCAGACGCCCGAGCAGCTGCGCAACATGACGCCGCTCACCCTCGACAATCCGCCCGGCATGGTGGCGGTCGATCTGCCGGCCTGCAGCGCCCATGCCCGTGACAAGGCCTGTCCACTGGAGCGTTTCGTCGAGATCGCGACGGCTGCGATCGACCCGGCCTGCGTGACGATCGGAAAGTGACGCGCGCCAATCGCGGACAGCCACAGCGGAGACAGCCATGAAACTCGTCATCGGTTCGGACCACGCCGGCTTTCCGATGAAGGCCGACCTGCTCGCCTTCGTGCGCGGGCTCGGCCACGAGGTCGAGGATGTCGGCTCCTACGATCCCGCCCCGGTCGACTTTCCCGACATCGCGCGCAAGGTCGCGGCGGCCATCACGTCGGGCAGGGCCGAGCGCGGCCTGATGGTGTGCGGCACCGGGGTCGGCGCCTCGATCGGCGCCAACAAGATGAAGGGCATCCGCGCCGCGGTCTGCCACGATGTCCATTCGGCGCACCAGTGCGTCGAGCACGACGACGTCAACGTCATGTGCATCGGCGCCCAGATCGTCGGGCCGTGGCTGGCCAAGGACCTGATCGCCGCCTACCTCGCGGCGAAGTTCTCGACGGCCGAGGAATTTCGCCGCCGCGTCGCGAAGCTCGCCGACATGGATGCAGGCCGTTGATGGAGATCGTCGACGCGCATCATCATTTCTGGGACCCGGCGCGGAACTATCATCCCTGGCTGCGCGACGAGCCGCCGATCCCGTTCCGCTACGGCGACTACAACGCCATCCGCCGCCGCTACCTGCACGAGCAGTACCTGGCCGATGCACGCGACTATGCCGTGACGGGGTCGGTCTATGTCGAGACCGAATGGGATCCACGCGATCCCATCGGCGAGATGACCTACGTGGCCGAGTTGCGCCGCAAAGGGCTGCCCTCGGTGGCGGTAGGCCAGGCCTGGCTCGACCGCGCCGACGCCGGCCGGGTGCTGGAGCGCCTGACCGGCTTCGACTTCGTGCGCAGCGTCCGCCACAAGCCCCGGCCTGGCGACATGCAGACGGCGACGCGGTGGCGCAAGGGCTTCGCGCTGCTGGCCAAGCGGCTGGGCCGCTTCGACCTGCAGACACCGTGGGCGCATCTCGGCGATGCCGCCGCGCTGGCGCGCGACTTCCCCAGCGTCCGGATCTTCCTCAATCACGCCGGCTTGCCGGCCGACCGCAGCCCCGAGGGCATCGCCGACTGGCGCAAGGCGATGGCGCAGCTGGCGGCCGAGCCCAATGTCGCGGTGAAGATCTCGGGTCTCGGCATTCCCGGCGTCGGATGCACGGCCGAGGCCAACCGGCAGATCGTGCTGGCGGCCGTCGACCTGTTCGGCGTCGAACGCTGCATGTTCGCCAGCAACTTCCCGGTCGACAGCCTGTGTGCGAGCTTCGATGAGATCTATCGCTGTTTCGCGGCGATCGTCGGCGACTTCTCCGATGATGAACGCCATGCCCTGTTCGCGGGCAATGCGCGCCGCCTCTACGCCATCCCAAACGGCGCGCCCCAGTAGGTCGCCGCGATCAGGCCGCGTCGATCAAGCGGGTGGCGCGACCGACAGGCCTTTGACCTTGTGGCGCTCGATCAGCTCGGCCACCAGGCCCGACTTCTTGGCCTTCTCGACGAAGGCGGCAAGGAATGCCGCGCCCCGAGGGCATCGCCGACTGGCGCAAGGCGATGGCGCAGCTGGCGGCCGAGCCCAATGTCGCGGTGAAGATCTCGGGTCTCGGCATTCCCGGCGTCGGATGCACGGCCGAGGCCAACCGGCAGATCGTGCTGGCGGCCGTCGACCTGTTCGGCGTCGAACGCTGCATGTTCGCCAGCAACTTCCCGGTCGACAGCCTGTGTGCGAGCTTCGATGAGATCTATCGCTGTTTCGCGGCGATCGTCGGCGACTTCTCCGATGATGAACGCCATGCCCTGTTCGCGGGCAATGCGCGCCGCCTCTACGCCATCCCAAACGGCGCGCCCCAGTAGGTCGCCGCGATCAGGCCGCGTCGATCAAGCGGGTGGCGCGACCGACAGGCCTTTGACCTTGTGGCGCTCGATCAGCTCGGCCACCAGGCCCGACTTCTTGGCCTTCTCGACGAAGGCGGCAAGGAATGCCGCGCCCGCGAGGTTGGGCTTGGCCGTGCCCACGGCCTGCTGCACGGCGGTGAACTTGCCGTCGAGAATTTTCAGGCCCGGCGCCTTCTCGACATCCTTCAGCAGGCCTGGCCGGAGTCCTGCCAACACCTCGAGCTTGTCGGTCATGAATTTCTGGAAGGCGGCATCGAGGCCGCTTACCTGCACCAGGGTGGCGTTCCTGATGTTGTTGACCAGCCAGAGGTCGTAGGCGCTGCGCGCCGAGACGGCGATGCGCACGCCCTTCCTGTCGACCTCGGCGATGGATTTGATGGCCGAGCCCGCCGGCACCATGTAGGTCGCCTCGATCTCGACGTAGGCGGCGGAGAAGGCGATCTTCTCGGCGCGCTGCGGCTCGGCGCCGATCAGGCCGATGTCCCAGACGTTGTTGCCGACCTGGTCGCCCAGTTCGCCCGGCGTCTTGAAAGGCACATATTTGACCGGCACGCCGAGCTCGGCCGCGATCGCGCGCGCCATGTCGGGTGCCACGCCCTCGGGATCGCCGGCGGCGCTGCGGCCGGTGACCAGCAGGAAGTTGGAGAGGTTGATGCCGGCACGCAGAACGCCGGTCGGGGCCAGTTCGGCTTTTGCTTTGTCGTTCATTGCGCCAGCTTATACTGAACGAAAGGGAGAATGAAACGCGCATGACCGCCGACATCGTCGTCGAGACCACGTCTGGAAAAGTGCGCGGCGCGATGGAGCGCGGCGTCAGCGTTTTCAAGGGCATTCCCTATGCCGCGCCGCCTCTGGGGCCGCTGCGCTTCCGGCCGCCGCACAAGGGGACGCCGTGGACCGGCGTCCGCGAGGCCACGGCCTACGGCAACATGGCGATGCAGAGCGAAAATGTATTCCGCCTGCCTTCGGACCTGCTGAAGATCTTAACCCTGGCGGGCCGCCAGAAGCTCGACGAGGATTGTCTCTATCTCAACGTCTGGTCGTCTGCTTCGTCGGGGGGCGCGAACGGCGGCAAGCGGCCGGTGCTGTTCTGGTGCCACGGCGGTGCCTTCATCACCGGCTCGGGCTCCTCGCCGTGGTCGGACGGCGCCAACCTCTGCCGCGCCGACGATGTCGTGGTCGTCTCCTTCAACCACCGCCTCGGTGCGTTGGGCTACCTCCATCTCGAGGACATCGCCCAGGACTTCGACGGCGCCGGCACCGCGGGCGTGATGGATATCGTGGCGGCGCTCGAATGGGTGCGGGACAACATCGCCTCGTTCGGCGGCGATCCCGGCAACGTCACCATCTTCGGCGAGTCGGGCGGCGGCGCCAAGGTGAGCGTGCTGATGGCGCTGCCCGGCGCCAGGGGCCTGTTCCACAAGGCCATCATCCAGAGCGGCCCTGCCGTGCAGATGGCCGAGCGCGCCGACGGCACCAACACCGCGCACCAGGTGCTGGCGCACCTCGGCCTGAAACCCGAGCAGGCCGGCGAACTCCGCAAGCTGCCGGCGGCGCGCCTGCTCGAAGCCCAGGGTGCCGTGCTGGCGGGCATCGCCCATTCCAGCACCGCCGACCGGCGGCGGCTGGGGTTCAACCCCGTGATCGACGGCAAGATCTTTCCCGGTGGACCTTTCGCCCCTGCGGCGCCTGCCGTCTCCGCCGACGTGCCGCTGATGATCGGCTCCAACAAGGACGAGATGACGCTGTTCATCGGCCACCAGCCGTGGGTGGCGGATGCCACCTTCGAGAATCTGCCGGAAGGATTGAAGTCCTATCTCGGCGCGCGTACCACCGAGGTGATCGCGGCCTACCGCAAGGCGCAGCCGCTGAAGCCCGCCGACGAGATCGCCATTTCCATCGTCTCCGATCTCGGCATCCGCTCGCTGTCGCTGCAGATCGCCGAGCGCAAGCTCGCCCAGAAGGCGGCGCCGGTGTTCGTCTATCTCTTCGCCTGGGAGACACCGGTGCTGGGCGGGCGGCTGCGCTCCTGCCACACGCTGGAAATCCCCTTCGTGTTCGGCAATGTCGAGACCGCGGCGCTGACCGGTGACGATCCAGCCCGGCTGGCGCTGGCCGAAACGATGAGCCGTGCGTGGCTGGCTTTTGCCCGCCATGGCCGGCCGGATCATGCCGGCCTGCCGGCGTGGCCGGGCTATTCGACCACCGATCGCGCCACGATGATCTTCGACACGACGTGCCGGGTCGAGAACGATCCCTACGGGGCCGAGCGACGGGTATGGGAGACGGCGCCATGAAAATCACCGACGTCACGCTGACGCTCTTCGCCTGGGACGACATTCCGCCGACGCAATATGGCCAGCACAGCCGTTTCTCGGGGTCGAGCGCCCTGGGGTTGCTGCGGATCCTCACCGACGACGGTGTCGAGGGGCATGCCTTCCTCGGTTCGGCCGCCAATTCGGCGGCGACCGACGGGCAGGGGCTCATCACCCACCTGAAGCCGGTGCTGATGGGCAGGAACCCGCTGCACCGCGAAGCGGTCGTCCAGGATTTGTGGAAGAAGCAACGCGTCGCTGGCGTGCGCGCCATCGGCGCCGTCGACGTGGCACTCTGGGACCTGCTGGGCAAATCGATGGGCCAGCCGATCCATCGGCTGCTCGGCACCTATCGCGAGTCGGTGCCGGCCTATGCGAGTTCCGCCGTGCTGTCGTCGCCCAGCGAATATGCCGAGGAGGCGGTGCGCTTCAAGGAGGGTGGCTGGGCCGCCTACAAGATCCATCCGCCGACGCAGTGGAAGCAGGACATCAAGGTCTGCGAGGCCGTGCGCAAGGCCGTGGGCGACTACACGATCATGCTCGACTCGACCTGGAGCTACGACTATCCGGCGGCGGTGCGCGTCGGCCGTGCCGTCGAGGAGATGGACTACTACTGGTACGAGGACCCGCTGGCCGACCAGGACATCTACAACTACGTGAAGCTGAAGCAGCAGCTCTCGATCCCCATCCTCGCCACCGAGTATCCGATCACTGGCCTCGATTCCTACCAGCCCTGGATCATGCTGCAGGCGACGGATTTTCTGCGCGGCGATGTCGCCGTGAAGGGCGGCATCACCACGCTGGTGAAGACCGCGCATCTCGCCGAGGCCTTCCGCATGAACTACGAGGTCCATCATGGCGGCAACTCGCTGAACAACGTCGCCAACCTGCACGTCATCGCCGCGATGAAGAACACGACCTTCTTCGAGGTGCTGTTGCCGGACGCGGCGCAGAAATACGGCCTGGAGCAGGACATCGTCGTCGGCCGCGACGGCATGGTGCATGTGCCCAACGGTCCCGGCTTGGGCGCCGCGATCGATTTCAAGCTGATCGAACGCAAGAAGGTGGCCGTGCTCTCATAGCCGGAGAGAAGCATGATCGTCGATTGCCACGCCCACATCTTCACGCACTGGATCGGCGCCTGCGGGCATCCGACGCGCGAGGTCCACAAGCGCTACCTGCAGCGCGTCGTCACCCGGACGGTGGCACCTACCTTCCGCCTCCGCGACGGCGCGCGCGCTGACACCAGGGCGCTGTTCCGGGCCGGCGACGAGGGATGGACCGGCCTCGCCGACGTCGATTTCCGCGTCGGCCGTTTCGGCCAGCTCGAGTTCACGCATGAGGGCGAGGACTACGGCATCCAGTACATGCCCGTGGGCATGCAGGAGCAGGCAGCGCCGCCGGAGCTGATGCTGGCCCAGATGATGAACGCCGGCGTCGATCACTGCGTGCTGCAGGCGGGGGGCGGCTACGGGGCGATGACCGAGATGAACGCCTTCGCCGGGCAGCAGTATCCCGGGCGGATGACCGGCCTGATGCATGTCGACGAGGCGATGGCGGGCAGGCCCGCCGAGCTTGCCGAGGTCGACCGTGCCTTCGATGTGTTGAAGCTGCGCGGCCTCTACTTCAACGTCGATTCACTCAGCCGCCACGGCTGGCCCTGGCCGCTCGACGCGCCCGAGATGGAGCCGTTCTGGGACAAGCTCGCGCGGCGGGGCATTCTGCTCTGCTTCGAGATGAGCTCGGGACCGGGCTACGACATGGCGGGTTACATGGCGAACCTCACCGCCTTCGGCCGCGTGCTCGCGCGCCATCCGTCCTTGCGCGTGCACATGGCGATGAGCCCGCCCGTCGCGTTCTTCGCGCGCAACGGCCGCTACGACTTCCCCGACGAGGCGCTCGCCGTCTGGCGCCACGAGCCGATGGTGCTCGAGGTGATGTTCCCGATCACCTATGGCGGCGTCTGGGACTATCCCTACCCCGAGGCGCAGACGCTGATTGCCGACATGCGCGACAAGCTCGGCGCGGACCGGCTCATCTGGGGCTCCGACATGCCGAACGTGGAACGGTTCTGCACCTATAAGCAGTCGCTCGACTACGTGAGGCGCTACTGCCCATTTCTCAGCGCGCGCGAAAAAGACCTGATCCTGGGTGAGACCTGTGCGGCCTTTTATGGGATCGAACGCAAGAAAGTTGCCGGCTAGGCCTGGCAACGTTGCCACTGGCTGGAGCGTTGAGGACGGACCCACGACATTGCAGGAGGTCTGTCATGAAACGCACGCTGCTGACCCTCGCGCTGATCGCCACCGCCGGCGTGGCCCAGGCCCAGGCCCAGCCGATGCCGTCGTCCGAGCCGCTCGACCCGAACGGCCGACCCTTCATCGGCCGGAACGACTGGGTGCGCCAGCCCGGCGACCAGCCGGGCAACGCCGGGGCCAGTACCGGAACCAATGCCGGTGCCGACGTGGCGACGGCACCCAGCGGTGCGCGCGCGCCCACGCTCAAGGACGAGTACGGCTTCCGCTACGACGCCGAGGGCAATCGCCTCGACGCCCGCGGCAACATCATCTCGCCGCAGACCCGATAGCGGCCGCAGCCTGCGTCGGCGTCGCACAGCAACATGCTGGCGGCGCCGGCTCTTGTCCGTGTCCTGTTCCGATGGTGATCTTGCGGCGTTCACAGGAGGACGCCGCATGGCCGGCTCTGCGCTGCATCATCATCACCCCGCCGTGGTCGACAACCTGGCGAAGCTCTGCGGCTTCTGAGCGATGATTTCGATCTATGTCGATGCCGATGCCTGCCCGGTGAAGGCGGAGATCTACCGTGTCGCCGAACGCTATGGGCTCAAGGTCTATGTCGTGAGCAATTCGTACATCAATGTGCCACGCGATCCCCGGATCGAGCGTGTGGTGGTGGGCGATGGCTTCGACGCCGCCGACGACTGGATCGCCGAGCGCGCCGGCCAGGGCGACATCGTGGTCACCGCCGACATCCCGCTTGCCGATCGCAGCCTGAAGGCGGGGGCGGCGGCGATCGGCTCCACCGGGATCGCCTTCACCACCTCGTCGATCGGCATGGCGATGGCCAGCCGCGAACTGATGTCCAACCTGCGTGCCATGGGAGAGATGACCGGTGGACCCAAACCGATGAGCCCGCGCGACCGCTCGCGCTTCCTGTCGACGCTCGACGAAACGGTCCAGAAGCTGCGTCGGGCGTCTCGCGCCGGCTGAGACGCCGCGCTAGGGCCGGTCGAGCCAGATGTCCTCGAAGCGGAAGCCGTTGAACATGCTGTTGACGTGGGAGACGTAGCCTTTGACGTAGGGTTGCCAGCAGGTCGCGCCGCGGTTCCACATGATCGGCGGTCGGGCGCCGTCGGCCAGAAGCCGCGAGTCGATGTCCCACACCAGCTGCCGGCGCTTCTCGAGGTCGGGCTCGGCCGACTGGATGTCGAACAGCCGCTCGATCTCGGGATTGCAGTAGCGGGTGTAGTTGCGCTCCGACCGGCACGAGAAGTTCTCGTAGAAGGCCTGGTCGGGATCGTCGACGCCGTTGCCCGTGGTGTTGACGGCGACGGCGTAGTCCCTGCGGTCGAGCCGGGTGAACCAGTGCGAGGTCTCCACGACGTCGAGCGTCGCGCGGATGTGGATTTCCCTGAGTTGGTCGATCAGGATCTGCGATGGATTCTTGTAGAGCGTGATACCCCGCGCCGCGACCTTCATCGACAGGGGCCGTTCCCGGCTGTAGCCCGCCCTGGACATCAGCGCACGGGCCTGCTCGCGATTTCCCTCCACGTCGGGCCCAAAGCCTTCGATGGCCGCCAGCTTGTCGGGCGGGAGCCCCCAGAGGCCGTCGCCCGGCGGCTGAAGGCTGCCGCCGATCTCGGCTTCACCCGGGCTGAGGGCGTCGATGAAGGCCTTGCGATCGAGCGCCAACGAGAGGGCCCGGCGGATATCGGGATTGTCGAAAGGTGCCGCGTCGCGATTCACCAGCAGGTTGGTGCTGTTGTTCATCGACGTGGCCTCGCACACCACCCCCGACGACGGCCGCCGCGCCTCCCGGAGCTGCGGGATCGTCACCTCCCAGGGGAAGGTGATGTCGAAACGGCCGGCCATGAAGCTCAGCAACGCCGTCTGGGAACTGGTGACGATGGTGAACTCGATGCCGTCGAGATAGGGCCGTGCCGGCTTCCAGTAGTCCGGGTTGCGCACCAGCTTGACGCGTTCGAATTCGACGAACGAGTCGAACTTGAACGGACCGGTGCCGATCGGCCGCTTGCGCATCTGGGCGGCCGGGATGTGACAGGGGTAGATCGGCGAGAGGCCCGAGGCGAGCAGCAACAGCAGCGATGGTTGCGGCCGGTTGAGGTAGATCGTGACCTCGTGGTCGCCGTTGCTGTGAACGTAATTGATGTTGCGGTACCACGCGGCGCGGGGGTTGCGCCGCAGCTTGTCGCGGCCGCGTGCGGTCAGGAGGGCGAAAGTGCATTCCACGTCGTTGGCCGTGAAGGGCAGGTCGTCGTGCCACCGCACGCCCTCCCGCAGCTTGAAGGTGAGTTCGGTGCCGTCTTCGCTCCAGTTCCACGATTCGGCGAGATCGGGGACGACCGACTGCTCGCTGTTCTGGGCTTTGGACTGGTCGAACAGCACGAGGTTGTTGAATACCGGCATGAAGGGCACGACGGTCGAGGCGCTGTATTCCTCGTGGATCGAGGCGCTCGGAGGATTGTCGCGGTGGAACATGCGAAGCACGCCGCCGCTCTTCTGTGCGAGCGCCGCCCCGCTCGAACACAATGTTGCGGCCACTACGCAACCGATCAAGACCCTCGAACGCATGTTTGTGCCCTTACGCTCGACCCCGCATATCCGCTCTCGGTGTCGTCAGCGCAGCTTACAGCGCTTGGTCGCCGTCGATAGATTCATTCACGCACATCCAATTCTCGCGGGCGTTGTAGTCTGAAATAAGGCGACAGCGTCAGTGAAGAAACAAACGATACAGCATGCGCTTCATGCCGCTTCTGTCCGCCGCATGGCGCGCGAATAGCGCGGGCAAACTTCCCCGGCGAAGCGGGTCATCATGCGTTGGCGCAATTCGATCGGCGTGCCCGGCGTAGCGCACGACACCATGAAGTAGTTGAAGCCGAGCGCTGCCAGGGCATCGATGCGCCGGCAGATCGTGTCCGGGCTGCCCACGAGATTGGAGTCGATGAACGGCCCGAGTTCGCCGGGATCGGTGAGCTTGCGCAGGTTGGCGAACATGCGGCTGAAGTCCTGGTACTCCGGGATGTCGGCCCACGGATTGGCATCCGACTCGTAGTGCGCGCACTGCAGCTCGAAGTAGGGCGGGTAGTAGCGGCGGCCGAGCGCGTGCGCCTCCTCGTCGGTATCGGCGATGAACATCTTGACCGAGATCGGCAGGATCGCCTCGCGCGCGGCGGCGCCGGCCCGCGCCCGCCAGCGCTCCAGGATCCTGGCCAGGAGCTTGTCGGGGAAGGTCGACAGGCAGATCGGCGCCACGCCGAGATCGCCCATCACCTCGGCGCTCGCCGGGCTGCCGATGGCGCCGTAGAAGCGCACCTTCTTGGCCACCGGCTCGGGCCGGATGCGGATCGGCTGCGCGGTCTTCCAGAACCGGCCGTCATGGGTGAAGGGCTCGCCCGCCAGGCCCTTCTCGACGATGCGGTAGCATTCGGCGAAGCGGGCGCGGGCCTCGTTCATGTCGATGTTGTAGGCGTCGTATTCCATCCGGGCGGTGCCGCGGCCGATGCCGAGGTGCAGCGTGCCGCGCGTCATGCTGTTCAGCATGGCGATTTCCTCGGCCAGCCGCAGCGGGTGATACCACGGCAGCACCAGCACCGAGGTCCCGAGTGAGAGGTCGGGGAAGGCCGCCGCAATGTGCGCCATGAACAGGAGCGGGCTCGGCGTCGGGTAATAGTCGCTGAAATGATGCTCGAGCAGCCAGGCGGCGTCGAAGCCGAGCTTCTGGCCGAGTGCGCAGTCGTCCATGACCTCGCGATAGAGCGCCTGGTCCGACTTGTGGATGTCGCTGGCCGGTGCCGCCTGGAAGCCGAATGCGATGTCGCCCATCTGCCGTCCCCTCGCCGCCTTATTCGGCCGGCAGGATAGCAGCCTTTCCTGGTTCAGCGTCGACGCGCAAAGGTGGTAAATTCCGCGCGAGCGGCGGTTGCATTGAACCTTGGGCACCTTCGTGCGTTGAAAGAGGCCATGGCCCTGCGTTTGCGTAAGTTGATTGTGTGGACTGCCGGCATCGTCGGCGTGCTGGCGCTTGCCTGGAGTGCGGCGCCCTACCTGATCAACATGGATGTCTTCAAGCCGGCGATGGTCGATGCCGTCCGGCAGGCCACCGGACGCGAGCTGGTGATCGACGGCCCAATCGAGCTTTCGATGTACCCGGCGCCCGGTATCTCGGCGCGTCAGGTCCATTTCGCCAATGCCGTCGGCACCAAGGGCGCGCAGATGCTCGACGTGCGGCGGGTGGTGGTGAGGCCCTCGCTGCTGGCCCTGCTGCGGGGGCGGATCGAGGTGGCCACGCTGGTCCTCGTCCGTCCCACGATCGTGCTGGAGGCCGATGTCGACGGGAAGCCCAACTGGGAATTTACGCCGGGCGCCGGCGCCGCCCAGCCGGCCGGTGCGCCGGCCACCGGCTTCCATCTGGCGATCGGCCGGCTCGTCATCATCCGCGGCACGCTGAACTACACCGACCCGCGGACCGGCAAGACGATCGTTGCCGAGCAGGTGCGGGCGCGGGCGTCGGTGGGATCGCTCGACGGGCCCTTCACCATCGCCGGCACGGCAACGGTGAACGGCATTCCGCTGACGCTCGACCTCAAGGTGGGAAAGCACACGGACAAGGGCAACGACGTGGCGCTTTCGCTGGAGCTCGCCAGCGGCAAGCTGAATTTTGCCGGCGACTTGTCCGGGGTGGGCCAGGGCGCGCGGATCGTCGGTCATCTGTCGGTGGCCACCGGACTGCTGACCGATTTCATCGCCGCGCTGGTGACCGCCACCGGACAGGACAAGCCCGCCTTCGACTCCTCCGTCGTCGGCCGCTTCGCCTTCGACGGCGGCGTCGAGGTGTCCGAGGAGCGCCTGGCCGTGACCGACTTCAAGATGACGATGGGGGAGGAGACCGCAACCGGCTCGCTCGCCCTGTCGGCCAAGCCCGTGCTGTTGCTCGAGGGTCACGTGTCGCTGCCCAAGGTCGACCTGGAGACGTGGCTCCGCCTGCTCGCCCAGTCCGGTTCGCTCAAGTCGCCCCAGCCCGCGCTGCCCCAGCCCTCATCGGCCAAGCCCACTCCGCCGGCGCTGCCCGGCGTGCGCTCGCCGTTTCCACCCGAGCTCGGCGTGTTGGTGAAGGTCGATGTCGCGGAGCTCCTCTATCGCAAAGGCACGATCCGCGACCTGTCGCTGGCGGTCGACGTCAAGAACGGCATCGTCGCGCTGCCGCAGCTACGGGCTCTCCTGCCGGGCGATATGATGCTGCGGGCGTCGACGGCCGCGAGCGGCGATCTCGCCAAGCCCTTGGCCAGCGGCGACTTCAGCCTGAGCGGTCCCAGGCTGCGCGAAACGCTGGCGTGGCTCGAGATCGATGCGTCAGGCGTGCCGGCGGACCGCCTGCAGACGCTGAGCGCCCACGGCAAGTTCATGTCGGCGGGCGACAAGGTGCAGGTGAGCGAGGCGACCTTCGCCCTCGATGGCGCCACCGCAACGGGCAGTGGCACACTCGCCCTGGGTGCGCGGATCGCGGCGACGGTGCAGGTCCAGATCGGCCGTTTCGATCTGGACGCCTACCTGCCCGAGCCGGCCGCCGGATCATCGGTGCTTTCCCTGCCGACCGCCGCATCGGGCGCCGCACCTGGCGCTGCCAACGCCGTGCCGCCCGTCGACCCCCAGGCGCCGAGCTTCGGATTGAAGGCCAAGGTCACGAGCCTCGTCTATCGCGGCCAACCGCTGAAGGGCGTCGAGGTCGACATGAGCGTGCAGGGCCGTCTCCTCAAGCTGAACGCCTTCAAGGTGGCCGACCTGCTGGGCGCCAAGCTCGATCTGAAGGGATCGGTGAGCGACTTCGGCACGGCGCCGCGTGTCGACGTCACCTTCAACACCACGCTGCCGGACGCCGACCGGGTGCTCGACTACGCGGCGCTGCCGAAATTCCTCAACGGCAGGATCGGCGCGGCGTCGGCCAGCGGCGCCGTCGTGGGAACGCTGAACGCGGTCGCGCTGCGCAACGTGACCGTGACCATGCTGGGTGC
>MEMN01000137.1:38084-46315 GCA_001767945.1 Alphaproteobacteria bacterium RIFCSPHIGHO2_12_FULL_66_14 | reverse complement strand
CGCGCCCGGCCGCAACCAGACCGGCGTCGGGGCGCTCTCCGCCACGGGCAGCTTCAGGGGAGACGTCGCGCGCGCGACCTTCGAGGGCGAGCTTCGTGCCCTGAACACGCCGCTGTCGGGCAGGATCGATACCACCCTGGCGTCACGGCCGAACATCACGGCGAACCTCAGAATCCCCGGGACGCTCGACTTCGACAAGTGGCTGGGTGTCGCCCCCGACACTCCGTCCGGTGCCGCGTCGAATGCCGCGCCGGCGCCGGGCCGGATTCCGATCGGCGCCCCGCGCGCGGTCACCGCCAAGCCCATCGACCTGTCGGCCTTGCGTGCCTTCGATGCTTCCCTGACGCTCTTCACCAGCGCGATCTCGGTCGGGTCGGTCCAGGTGACCTATGCCGACCTGTCGGCGACGCTCAGGAACGGCGTCTTCAGGATCGCCAAGCTCACGGGCCAGTTCTACGGCGGCGCCGTCGACTTCGCCGGCACGGTCGACGCCTCCAAGTCGACGCTTGCTCTCGATCTTACGGGCAGCCTGCAGGGAATCTATTTCGGCGAGATGCTGCGCGGCACCGCCGGCACCAACATCTTCGGCAATGACAGCCTGAGCGTCTCGGTCGACGGCAAGATCAGCATCATGAATATCGGCCTGCAGGGCCGCGGTGACACGCCGGAGGCGATCCGCAATTCGCTGACCGGCCATGGCGAGGTCAGCGGCTATCTCTATCCCGCCGTCGCCAAGGGCTCGCTCTCCTTTGCCTCGTTCGCCACCGGCGTCGGCAGCCTTTTCAGCAGCGAGATGGGCTTCAGCTCGGCCGTGCTGCAGGGCTTCGTCAATCACCAGAGCAAGATCGCGGGCGAACTCCAGCTCGGCGGCGGCATGCTGACCTTGCGGGACCATTCGGTCCAAGGCCAGAACGCGATAGCGCTCATCACCAGCCGCACCAGCTTTACGGCGGCCACCACCGACACCACGATCGCCCTCGATACCGGCACCCGCGGCCCGGCGGATTTCGTCATGACGGTGAAGGGGCCGATTTCTTCGCCCACCATGACGACGGGGCGGGGCCCGGGACGTTAGGCAGCGCGGTTCTTCAGGATCTCCCAGGCGCGTGTGAAGGCCTGCGCCATCTCCTCGGCCGGCACGGCGCCGGAGAACAGGACATGGCCCTGCAAGGCGAAGCTCGGCACGCCCTGGATGCCGGCGTTGCGCGCCATCTGGTCGCCGGCCAGTACTTCCTTGCGGCCTTCGTCGCCGGCCAGCATCGCCAGCACCTCGTCGCGGTCGAGGCCGCCCTCGGCGCCGAGCGCGGCCAGGATCTGCGGATCGCCGATGTCGGCGCCGTCGCAGAAATAGCCCTCGAACAGCGCCTCGACGACGCCGTCCTGCACGCCGTTGCGGCCGGCCAGGCGGATCACGCGATGGGCGTTCACGGTGTTGGGCGTGCGGGTGATGCGATCGAGATGGAATTCGAGGCCGACGGTGGCCGCGGTGTCGGTGATGCGCTGGTCGAGCTGCTGCGAGCGTTCGAGGCTGCCGAACTTGGCGATGCGGTACTGTTGGCGCTCGACGCCTTCGGCCGGCATTTCGGGATTGAGCTGGAAGGGATGCCAGGCGACGGTGACGGCGCAGTGCTTGGCGGCGAGGAGGTCGAGCGCGCGCTCGAGCTGGCGCTTGCCGATGTAGCACCAGGGGCAGATCGCGTCGGAGATGACGTCGATACGGCCGACAGGCTGGGCCTGGTCCATGGCGGTTTCCTTTCCCCTATTGCCAATCAGCGTATACCTGCGTGGAATCCCGGGCAACGTGAGGACCCCATGGAAAGACCGAAATACCGCTCTGCGCTGATCGTCGGGACCGGCCCCGGGCTCAGCGCCTCGCTGGCGCGCCTGTTTGCCGGAAACGGCCTTGCCGTCACGCTGGCCGCGCGCCAGACCGACAAACTCGCGGCGCTGGCCAAGGAGACCGGGGCTACGGCCCATGCCTGCAACGCCGCCGATCCGAAGGAGGTTGCCGGCCTGTTCGAGGCGCTCGACACTGCGGGCCGGACACCCGACGTCGTCGTCTACAACGCGAGCAATCGGGTGAGGGGCGCGCTGGTCGACCTGATGCCCGACGACGTCCGGCGCGCCATCGAGATCAGCGCTTTCGGCGCCTTCCTGGTTTCCCAGCAGGCGGCCAAGCGGATGCTGCCGCTTGGCCATGGTGCGATCCTGCTGTCGGGCGCCACGGCCGGGGTAAAAGGCTTCGCGCTCTCGGCCACCTTCGCCATGGGCAAGTTCGCACTGCGCGGCCTCGCGCAATCGATGGCGCGCGAGCTTTCGCCCAAGGGCATCCATGTCGCGCACTTCGTGATCGACGGCGGCATCAGGAGCGCCCAGCGGCCGGTGCCGGCCGACGCGCCCGACAGCCTGCTCGATCCCGACGCCATCGCCGAGACCTACTGGGCCACGCTGCAGCAGCACCGCAGCGCCTGGAGCTGGGAGGTCGAGGTCCGGCCGTGGGTCGAGAAGTTTTAGGCCGGGTCCGCTCAGGCGACGGCTACGATCTCGATCTCGACCAGCCAGTCGGCAACCAGCGTCTGGACGACGATGGCCGTCGTCGGGACGACGCGGCCCTTGAGTGCCGCCACGCGCGCGTTCTGGTTTTCCTCGGCGTATGATGCATCGCGCAGGTAGCTGGTGACGCGGGCGATGTTGTCAACCGACATATCGGCGCTGGCCAGGATCGTCCTGATGTTGGACCAGATCAGCACGACCTGCTCGGTGAGGGTCTTTCCGGCGACGCCCCGCTCATCCAGGCCCATCGTGCCGCTGACGTACAGGAACCGGGTCGGGTTGCGCACCTCGAGGGCGTGCACATAGTCGAGCGTCGCGGCGTAGATGCCCGCCGTCGGGTTGCGCGTGATCGTTTCCATGGTCGCTCCTAGAGCGTGGCTTCGAGAATGCGCCGGGCCTCATGCAGGTCGCCCAGCACACGCACGGCCTTGCCGCGAACCTCGGGCAGCGGCTGGAGGATGTCGGGGACAAAGAAGGCCATCGTGCCCGCCGCATGGGCAGCGGTGAGGCCGACGTTGGAATCCTCGAAGGCGATGCAACGCTCGGGTGCGACGCCGAGACGACGCGCGGCCTCGAGATAGACGTCGGGTTGCGGCTTGGCGTGCACGACGTCGTCGCGCGTCGCCAGCGCCTGGAAGCGGCCTAGCAGGCCGGCGCGGCCGAGATGATGCTCGGCGGTGGCGCGGCCGGCCGAGGTGGCGACGGCACGAGGCACGCCGCGCGCCTCCAGGAAATCCAGCAGCTCGATCGCGCCGGGCTTCACCGGAATGTGCTCGTCGAGGAGCTCCCGGATGCGGGTGGAGAAGTGGCCGCGGAACTCGTCGATACTGAAGCCCTCGCCGTAGAATTCCTCGATCATCAGGTTGCATTCCTTGCCGGGAATGCCGACCATCGAATGGCAGAAGGTGAGTGGCATTTCACGCTCCACCCGGCGGGCCGCCGCCTGCATGGCCTGGATGTAGAGCGCCTCGGTGTCGAGCAGCAGACCGTCCATGTCGAAAAGGGCGGCCTCGATGGGTTTCCTGAGCATGCTTTCGTTCTAAGCTCCCTGCCGGAAACGGCAAGCGGGAGAAAAATTCATGCGCATCCATAACCTATATGTCGACGCAAAAGGCGAAACTCACTTCCGTGACATCGAAGTCGAATGGAAGAACGAGGGCCGCGGCGGCAAGACTTCGGCGATGCTGCCGGCCACCGGCATCATCTTCCGCGAGACGCCGGGCACCTACGACTATGAGTGGCATCCCGCGCCGCGCCGGCAATACATCATCAACCTCGACGCCGGCGTCTCGATCCAGGCGAGCGATGGCGAGACCCGCATCATCGGCGCCGGCGAGGTCATTTTGGTCGAGGACACGCACGGTAAGGGCCACTGCTCAAAGGCCATCGAGGGCAAGCTGCGCCATTCCATTTTCGTCCCCATTGAGTAGGTCACCATGAACATCCAGACCCAGATCGATCCGACCACCGACCTCGTCGAGCACGCCAAGCGCGTGCTGCCGGGCGGCAGCTTCGGCAACATGCCGGCCGAGGTGATCCTGAAGGAGGGCAAGGGCGGCCGGATCTGGGACGAAGCGGGCAAGGAGTACGTCGACTTCCTGCTGGGGTCGGGGCCGATGTTCGTGGGCCACGCCCATCCCGAGGTGACGGCGGCGGTGCAGGCGCAGGTGCCGCTCGGCACCACCTTCTTCGGCAACAACCGCCACGGCATCGCGCTCGCGGAGGCGATCGTCGAGGCCGTGCCCTGCGCGGATCAAGTGCGCTTCGTCTGCTCCGGCACCGAGGCCGATCTCTATGCGATGCGGGCGGCGCGGGCCTTCCGCAGGCGCGACAAGATCCTGAAGTTCGAGGGTGGCTACCACGGCATGAGCGACTATGCGCTGATGTCGCTCGCCCCCAAGAAGCCTGGCAATTTTCCGCGGCCGTCGCCCGATTCGGCCGGCATCCCCAAGAGCGTCCAGGACGAGATGCTGGTGGCGGCCTTCAACGACATCGAGATGGTCGAAAGCCTGATCCGCGAGCAGAAGGACGAGCTGGCGGGCGTCATCGTCGAGCCGTTCCAGCGCCTCATCCCACCGCAGCCCGGCTTCCTGCAGGCGCTGCGCCGTGTGACGGCGGAGCACGGCATCCCGCTGATCTTCGACGAGGTCGTGACCGGCTTCCGCTTCGCCTATGGCGGCGCCCAGGAATATTACGGCGTGACGCCCGATCTCTGCACCCTGGGCAAGATCGTGGGCGGCGGCTTTGCGCTGGCCGCGATCGCCGGCCGCGCCGACATCATGGCGCACTTCGACCGCCTCACCATGGCCGACGAGGATTTCCTGTTCCAGGTCGGCACGCTCTCGGGCAACCCTGTGGCCTCCGTCGCCGGCCTTGCCACGCTCGATATCCTGAAGCGCCCCGGCGCCTACGAGCAGGTGTTCGCCACTGGCCGCACTTTGATGGCAGCATTGTCGGACCTGCTGAAACGGTCCGGCTTCAAGGCGCAGGTGATCGGCGAGCCGCCGCTGTTCGACATCGTCTTCACCGACCAGCCGGTGAAGGACTACCGCGATACCTTGAAGGGCGACGCCGCGCTCCTGAAGCGCTTCAACCAGCTCTTGCGCGCCCGTGGCATCATGAAGGGCGAGAGCAAGTATTACGTGAGCCTGGCCCACACCCAGGCCGATATCGACCACACGATCGGCGCCTGGACCGATGCGCTCAAGGAACTGAAGGCCGGCCGCTAGAACAGGTGAGGTCCAACGTGCGCAAAGTGACGGTTGCGGCGAAGCCCCGCCCAGACCCTGAAGCATCGGCCGTGGGCCAGTGTCTTTGCGGCGCGGTGGAAATCGAGATCGGGACTCCGGCGCGATGGGCTTGGCACGATCATTCGAGCGCGACCCGGCGGGCGCATGGCGCCGCCTATGCGACCTACGTCGGCAGCTGGCGCAAGCGCTTTCGCGTGACCAAGGGTGCGGCCGAGATCACGCGCTTCAAGGATGAGGTCACCGGAACGACCCGGAGCTTCTGTGCCCGCTGCGGGACGCCGCTTCTCTACGAACGCTCGCGATCGGCCCACATGGTCAATATCCCGCGCGCGCTCTTCACGGGCCGCACCGGCCGGGAACCCCGCTATCACATTGCCATCGACCAGTTGCAGGACTGGACCTACCTCGGCGAACCGCTGGTTCCGCTGAAAGGCTTTCCGGGAGTCGTGTGGGAGCGCCCGACCAGGAACTCGACCCGCACGAAGCGGCCTACGGCTCGTCCATTCCGCGCTTCTTGAGCACGGGCAGGTTCTTCGGATCGGCGAATTCCAGCAGCAGCGCGTCGGCCGCCGCCCGATTGCGCGAGCCGACGGAGACGCCGCCCGAGTACTCCGTGTAGTGCTGGACCTCGAGCGGGATCGGGCCGACCAGGACGGCACCCGGCACCGCCAGGATCTCGCTGATCTGGTGCAGGGCGATGTCGGCCTGGCCGTTCACCACGCGCTCGGCCACGAGGCCGCCGGGCACCAGCACGCTCTTGGCCTTGATCTGCGGGGCGATGCCGAGCTTTTCGAACAGCTTGGCGAGATAGACGCCGCTGGAGCCGCCCGCCGCGGGATCGATGTAGGCCACTGCGCGGGCCGCCAGCAGGGTCTTCTTGAAGGCGTCGACGCTGGAAATGTCGGGCAGCGGTGCGCCCTGCTTGACCGCGACGCCGATGCCGACGCGGGCGAGCGACTTGGCGCTGCTCTCGACCACGCGGCCGCCGAGGAACGGGCCCAGCACCAGCGGCGGCAGGACGACGACGTCAAAATACTCGCCGCCGGCGATGCGCTTCTGCAGCGCCCCCGCCGTGGCGTTCTCGACCGTTACCTTGTGGCCGGTGCGCTTCTCGAACGCGGAAATCAGCTCCAGCGCCACCGACTTGTAGGCGCCGGCGGTCAGCAGTTTCAGATCGGCCGCGGCGGCGCTGCCGAGGCCGGCAAGAAGACACAGGACGACGAGAATGATGCGCATGGTCGGATCCTCAGCGGGGCGTGCCCACGATATAGGGTTTCAGCATCGCATACATGAAGGCGTGCGTGGGAGTCGGCACGCCGTGCTTGCGGCCGAGTTCGATCACCTTGCCGCTGAGCCATGGCAACTCGATTCGATTTCCGCGTAAAAGGTCGGCGCCCATCGAGGCCATCAGGTGGGCGGGCGCGTTGCGATTGAAGTTGAGCGTGCGGTCCACGGCGTCGGCCGGCAGCGCGATGCCCGAGGCGCGGCCGACGGCCACCACCTCCTCGTAGGCGGCGATGAAATAGGGCGCGATGTCGGGGTCGTCGCGCAGGTGGCCGATCGGCAGGCGCGCGAGCGCCATCATGCTGGCGTTGGAGGCGAGCAGGATGAATTTCATCCAGAGCTCGGTCAGGATCGCCTCGCTGAAGATACCGTCGATTCCGGCCTTGGCGCAGGCCGCCGCCAGTGACTGGCCACGCGCGCTCTTGGCTCCGTCGAGTTCGCCGAACACCATGCGCATCACCGTGCCGGTCTGGCGGATCACGCCGGGCTCGGCGATGGTGGCACTGATGTTGGCCACGCCCGGCATCACGGTGGCCTTGCCCAGGATCGGGACCAGCCGCTCGTGGGCGTCGATGCCGTTCTGCAGGGTGATGACGGCGGTGTGCTTGCCCACCATGGGCTTGATCTGCGCTCCGGCGCTTTCGACGTCCCAGAGCTTTACGCAGAACAGCACGACGTCGACGGGACCGACCGTCTTGGGATCGTCGGTGGCCTGGGTCGGCGACACGTGCGTGTCGCCGCGGCCGCCTTCAACCCTCAGCCCCTTGCTCTTCATGGCGGCAAGATGGGCGCCGCGCGCGATGAAGGTGACGTCGATGCCCGCCTTGGCCAGCGCGGCGCCGTAGCCGCCGCCGATGCCGCCGGCGCCGACTACTGCAATACGCATCGATTGTCCTCCAACAGCCCGAGAAATGTCGCTGCCCGGCCACATTCGCCGCCGAGTCTGGATCGCTGCCCAACAGCCATGGAGACCGCCGTGAGAGCTGATCCTTTGTTGGTCATGTCGGCCCTCGTATTAGTTGCCTCGATCGGCCCGAGCCTCGCCGACAGCCGGACACAGAAGTATCGCAGCAACGGCTGCGAGATCGAGCGCAAGGTCGACGACGACGGAAAGTTCGAAACCAAGGTCGACTGCAAACCGGGGCAGGGCCGGGCGTATTTCGGTACCGGCAAGGAAGAGTTCTTCCAGGGCGGTTGCGAGATCAAACGCGAATGGAAGCCCAACGGCGAGTACAAGGAAGAAGTGAAGTGCAAGTGAACGCCCTGCCTAGGTGATGCTGGCGACCAGCAGGCAACCGCTGCGGCCGGCAAGCACCGTGGCGTCGGCTGTTCCGAGGCGCAAGCCGTGATCGACCGCCAGGACATGGCGCACGTCGCCGACGTCGAGCGCGCTCTCGCCCAGTGGATTGTAGACGATGTGCGTGCCCGGACCGAGGCGGAGCGCGCGGTCTTCGTCGAGGACTTTCATGTCGATCCGCACCTTCGACCGATTGCCGATGAGATTGACGACCTCGACCGGCCCCGATTCGAGCCGGCTCACGATCGGCGTTTCGCCGGCGAAGCGCACCGGCCGGAACGGCTGGCGGACGTCGATCTCGCCGTTGGGTGTCTGCAGCACCAGGCCGCTGCCGGCCACCAGAACCT
>MEMN01000137.1:22602-38056 GCA_001767945.1 Alphaproteobacteria bacterium RIFCSPHIGHO2_12_FULL_66_14 | reverse complement strand
GAGGCGGCTGATCGTCATGAAGAAGTTGCGACGGTGCCATCGGCCAGCAGGGCGGCAATCTCGGGCGGCGCGTAGCCGTGCTCGGCCAGGATGGCCGCACTATGCTGGCCCGGCAGCGGCGCTTCGGCGCGCGGCGTGTTGGCGGCGGGTGGCAGCGTGCCGGGCAGCGCCGGCACTGGCACCGGCTGCGGCACGCCCGCCTGTTCGAGCCACTGGATCAGGCCGGTCTCGCGAACGTGCGGCTGGTCGAGGAACTCGGCGTAGTTGTTCAGCCGCTCGTGCATGATGCGGGCGGCGGTCAAGCGCTCACTCCATGCCGCGCACGACCGCGCCGCGATGGCCGGTCGCACGATGGCATAGAGCGCCACGTCGTTGGCAAGCCGTGACGCCGGGTCTGCGAAGCGCGGATCGGCGGCGAGGGCGGGCATGTCCATCACGGTGCAGAGGTTTTTCCAGTCGCGGTCGTTGAAGGCCAGGATCGACATCCAGCCGTCCGCCGTCTGGAAGACGCCGCCGGGCGCACCGCCCGGCTTCATCGTGCCGCCCTCGAGATGGCAGGCCATGAGGCGGATCGCCTGCAGCGCGGTGACGCCCTGCATCAAGCTGACGTCGATGTAACGGCCACGCGTCTCGTCGCGCCGGGCATAGAGAGCGGAGGCGAGCGCCTGGTAGGCGTAGAGCGCCGTCGACATGTCGGCCACGATCACCGGCACGCGATGGGGTATGCCGTCCTCGCCGCGGTTCTCGGACATCAGGCCGGTGTAGGCCTGCAGCACCGGGTCCATTGCCGGCCGCTCGGCCAGCGGCCCGGTCTGGCCGAAGCCCGAGATCGACAGATACAATAGCCGCGGCGCACGGGCCGAGACGGCTTCGTAGTCGAAGCCCAGCCGGCGGATGACGCCGGGCCTGAAACCTTCGAGGAAGACGTCGGCACCGTCGAACAGGCGCCACAGCACCTGCTTGCCGGCCTCGGTCTTGAGGTCGACGGCGATGCTGCGCTTGCCGAGATTGCCGATGATCGAGAAGGCGGTGTGGCTGCCGTAACGGGCGCCGAGCGCCCGGGCCCAGTCGCCCTCGCCGATGCTCTCGACCTTGATCACCTGGGCGCCGTGCTGCGCCAGCAGCATCGCGCAATAGGGACCGGCGATGCCCTGGCTGAGATCGATCACCTTGAGGCCGGCGAAGGGCGCGTCGTAGCTCATGTCATGACCATAGCGCGGGACCGGCGCCGGCGGCCATGGTGACGGGCTAGGTCGGTTCCTTTATGCGATAGCAGCAGTCCGAGGGAGGTGATTGAAGCCGAGAGCGGTCGTCGCCAAGATGGTGTCATGTCATTGATCCAGCGTCTCACCTTCATCGGTCTCGAATATGCCTTCGAGCCGAAGAAGGCCTACGGCATGTCGCGCGGCGGCGGCTTTCGCCGGCAGGGCGGGTTGATCGAAGTCGAAACCGACGCCGGCGTGCGCGGCATCGGCGAGGCTTTTGGAAACCCCTTCGTCACGCGCGAGTATTTCCGCATGGTCGAGCCGCTGTTCCGCGGCCAGAGCGTGTTCGACTTCGACCATGTCGAGGCGCGCATCCGCAACTCGATGTATCACCTGGGTGTCGGCAACCAGCTCACTTCCTGCCTGGCCGGCATCAACGTCGCCCTCTACGACGCCATCGCCCGCGGCTTCGGCGTACGGGTCTGCGACCTGATCGGGGGCTGCGGCACGACGCGGATTCCGGCCTATGCCTCGACGGGCTTCTTCTCCGACGATCCCGACCGGCAGCTCGGCCACATGCTGGCCGAAGCGGCGGACCATCCCTTCGCCGGCGCCAAGATCAAGATCGGTCGCGGCATCAGGAGCGACCTCGAGCGGGTGCGGCAGGCGCGTGTGGCGCTGGGCCCGGACAAGCTGCTGATCGTCGACATCAACGGCGCCTACACCGCCGACGTGGCGCTGGAATGCGCACGCGCCATCGAGCCGTTCGGCATCCACTGGATCGAAGAGCCGCTGCCGCCCGGCGACATGCCGGGCTACGCCGAACTCAGGGCGCGCTCGCCGATCCCGATCGCAGCGGGCGAGGCGCACCATACCGTGCGCGACTTCCGCGCCCTGATCGACGGGCGCTGCCTCGACATCGTGCAGCCCTCGATCCCGGCTGCCGGCGGCCTCACCGAGGCCCGGCGCATCGCCACGCTGGCCCAGGCCGCGAACCTGCGCGTGGCGCCACATGTCTGGGGAGGAGCCGTCGGCTTGGCGACGGCCTGCCACTTCATTGCGGCGTTACCGGCCTCGCCGCACACCGACCATCCGCCTTACCCGCTGATGCTCGAATACGACATGAGCGACAACCGGCTGCGCACGGAGCTTTTGAAGACGCCGCTCAGGCTTGAGGCCGGGCACGTCCTGCTGCCCGATGGGCCGGGCCTCGGCATCGACCTCGACCCCGCCGCCGTCGATCGCTACCGGGTTTGCTGATGGCGGCCGTCAGGGTCGATCCGGCCAAGGTCCGCGAGTTCGCGACCGCCGCGAGTTTCAACCGGTGGCTCGGCAGGCATCACGACAAGCAGAACGAGCTCTGGATCAAGATCCACAAGGTGGATTCAGGACTGAAGTCGATCACGCCGAAGGAAGCCATCGATGTCGTGCTGTGCTGGGGCTGGATCGACGGGCTGCGCAAGGGATTCGACGACAGGAGCTATCTGCAGCGATACACGCCGCGCGGCAAGAAGAGCATCTGGAGCCAGATCAATGTCGACAACGTCGCCCGGCTGATCGAGGAAGGCCGGATGACGGCGCATGGATTGAAGCAGGTCGATGCGGCCAAGGCCGATGGGCGCTGGGGCCGCGCCTACAGGAGCAAGGATACGAAGATTCCGGACGATCTTCAGGCCGCCATTGATGCCGAGCCCAAGGCCAAGGTGATGCTGGAGAAACTGAGCGCGCAGAACCGCTTTGCGTTCGCCTTCCGCACCCACAACATCAAGACCGAAGCCGGGCGGAAGAAGAAGATCGCGGCCTTCGTGGCAATGCTCAAGAGCGGCAAGACGATCCACCCGCAGCGCAAGAAATGAGAGTGGGTCACGTATCGCTCGTGCGGTACCAGACAATCCACCGATGTGCAAAAACATGCATGCAGACTACCCCGTGGAAGCGCAGCCGACCGGGTCCTGCAGGAGTAGACTCGGCCCAACCAACAAGGGGGGGCCGCCATGCCGATCGCCAATCGTCTCTATGCCGAGTTTCTGGGTACCGCGTGGCTCGTCCTGGGCGGTTGCGGCAGTGCGGTCCTCGCCGCCGCCTTTCCCCAGCTCGGCATCGGGTTTGCTGGCGTGGCACTGGCTTTTGGCCTCACCGTGCTGACGATGGTCTACGCCGTCGGGCCGGTGTCGGGCGGCCATTTCAATCCTGCGGTGACCGTCGGCCTCGCGGTGGCCGGCCGGTTTCCCAAGGGCGAGGTCCTGCATTATGTGGCGGCGCAGGTGTTGGGCGGCATTGCGGGGGCGGCGATCCTCTATGTGATTGCCACAGGCAAGGCGGGCGCCGACATCGGTGGCTTTGCCACCAACGGTTACGGCGCGCAGTCGCCCGGCAAGTATGGCCTGGTGTCGGCTCTCGTCATCGAGATCGTCATGACTTTCGGCTTCGTCACCGTGATCCTGGGGGCCACCGACAAACGCGCACACCCGGCCGCCGCGGGCCTCGCCATCGGGCTTGCCCTCACCCTGATCCATCTGGTGAGCATTCCGGTCACCAACACGTCGGTGAACCCCGCCCGCAGCACGGCGCCGGCGCTGTTCGTGGGCGGGGCTGCGCTGTCGCAGCTCTGGCTGTTCTGGGTGGCGCCGCTGCTGGGTGGCGCGATCGCCGGATTGGCCTACGGGATACTGCGCCGCGATGACTGACGGCGCCGGCCAGCCGGGGTAAGGTGTACAAGCGTCGCCCGGCGCCCGGAGGAACAATCGATGGACATCGCCAAGCATTTCGCTCTTGCCGCTTTCGCCATGGCGCTGCCGACCGCCGTCATGGCCCAGGACGCCCAGGTCAAATTCTGGCTCAAGGGCGCTCCCAACAACCTCCAGGGCTGTGTCGCGATGGATCCGCAATTCACCCGGGAGCACACCTTCACGCTCAAGGGGGGCCAGGCGGAGGTCACGATGCCGGGCAACATTCACATCAAGCTGAAACCCGTTCGACCGGACGTTTATGCCGGCGACTTCGAACTCAGCCGCATGAAGCTGAACATGGTCGCCGATCTGGCAGCGACGCCCAAGTCGCTGACCATCACGAACAGGGACCTCGGTTGCAAGTGGATGGCCGTCAAGCAGTAGCCGGAATGCGAGCAGGAATCCGATGCCGCAGGGCGGCATCGCAGGCGACATGACGGCGCGACGGCTGTCGATCCCCTTCAGCGCCACCATTCTGGTCCTGATGGCGCTGGTTCTGGCACCGCTCAGCACGGCGCTGCTGTGGCTCGGCTGGCGGTCTGTCGATACCCTGGAGCAACGCAGCGCCGATGCGCGCGTCACGGAGCTGGAAAAGGCAGTCGAGCGGTTTCTGACCGACGGCCTGCGGATCATGATCTATGTCGGCCTGACGCTGGCCGACTCGCCGAGCTTCGCTGCCCACGAGGGACCCGCCAACGACGACGAGCGCCGCCGCCAGCTCGTTGCCATGCTGGGGCGCCATCCCGCCGTCGCCGCCGCCTACGTGGGCTACGCTGACGGACGCTTCGTCTATGCCGGCCGCCCGAAGGCTTTCTCGCCCACCGAGCGCTCCGATTTCGACGCGGCGGATCGCGATGCGATCGTCATGCGCGTGGTCGACGGCGAGGGCCCGGCGCGGCGCGCCGTCACATGGCTCCAGACGTCCGACGGAACGAGGGGACGCGAACGAGCCCAGCCCACCAACTTCGATCCGCGGACCCGGCCCTGGTATGTCGAGGCCGAGAAGGTACACGGTCCGGCTCTCACTGCGCTCTATCAGTTCGCATGGTCGAAGCATGCAGGCATTTCGGCCGGCGTGCCGCTGCTCGGCGGTGGCGGCGTGATCGGCTTCGACTACACGCTGGAGACTCTGTCGCAGCTGATCACGACCTACAAGATCACGCCCAATGCGATCATCATGGTTGGCCACGGCGCGGGCTCCGTCGAGGTCGAGTCCGAGGGATGCATCGACACCGCGCCCGGCTGCCTCCCCGGCGATGACCGGGTGCGTGTGGCGCTCAAGGGCGTGATCCGAGAGGCAATCGCCGGCGATCGCCAGGTCGATCGCCGGATCGACGTCGGAGATCGATTCTACCGGGTGATCGTGCGTCGCGTTCCGGAGGCTCTCGGGCAGCGCTTCGTGGTGGCCGCCGCCGTTCCCGTCGTCGAACTCGCCGCCGATTCGCGCGTCCTGCTGCAACGCGCGGCGGCGGCCGCAGCCATTGCCGTCGCCTTCGCCATCCTGGGAGCGCTCGCGGCTTCGCTGCTGGTGTCGCGATCGATGGCACGCATCACCGCCAAGACCGAGCGTATTCGCAATCTCGACTTCTCCGACCGCGTGCCGGTGCAAAGCCGCATCAGCGAGGTCGCCCGGCTGTCCGAAGCGGTCGAACGGATGCGCGAAGGCCTCGAGGTGTTCGGCCGCTACGTCTCGAAGGACCTGGTTCACCAGATCATGCGCTCGCCGGAGAGCAGCGGCATCGGCGGTACGCGCCGCGAGGTCACGGTGATGTTTACCGACATCGAAGGCTTCTCGCTGCTGAGCGAGACGATGGAGCCCGAGCTCCTGACGAGCCGGCTGTCGCGCTACTTCGAGGTGCTGGGTGCTGCAATCTCGGCCAACCGCGGCACGATCGACAAGTATATCGGCGACAGCATCATGGCGTTCTGGAACGCCCCCGAGCCAGATCCCGATCACATCGCCAATGCCTGTCGGGCGGCCCTGCAGGCCGCCGCCGCCGGTCGTCGGCTTTCCGAGAAGTGGCGGCAGCTTGGCCGGCCGGGTTTTCGCACCCGCTTCGGCCTGCACACTGGCCCGGCCGTGGTCGGCAATGTCGGGGCGCGCGAACGCATCAACTACACGCTGGTAGGCGCCGTGGCGAACCAGGCGTCGCGCCTCGAAGGGATGAACAAGGTCTATGGAACGGAGGTGCTGGCAAGCGGCGAGGTGGCCACCATCACCGCCGACCGCTTCGTCTGGCGCCACATCGACCGCATCGTGGCCGTCGGCACGACCGAGATGCACGACATCCACGAGCCGTTGGGTGAGATCGGCGGCGCGGCCGATCACGCCGAACTGCTCGCCCACTGGCAGGCCGGACGCGCGGCCTATGCCGAGGGCCGCTTCGAGGCGGCGATCGCCTGCTTCGGCTCCGTGGCGGCGCTGCGTCCGGGCGACGGGCCGAGCCGCGTCTTCATTGCGCGCTGCACCGAATTTCTCCGCAGCGGCACGCCCGAGGGATGGGACGGCACCTGGCGCCTCGACGCGAAATGACGTCTCAGGAACGCTGCATCAGCGCGCGCACATGCGCGACAGCCGACTCGGCCAGGGCCTCGAGGTCGTAGCCGCCCTCGAGGGCCGAGACGATGCGTCCTTGGGCGTGCCGGTCGGCGATCGCCAGAAGTTCCTCCGTCAACCACGCGAAATCCGCGGTCTCGACGTTCAACTGCGCCAGCGGATCGCAGCGGTGGGCATCGAAGCCTGCCGACACGATCAGGAGTTCCGGCGCGAACAGGTCGAGTGCCGGCAGGATGCGATCGCCCCAGGCGGCGCGGAACTCCGCACTGCCGCTGCCGGGCGCGAGCGGTGCGTTGACCACGTTTCCCGCCACCCCGCGCTCGCGCGCCGAGCCGGTGCCAGGGTAGAGCGGCGACTGGTGGGACGAGGCATAGAACAATCGCGGATCGGGCTCGACGATGGCCTGGGTTCCCTGACCGTGATGGACGTCGAAGTCGACGATCGCCACGCGCTCCAGACCGTAGACGGCCTGGGCGTGCAGAGCGCCCACGGCGACGTTGTTGAACAGGCAGAAGCCGCCGGGAACGCTCGGCAGGGCATGGTGTCCGGGCGGACGCACCGCGGCGAACACGGTTTGCGCGGCCTCGCGCATCACCGCATCGACTCCGGCGACCACGGCGCCGGCGGCGTGACGCGCTGCCTCGGCGCTGTCGGTGCTCATGAGGGTGTCGGCGTCGATCTGAACCAGCTCGCCGGCCAGCGGTCGGACGCCAAGGATCGCCTCGACATACTCCAGCGGGTGCATGCGCGTGAGCTGCTCGAGGGTGGCGGCGGGCGCGACGACGGAGACCAGGTGGGCAATGGCCGCGTCGTCGAGCGCGGCCAGCACCGCGCGCAGCCGATCGGGCCGTTCGGGGTGGTAGTCGCCGGTGTCATGGGCCAGAAACGACGGGTGGCTGATGAGGAACGACGTCATGTCCTTCCTCTAGCGCGGCGGGCTTCGCCGGGATAGGGCATCCGATCCGTCGCTTGAGCCGCCTTGCGATGCGGCGATAAGATGCCGGCGCCTCTGGGGGATTTCGTCAAATGTTGCGTTCGATTGCCGTCGCCGTGCTGTCGCTGCTCGCCGGGAGCGCGCTGGCCGTGGATACCACCTTCCTGCTGATCAATTCGACAAGTTCTCCGATCAGCGAGATGTCGATCTCGCAGTCCCAGCTGGGAATGTGGAGCCCCAACGTTCTCCGCCCGCCGGTCATCAAGGTCGGCGAGGCCCGGCAGGTGGTGATCCCGGCGTCGCGACTCGTATGCATGGTGGATATCAAGCTCAGCTTCGCCGACGGCGGCGCGCCGGCGATCTGGCAGTACCTCGATCTGTGCAATCTCAGGAAGCTCCAAGTCTTCTACGATCGCTACAGCGGCGTCACGACCGCCAAGTACAACGAATGAGCGGCTGATCCCGGCCAGCTAGGGACAGCTCAATCGGCCGCCGGGAGAAGCGCGCCTGGCAACGTGATGGGCCGGTCTACGATCGCATGTCGCGGCTTGCGAAACTGCAGCCGTGCACGGGTGCCGCCCTCAGGGCGTCGCAAGATGTCGATGCTTCCGCCGAGCTGGGCGGCAAGCCCATGCATCAAGGTGACACCCAGTCCCTGCTTTTGGCCCGGCGCGGTACCGTCCTCGCCGATGCCCGAACCGTTGTCGTCGATGGTGACCACGATGTCACCGTTGCTGAGTTCGGTCGTGATGCGAATCTCGGGCGACATGGTGTTGGCGAACGCATGACTGAAGGCGTTCGACACGGCTTCGGTGATGATCAGCCCGACGGGAATGGCCGTGTCCGGTCCGACCGCCATCACCAAGGCTTCGACGCGGCATTGAACCGCGGGCTTGTCCTGCCGGCGGCGCCGCGCCGACAAATGGTCGACCAGGTCGGCGATGTAGGCCTGGAAGTCGACCGAGGACCAGTCCGACCGTTCGTATAGATGCTGATGCAGAATCGACAATGCCAGCACCCGATTCCTTGCGTCGCCGAACAGGCGCAGGATGCGCGGCGAGCGGATCCTGTCGGCCTGCAGGTTGAGCAGGCTCAGGATCATCTGCAGATTGTTCTTAACCCGGTGGTGGATTTCGCGGAGCATGTGCTCGCGCTGTTCGAGGCTCACCTGCAGGGCGCTCTCCCGCACGCTGATCGCTGCTCCGAGGGCGAAGACGTCGTGGGCCAGGGCCTCCATCTCCGGCGTGGTCGGGCCGACAGGCCGGGGCGGGGCGAAGTTTCCCCGGGCGATTGCCGCGGCCGCCGCCTGGATCGGTTTCAAGGGACGCAGGCACCAACGCTCGGCGGCGACCCACAGCATGCCAAGGCCTGCCAGCGACGACAGCACGATCATGCCGATATCGGTCCCCAGTCCGAAGGCCGCCGACGCCGCTTGGGGTATTGCCGAGGCCAGGACGAATTTCTGCCAGGCATCGAGTACGGCCAGCGCGACGGCAGGCGCCAGGGCCAGGGCCAGAATCACGAACAACCTGGCGTTCAGTGTCAGGCTTCGCATCATCCGGTGCCTGGACGTCGGGCGACGTCCGGCGCCAGGGTCACACCACCACCGAATTCAAAGCGTGGGCCATCGCCGTCTTCAGCATCTCCGGGTTGAAGGGCTTGGTGATGATGAAAGCCGGCTCCAGCCCGTGCCCTGTCAGGAGTCGCTCGGGAAAGCCGGTCACGAAAATGACGGGTGCGGATACCGCCTTCAGGATCTCGCGAACGGCCGCAATGCCACTGTCGCCGTCCCGGAGCTGAATGTCGGCGAGCACCAGATGGGGCAGGTGCTTCTTGGCGAGGTCGATGGCGGCTTTCTCGGTGGGGGCAATGCCCACGACCTGATGGCCGGCGTTGCGAACGATCTTGGCGACATCGAGCGCGATCACCGCCTCGTCCTCGATGACGAGCACCCGCACCGAGGCAACCCGCTCGAGTTCATCGCGCGCCTGCTTGAGATCGGCTTCCGCTTCGGCGACGTCGATTGCCAGGATGCGCGCCACCTCGTCGATCGAAAAGCCCTCGAGGACAGTGAGCAAGAGGACCTGGCGCTGCCGCTGCGGAATATCGGTCAGATGCGTCTTGAGCCTTGCTGGGGCGTCGGTTGCCTCAATGGGGCTCTTCTGCTCAAGGGTGCTGAATGGCTGTTGAAGCGTGTGAAAGAGGGTGAAGATGTCGGCCGTCGTCGTGGCCTTCGAGCTCAGGAGGTTCCGCTGCTGCACCAGAACCTCGACGCACATGCGGACCCACTGATCGCCGTGCTGCTGGTTGCCGGTCAGTGCGCGCGCATAGCGGCGCAGGTATGGCAGCACTGCGGCCGCTTCCTCCCTCAATCCGTTCATTTCCGTCCTTTCATTGGGCGGTGCATCATAGGGCTCGCGATACACCAAGACCACCAGCCCGCTACGCGGGGTGGGCTGACGACCTCGTCTTTAGCGGCGTCGAACCACGTGAGTGACGGCGCTGACGAAAAAGAGCACTAGGAACACGAAGAAGCAGATCTGCGCGAAGCCAGCGGCGGTCGATGCGATGCCGCCAAAGCCGAACAGGGCGGCGAGCAGCGCGATGACCAAGAACGTAAGTGCCCAGTTCAGCATACGAGTCTCCCGCCAAGAGTGTGTGGAAACAACGCGCCAGGCACCGGAAGGTTCCTTCGACCAGTCGCAAAAAAGCCCGTCTGCGCGAACCCTTTCTCGGGATCGAATGATTGCCTGCCTACGGCGTCCTGGTCTGAGGGCTGATGATGTTGCCGTTGCGGTCGATGCGGCTTCCCCGAGAGTCGTAATGGAAGCCCAATTCGTCGCGGAAGGCGACTTCGCCAGCGGGGCGGACGCGGATCGACGCAAGCGGGAGCCCGCGGATAGCAGGCGAGAGCATAGGTCGGAACGGCGGCTGTCTTTCGCCGCCAGGTCATTGGAATTCACTCGAACGATCGCCATGTCCAATGCTGGGAGTAACTTTGAATGGCAGCACCTTCGCTTGCTGCAGGGCGCCCGCCGTTCAAGGATGATCTGGTGGCGCTGCTGCCCGACCTGCGGGCGTTCAGCCGCTTCCTCTGCCGTGAGCGCGTCGCGGCCGACGAGTTGGTGCAGAACACCGCCGTCGTGGCCCTTTCCAAGCAGATGCAGTTCGAGCCTGGCACCAACCTCAAGGCCTGGCTGTTCACGATCGCGCGGTCGCAGTTCTACTCCAGCTTGCGCTCGGCACGGCGATCCTCTGCGACCGTCGGTTCGGGCGAGACTGAGAATGTCGCCGGCATCGACCATGCCGATCGATCGTCCGACCTGATCGACCTCTCCAAGGCGCTGTGGCGCCTCAATCCCGAATATCGCGAGGCGCTGATGCTGGTCGGAGCCTGCGGCTTCTCCTACGAAGAGGCATCGGCGGTTTGTGCCTGCGGGCTCGGTACCATGAAGGCGCGGGTTTCGCGGGCACGCAGACGGCTTGCCGAAGCCCTGGCCTGACGCAGGTCTCCAAGTTTCTGGCGGAAAATCCCGAGCAATACCCGGCTTCTGCGTCTGGCTTCTGCTGATTGTTTGCATTGGCCGGCAACCAAAGCAGCCTGAGCGGTGTTCCTATGGCAGAGACACCAATCCAGACAATCGGGAGAGATGCATGGCCATAGTCCAGGCGATGACCGGCGACTTCCACGTCGACCTGAAGGCCTTGCTGCCCCGCCTGCGAGTCTACGCCCTGTCGTTGACCCGCGACCGCGATCGAGCCGACGACCTCGTCCAGGAAACGGCCGTGAAGGCGCTGGCGGGGCGACAGTCATTCCGCCCCGGTACCAATTTCGGGGCCTGGCTCTTCCGCATTCAGCGCAACGAGTTCGTATCGGGCCTGCGCCGCACCCGGCCCACCGTGAACCTGGACGACGTCATCTCGAACACGCTGTCGCATCCACCTCACCAGGAAAGCGGTCTGATCATGCGGGAGTTCCTTGGCGCCTTTCACCGGCTGGCCCATGGCCAGCGGGAGGCGCTGCTGCTTGCGGTGCTCGAGGGCTATCCCTATGCCCGGATTGCCGAGCATTGCGGCGTTTCGGTCGGCACGATCAAAAGCCGGATCTCGCGTGCCCGCATGTCGCTTGAGACGTTTCTCGCCGGCGAAGACAGTGTTGTCGGCGATCCGACCAGCACGCTCACCGGTTCTGTGGCGCCCGCCCCGGTGGCGCTCGCCTTGTGATGCGTCATGCGGTCGGGTCCAGGGACGTCCATCATGGCTAAGGCTAAGCAGCCGTTCGATCATTGGCTGCACAAGCAGCTCCACGAACTGTACGACTCCATCACGAGGGAGCCGCTGCCCGACGACCTCGTGAAGCTGATCGACAACGACGCCGAGCCTGCCTCGAAGCCGACTCCGGCCGGGCGCAAGTCCTGCGCGTTGACCTGAAGAGAAACGCTACGGATCGCGGGCCAGCAGGGTAGTGGGGCGACCTCGCAGACTTCATTTAGTCGTGCGATCACCGGGAACTCTCCAGCCACTGCAACGTTGATGCCATACAGTTCAATTGGGAGATTCCTATGTCGGCACTCAAGTTGATGGCACTCGTGGCCATTCTATTCGGCGCGACGGCCTGCGGCGATACCTGGGGCCAGCGCGCGGTCACCGGCGGCGCGATCGGTGCCGGCGGCGGTGCAGTGGTTGGTGCGACGACCGGCTTGGGCGTTCTGCCCGGCGCGTTGATCGGCGGTGCCGTTGGCGCCGGCGTCGGCGCTGCGACCACACCGGAACGCTGAAGCGAACCCTTTACTCCGACCAGAGTTCATGAAGGCGCTGCCCGCCGCAAGGTGGACAGCGCCTTTGACTTGTCCGGGTGATGGTTCCTGTCCCGGCCGATATCGTTGGACTTCGCCCCCGGGAAGGCGCACCCAAGAAGCAGTCCAATGCGCCTTCCGGAAGGGCGGTGACTGCGATTACAAACACAAGCCCCTTTGCTGACATCCAGGACGGGCACACGCTGGCCGAGGCCATTGTGGACACGATCCGTGAGCCTTTGCTGGTCCTCGACAAGGGCTTGCGCGTCGTCGCCGCGAGCCGCTCGTTCTATCGAACCTTCGGACTCGAGCCGCACGAGGTCGAGCGCTGTCCGGTCTACGATCTGGGCGGCGGCCAGTGGAACATCCCCGAGCTCCGCGTGTTGCTGGAGACGATCCTGCCGCAGCACGCCGTGATGGAGGCCTACGAGGTCGAGCGGGAATTTTCCGGGATCGGACGACGCTCGATGCTCCTGAATGCCCGCACGGTCTTCGATGCCGGCGGCGCCAGCGCTCTCATTCTGCTGGCGATCGAGGACGTAACCGAGCGGCGCGTGGTCGAGCGCAAGCTGGCCGAACTGGCGGAGGAGAAGGAAACGCTTCTGATGGAAGTGCCACATCGCGTTTCGAACAGTCTTCAGATCATTGCCAGCATCCTTTCCCTCAAGGCGCAGGCGGTGCAGTCGGAAGAGATCCGGCAGCATCTTCAGGATGCCCATCGGCGCGTGTTGTCCGTTGCGACCGTGCAGCGACAATTGCAAATTTCGAAGAATCTCGAACGGATCGAGATGGGCCCTTATCTGTCCCGTTTGTGCGAGGCCCTTGCGGCATCGATGATTGCCGAGGGTCGGCCGGTGACACTCGAGGTCAAGGCTCAGGATGGCACCGTCTCCTCCAACGAAGCGGTGAGCATCGGTCTCATCGTCACCGAACTCGCGATCAATGCGCTGAAGCACGCCTTCGTCGATGGTAGGACGGGCGGCATGATCGCGGTTGGCTACGAAGCGGCGCCGTCGGGCTGGAGGCTCGAGGTTTCCGACGATGGAGTCGGCCTGCCCGACAAGATCAGTCCGGGCCTGGGCACCAGTATCGTCGAGGCTCTCGCCCGCCAGCTCGACGCCGTTGTGGATGTCTCGGCAACGTCGCGAGGCACGACGGTGTCGATTACCCATGGAACGATCGGTGCGCGACTGCCTGCGGCCGCCTGACGCGACGTACGTCCATGTCCCTCTATTTTCCGAATGAGAGTCGGTACTACGATGCGGCCCTGCAAGCCGTGCGCTTCTGGGGACACGACGGTGCGATGGAGGCATCGTTCTTCGTGAGCGAAGATGCGCTGAAGCAGATCGAGCCCGGAATGAATACCGATGAAGCGGGCTTCCTTGGTGCCTTCGATCAGAACCGTGAGCGGATCCACGCAATCGCCGCCAAGGTGTACGGCCGGGGCCGCAAGGGCTCGTACGACCTGCGGCCCGCCGACTTCTGAAAGTGTCCGACCCTACCCCTCGAACCAGTCGAGGATCGCCGCATTTTCGTCGCGGGGATAGGTATGCGAGAGATCGGCGATCTCGCGATAGATCACCGCGGCCCCTGCCTGCTCAAGGGTGAGCTGGGCGCTCCGGGCGATTTCAGGCGGGAACATCCAGTCCTGTGCACCGTGCACGATGTGGACCGGCAATCCGCGCACGCGGCCCGGGTCGGCAGAGCCCATCATCATCGGATGGAAGGCGGCGGCCACCGGCGCCAGATGCGTGAAACGGCAGTCGCCACGCAGGCCAAGAACATAGGTGAAGGTGCCGCCATCGCTCATCCCGGTGAGAAGCCGCTGGTTGGCATCGACATTCCATTGGCCCGCGACTTGCTCGACCATGCGATCGATGCTCGGTCCGTCGACCTCGGGCTCCATCAGCGACCAGGTCGAGCCGATCGCCGTCGGCGCAATCACGATCAGGCCTCTGGTGCGCGCCTCCCGCACCCAGCTCCACAGAAAGCCGCCGCCATTGCCGCTGCCGCCGTGCATCGCGACGACGAGGGGCAAGGGGCGCGCGGTATCGTAGGTTTCCGGCACATAGAGCGAGAAGGCGCCGCGCGTGCCGGGTGGACCGCCGATATGCATCACGCCGACCCAGTCGCGCGTCGTGTCGGCGGAGGCCAGCCGCTGCAACAGGGCCGCGTCGTCGCGCATGGAGGGCTCGAGGAAGAACTGGCTGACCGACTTCAGGTGCGCCGCCATGGGGTAGAGCGCTTCTGAGGCGCGGGCATAGCCGCGCAGCGCCCGGTAGGCCGCGACGATCGGCTGCGGCGCCTCGCTGGCGGCGAGGAGCCCGGCGATCCCTTCGCCCGCCGCTGCCGCCGCGCGCTCCAGGCAGTCGCGCACCGGCCCAAAGCGCTCCGGCCACTCGGTCGTGCGCGAGGCCGCCAGTGCCGCATCGAGGTCGTCGTTGCGGCCGGCAACGGCCTCGATCAGTCGGGGCAGGGTGGCGGGCGAGAGATGGCGGCCGGCGAATTCCAGCGCGTAGAGCGCCCGCAAGGTTGCCGGCACCAGGCTGGCAATGGCGTCGATGGCCGGTTCGTTCGCCGCGTCCGCCATCGGCCTGCCTCCCTCAATCCTTGAGCACAACCGCTTCCAGCGCCGGCCGGCCGCGGATCATGTCGGCGGCTTTCTCGGCGATCATCAGCACCGAGGCGTTGAGGTTGGCCGACGGCATGGTCGGCATGATCGAAGCGTCGACCACGCGCAGGCCTTCGAGGCCGCGTACGCGAAGTTGGTCGTCGACCACTGCCGTGGGGTCGCTGTCCGGCGCCATGCGGCAGGAGCCCATGAGATGGAAGGTGGTCGTGCCTCGCTGCTTGGCGGCCGTCAGCAGGTCGTTGTCGGACTGCTTCTCGGCGCCGGGGAATTCTTCGCGGTCGTAGTATCTGCTGAGCGCTTGCGAGCCCAGCAGGCGGCGGGCGAGCTTCATGCCGGCCAGCAGCACGCGGCGGTCGCTTTCGGCGGCAAGATAATTCGGCTGGATGACCGGCGCCTCGAACGGATCGGCCGAGCGGGCGCGGACGTAGCCGGTGCTGTCGGGCCGCTGCTGCCAGGAGGCGATCGTCATGCCGGGAAAATCGTCCAGGGTTGATTGCACGCCTTCCTTGTAGCTGGCCGGCGTAAAAGTGAGCTGCAGGTCGTAGTTGTCGACGTGCTCATCGGATTTCCAGAATACGTAGATGAGCGTCGGGTTGAGCGC
>MEMN01000137.1:22220-22532 GCA_001767945.1 Alphaproteobacteria bacterium RIFCSPHIGHO2_12_FULL_66_14 | reverse complement strand
TTGATGCTCATGGCGCCCTTCACGCGAGCAACGAAGCGCGGTGCATAGTGGTCACGCAGATTCTCGCCGACGCCCGGCAGCGCATGTTTTATCGCGATGCCCAGCGATTGCAGCAGCGGCGCCGGACCGATGCCCGAGACTTGCAGAAGCTGCGGGCTGTTCACCGTGCCACCGCACAGGATCACTTCCCTGTTGGCGCGGACCTCGATCTGCTTGCCGCCCCGGCCGCCCTTGCGATAGCGCACGCCCGTCGCGCGTTTGCCCTCGAGCACGATCTCGGTCGCCTGGGCATGGGTGCGCACGGTGAGGTTC
>MEMN01000137.1:21949-22128 GCA_001767945.1 Alphaproteobacteria bacterium RIFCSPHIGHO2_12_FULL_66_14 | reverse complement strand
CATGGTGCCGTTGTAGTCGCGGTTGCGCGGGATCCCCATCTGCACCGCGCCTTCAATGAAGGCTTCGCACAGCGGATCGCGCCAATCGAGGTCGGTGATGGGCAGTTTGCCTTCATGGCCACGGAAGGTCTCATCCACGGCATCGGGCGTGTCGGCGATGCGCTGCTCGGTACGGCGGA
>MEMN01000137.1:19296-21925 GCA_001767945.1 Alphaproteobacteria bacterium RIFCSPHIGHO2_12_FULL_66_14 | reverse complement strand
CCCAACCGTGGTTGCCGCGCTGTGCCCAGCCGTCGAAGTCCAGCCGCTGGCCGCGGTTGTAGATGTGGCCGTTGATCGAGCTCGAGCCGCCCAGCGTCTTGCCGCGCGGTGCCGCGATGCGCCGGCCGCCGGTCCATTCGCTGGGCTCCGACGTATAGAGCCAGTTCACCCGGGGATTGACCAGCGTGTACATGAAGCCGGCGGGGATATGGATGAAGGGATGCCAGTCCGAGGGCCCAGCTTCCAGAACGCAGACCGTGACGTTCGGGTCCTCGCTCAGCCGGTTGGCGAGCACGCTGCCGGCCGAGCCGGCGCCCACGATCACGTAGTCGAAACTGTCCATCCGCACGCTTCTCCCGAATATGGCTTAGCCCGGGCTGTGGTGGCTCGGCAATTGCCTGATATGGACGGTTACGCTGCAACGCTGCATCGTCAGGCGACCATGACCACGCCACCGCTCAAGCTGCTGCTTTCCCAACACGCTTTCCGGACCTGGGGGCCGCGCATCGAGGCCGCCGTTTCGTCAGGCGGCCTCGTCTTCGTGACGGCGGAGGAGGCGGTCGCAGGTGACGGGCCATGCGATGCCGATGTTGCCTTCATGACCCGCGAAGTGACCGGGAAGTCGAGCAAGGACAACCAGTCGCCGGAACTGCGCGACTTCGAGATCGTGTTGCGCCGGTCGCCGAAGCTGCGCTGGCTGCAAATCCATCCGGCTGGGGCGGAGCGGCCGATCTATCGCGAGCTGCGCGACCGCGGCGTCAAGGTCACGACCGCCTCCGGGGCAACGGCGGTGACCGTCTCCCATAGCGCGCTGGGCGCCGTCATTGCCCTAAACCGGCGCTTTCCATTGCTGGCCGATGCGCAGCGGCGTCATGCCTGGGAGCCGCGACTCGGCGAGCATGCGCCGCGGGATCTCGCGGGCCAATGCGCCGTGATCGTGGGTCTGGGCCCGATCGGCCGCAACATCGCGGCGCTGCTGAAGATGCTGGGCATGAAGGTGATCGGTGCCCGGCGCAACGCCGAGCCCGTCGAGCCGTGCGACCGCACGGTCGCCTACGATCGCCTGGCCGAAGTCCTGCCCGAGGCGGACTGGCTGATCCTGTGCTGCCCGGCCTCGCCGCTCACGAGCGGGATCGCCAATGAGGCCGCCCTCGCGGCAATGCCCGCCGGCGCCCATTTCATCAATGTCGCGCGCGGCGAGATTGCAGTGGAGCGCGACGTCATCGCAGCCCTCGCCAGCGGCCATCTCGCCGGCGCCTATCTCGACGTCTTCGAACGCGAGCCGCTCGATCCGGCGTCGCCGCTGTGGGACATGCCCAATGTCATCGTCTCGCCGCACACCGCCAGCCACTCTCTGGGGCAGAACGAGGCGATCTTCGAGATCTTCCTCGACAATCTGGCGCGCTGGCGCGACGGCCGGAAGTTGCGCAACGACGTCGACGGGCTCGGCTGATACTGGGCTGACGGCCGGGCTGACTGGTTGAACGGCGTGCCGCCGCTCAGCGGCACCGGTCAGGTGCCCTCAAGTTGACGCACCGGACTCGCGACGCCAACCTAGCCGCACAGAGGGGAAACGGACAGAACATGCAGATCGGCGTCATCGGCCTCGGGCGAATGGGCGGCAATATCGTGCGGCGGCTGACGCGGGCGGGGCATTCCTGCGCAATCTTCGACGCCAATCCCGCGGCGGGTGCTGCGTTGGCCGGCAAGGGCGTCACCGTCGTGGCTTCGGTGCCGGCGCTCGTCGAGGCATTGGGATCCGGCCCGCGCACCGTCTGGGTGATGCTGCCGGCAGGCAAGATCACCGAGGACACCATCGCCGAGCTCGGTAGGCTGATGAAGGCCGGCGACGTCATCATCGACGGCGGCAACACCAACTTCAAAGACGATGTCCGTCGTGCCCGCGAGCTCGCACCCAAGGGCATAAAGTATCTCGATATCGGCACGTCGGGCGGTGTCTGGGGCCTGGCGCGCGGCTACTGCCTGATGATCGGTGGCGACGTCGAGACGGTGACACGTCTCGATCCGATCTTCGCTGCGCTGGCGCCCGGTCTCGGTGACATCGAACGCACGGAAGGCCGTGAGAAACTCGATCCCAGATTAGATCCAAGGGCCGAGCGTGGCTACATCCATGCCGGGCCGGTGGGCGCGGGGCATTTCGTAAAAATGATCCATAACGGCATCGAATACGGCATGATGCAGGCCTTCGCCGAAGGCTTCGACATCATGCGCCACCGCGCCGACGACAAGCTGCCGGCCGACGAGCGCTACGACCTCAACCTGGGCGACATTGCCGAAGTGTGGCGGCGCGGCAGCGTCGTGACTTCGTGGCTGCTCGACCTCACGGCCAGCGCGCTTGCCAAGGACGCGCACCTGGAAAGCTTCTCCGGCCACGTCGAGGACAGCGGCGAGGGCCGCTGGACGATCGAGGCGGCCATCGAGGAGGCGGTGCCGGCGGACGTGCTGGCGGCGTCCCTGTTCGTGCGCTTCCGCTCGCGCCAGCAGCACACTTTCGCGGAAAAGGTTCTGTCGGCGATGCGGCTGGGTTTCGGCGGCCACGTCGAAGCCCCCAAGAAATAGGAGTTTTCATGCGTGTAGGTGTCTTCTACTTCCCGACCGACTACGGCAT
>MEMN01000137.1:17379-19278 GCA_001767945.1 Alphaproteobacteria bacterium RIFCSPHIGHO2_12_FULL_66_14 | reverse complement strand
TCCGACGGGGGGCGAGTTGCCCAAGCGCTATTCGCACACCCATGATCCGTTCGTCGGCCTCGCCTTCGCGGCGGCGGTGACCAAGAAGCTCAAGGTCGGCACAGGCATCCTCCTGGTGCCGCAGCACGAGCCGATCGCCACGGCCAAGGCCATCGCCTCCCTCGACCAGCTCTCGGGCGGCCGTTTCATCTTCGGCATCGGCGGTGGCTGGAACGAAGACGAGATGGAAAACCACGGCGCGCGCTACAAGACGCGCTTCAAGCAGATGCGCGAGCATGTGCTGGCCATGAAGGAACTCTGGACCAAGGACGAAGCGTCTTTCCACGGCGAGTTCGTGAACTTCGATCCGGTGTGGTCGTGGCCCAAGCCGGCGCAGCGGCCTCATCCGCCGATCCTGCTGGGCGGCGAGACCGACCACACGCTGAAGCGTGTCGTCGAATACTGCGATGGCTGGTTCCCGCGCCCGCGCAGCGGCTTCGAGGCATCCACCGCCGTCGATCGTTTGAAGCGCATGGCGGAGTCGGTGAAGCGTGATCCCGCGACGCTCACGATCACCGTGTTCGGCGCGCCGCCGGAAGCCGCTGCCCTGGCGGCTTACGAAAAGGCCGGGATTCCAAACGCGCTGTTGGCGATCCCCGATCTCAGCCGTGACGAGATCCTGCGCCATCTCGATACGATCGCGCCGCTGGCGAAAGCCCACGCATGAAGGTCGCCGTCGGTCTCGGCCTGATGGAGTTTCCCTTTGCCGGGGCGGGCGACTATTGGCGCTGGGTCGATCTCTGCGAAGCAGGTGGCGTCGATTCGCTGTGGCAGACCGATCGGCTGGTGAGCCGTCAGCCGATCCTGGAATGCATGACGACCATGGCGGCCTTGGCCGGCCGCACGCGCCGGATGCGCTTCGGCATGAACGTGGTCTCTCTGGCGCTGCGCGATCCGGTGCTGCTCGCCAAGCAGTGCGCCACGGTCGACGTGCTCTCGGAGGGGCGCCTGCTGCCGGCCTTCGGCATCGGCAGCCCGCTCGGGCCGGAATGGCAGGCACTCGATATCGATACAAAGACGCGTGGACGCCGCACTGACGAGAGCCTCGAAATCATCGCGCGGCTGTGGCGCGAGGAGAGCGTCGACTTTGCCGGCAGGTATTACAGCCTCTCCGGCGCCTCGATCTCACCCCGGCCGGTGCAGCCCGACCTGCCGATGTGGATCGGCGGTTCGTCGGACGCCGCCATCCGGCGAACGGCACGCTACGGCACGGGCTGGCAGGGCGGTGCCGAGGGACCGGCCGAGGCCGGTCGGGTCGTGGCCGCCATCAAGCTGGCCCTGGTCGAGGCCGGCCGCTCGATTGATGAAGATCACTATGGCGCGGCCTTTCCGTTCTATTTCGGCAAGGCCACCGACGGCGTCGTTTCAGGCGCCATGGCGGCCTACGCCAAGCGCACCAGTCGTGATCCAGCGCGCTATTTCGCGATCGGCGACGAGGCGGCGATTCTCGACAGGGTCGCCGAATACGTCGATGTCGGCGTTCAGAAGTTCATCCTGCGGCCGGTGGGCGACGGCGCCGGCGTGCTCGCTCAAACGCGGCAACTCATCGAAAAGGTGCTGCCGCGGGTCGGCGCGAAATGGCCGAAGGCGGCCTAGGGGGAAAACGATGCACATCGGCGTGGCGATGTTCTTCACGGACTATTCCATGGCGCCCGGCGAACTCGCCAAGGCGCTGGAAGAGCGCGGCTTCGAATCGCTGTGGGCGCCCGAGCATTCGCACATTCCTCTCTCGCGCAAGTCGCCGTTCCCGAGCGGCGGCGACCTGCCAAAGAAGTACTACGACGCGATGGATCCCTTCGTGTCGCTGACCGCCGCGGCTGTCGTCACCAAGACCTTGAAGGTCGGCACCGGCATCTGCCT